>NZ_AP027291.1:1816231-2118936 GCF_030295745.1 Mycolicibacterium sp. TUM20985
CGGCCGCTACCTCTTCGGGACCTGGGTGTCGGGGGCGGTGTTCGACGAAGGATCCGGAACGTGGGAGGTGTACACGTCGACCGGTGATCGCCATCGCGCGCAGTTCCTGCTGTGCGCCACCGGCTGCCTGTCCGCGGTCAACCGCCCCGACCTGCCCGGGATCGACGACTTCGCCGGGGAGGTGTACTACACCGCCGCGTGGCCCCAGCTGCACCCGGACCTGCAGGGCAGGCACGTCGGGCTGGTGGGCACCGGCTCCTCGGGCATCCAGGTGGCCCCCCTGATCGCCGACGCGGCCGCGTCGCTGACGGTGTTCCAACGCTCGCCGAATTACAGCGTGCCGGTGCCCAACCGCCCGTGGACGGACGACGACCTTCGACGCATCAGGGCCGAGTACCCGGAACGCCGGCGCGTGTCCGCCTACGCGCCCGCGGGCACCCCGCACACCACGACCGTGCCGCCTGCCGCGGACAACAGCCCGGCACAGCGCACAGATGCCCTGTGGCAGCGGTGGTCTGAGGGCGGTGTCCTGTTCAGCAAGACCTTTCCCGACCAATTGACCGACCTCGCGGCCAACGACGTCGCCCGGCAGTTCGCCGAGGACCGCATCCGGGAACTCGTCGAAGACCCGGCAGTCGCGGACGATCTGATCCCCGTCGACCACCCGATCGGCACCAAGCGCATCTGCACCGACTCCGGGTATTACCAGATCTTCAACCGCGCCCACGTCCACCTGGTCAACCTCCGCCGCGAACCGATCACCGCCATCACCGCCGGCGGCGTGCACACGACCGCAGGCGACTACCCCTGCGACACCCTCGTCTTCGCCACCGGATTCGACGCCATGACCGGTGCGCTGACGCGCATCGACCCGGTCGGCGCCGACGGCGTCCGGCTCGACGAGGTGTGGGCCGACGGACCGGTCACGTTCCTGGGCATGATGATTCCGCAGCTGCCCAATCTGTTCACCTTCAGCGGACCCGGGAGCCCGTCGGTACTGGCCAACATGGTGTTGCACGCCGAGATTCAAGTCGACTGGGTGATCGATCTCCTCACCACGGCGCGATCGGCGGGCTTCACTCAGGTCGACGTGCGTCGAGACGCCGCCGACGCGTGGACCCGTCACGTCGCGGCGGTGGCCGACGGCACGCTGTTCGTCCGCGCGACGTCGTCGTGGTACCTCGGGGCGAACATCGACGGCAAAAAGCGGGCCTTCATGCCCTTCGCCGGCGGGTTCGGCGTCTATCGCGCCCAGTGTGACGAGGTCGCCGAGAACGACTACGCCGGACTGGTGTTCACTGCGCGATGAATCCCCAACGGTTCGACGACAAGGTCGTCTTGATCACCGGCGCCGCCCGGGGCCAGGGCGCCGCCGAGGTGGAGATGATGGCCGGGTTGGGCGCCGACGTCATCGCCTGCGACGTCCTCGACGCCGACGGTGAGGCCCTCGCGCGGCGACTCGGTGAGTCGGTGCGCTACCAGCGGCTCGACGTCACCGAACCGGCCGACTGGGACTCGGTCACGACGGAAGCAGTTTCACGGCACGGTCGGATCGACGTCCTGATCAACAACGCGGGCGTCTACCGACGCGCGCCGTTGTCCGACTGGTCGGCACGGCAGATCCGAGACATGCTGGACGTCAACCTCGTTGGGCCCATCCTGGGAATGAAGACGGTGAGTGCCGTCATGCCCGACGGCGGCTCGATCGTCAACGTCGCGTCGACCGCCGGGATGCGCGGCTTCGGTGGCGCCCTGCCGTACGCCGCGTCGAAGTGGGGTCTGCGGGGTGCCAGCCGGTCGGCCGCCCTCGAGCTCGCCCCGCGCATCCGCGTCAATTGCGTCGTACCCGGTGCCGTCGACACCCCGATGATCGATGCGGCGACCCTCGACCTCACCCACCTCGCCCTGCCCCGCGCGGCCCAGCCGGACGAAGTCGCGCGCATGGTCGCGTTCCTTGCCAGCGATGCCTGCGGCTACTGCACCGGCGCGGAGTTCGTCGTCGACGGCGGCGCGACGGCATGACGTTCCCCAACACCGAGGAGGCGCCCCGTGCACGAGACCATCCAGCAGGTTCTGCGCGACCGCATGCAGGACGACGGCGTCGCGGTCCGCCACCAGGACCAGACGTGGACATGGCGTGAGCATCTCGGGGAGGCGGCCGCCGAAGCCTCGGCGATGATCGGCCTCGCCGATCCGGGCAGACCCCTGCACGTCGGGGTGCTGCTCGGCAACACCCCCGCGATGTTGCGCGCGATGGCGGCGGCCGCACTCGGCGGCTACGTCCTGTGCGGCATCAACACGACGCGCCGCGGGGAGGGCCTTGGCGCCGACATCCGCCGTGCGGATTGCCAAGTGCTGCTGGTGGATCCGGTTCACCAGCCCCTGATCGAGGCGCTCGACCTCGCGGACGTCACGGTGATCGACGTGACGTCGCGCGCCTACGCCGATGTGGTCGCGGCCGCGCCGCCGCTGGTGCCGTACCGGGAGGTCACCGCCACCGACCCGCTGATGCTGATCTTCACCTCGGGAACCAGCGGCGACCCCAAGGCGGTCCCGTTCGCGCACGTGATGGCGGTGCTCAGCGGAAGCAGCCTCGTGCTCCAACTCGACGTCACCCCCGACGACGTCTGCTACCTGTCGATGCCGCTGTTCCACTCCAACGGCGTGGCGGCCGGCTGGGCCGTTGCCGTCTGCAGTGGCGCGGTCATGGTGCCTGCCAGGTTCTCGGCATCGGGCTTCCTGCAGGATGTTCGGCGTTACGGCGCCACCTACATGAACTACGTCGGCAAGCCACTCGCCCTGCTCCTCGGCACCCAGGCTCGGCCCGACGACGCCGACAATCCGCTGCGCGTCGCGTTCGGCAACGAAGCCGCCGACCGCGACATCGACGAGTTCGCGCGTCGCTTCGGCTGTCGGGTGATGGACGGTTTCGGTTCCAGCGAGTTCGCCGTGATCGTGGTCCGCGAGGACGGCTGCCCGCCCGGGTCGATCGGGAAGGGGTGGGACGGCGTAGCGGTCTACCACCCCGACAGCGTGACCGAATGTGCCACCGCGGTCTTCGACGACACGGGTGCACTGACCAACTTCGACGACGCGGTGGGCGAACTGGTCAACACCACCGGGGGCGGCGCCTTCGGCGGTTACTACAACGATCCCGAGGCGACGAATGAGCGGATGCGCCACGGCATGTACTGGTCCGGTGATCTCGCCTACCGCGATGCCGATGGCTGGATCTACCTCGCCGGCCGCACCGCCGACTGGATGCGGGTCGACGGCGAGAACATGGCGGCGGGACCGATCGAACGAATCCTGTTGCGGCTGCCGACACTCAATCAGGTCGCGGTGTACGCGGTACCGGACGCCAACGTGGGTGACCAGGTGATGGCGGCGGTGGTGTTGAACGACGGGGCGCACCTCGAGCCGGCCGAGTTCGAAGCCTTCCTCGCCGACCAGCCGGATCTCTCCCCGAAGGCGTGGCCGCGGTTCGTGCGGATCGAGACCCGGCTGCCGCAGACGGCCACGAACAAGATCCTCAAGCGCGAGCTCATCAAGGCGGGGGTGACCGCCGACTCGGGTGTGCTGTGGGAGCGGGCGGCGCGGGCGCGGTCGTATGTGCCGGTGCCGGTCCCGAGGGCGTCGGTGTCGGCATGAGTACGGTCGATGCGCTCCTCGAGGGTCAGCGCGCCGCGTTCCTTCGCGACGGAATACCCGACGCGGCAACCCGTTTCGACCGGGTGACGCGCCTGCAGGCTCTCGTGCTGGAGCACGCCGAGGAATTCGCCCTCGCGCTGGCGCAGGACTTCGGCACCCGGCCGCGTGAAGTGTCCATGCTGACCGACGTCATCGGCTGCATCGGCGATCTTCAGTACCAGAAGAAGCACGTCGCCAGGTGGATGAAGCCCGAGCCGCGGGCACCGGGGCTGGCCCGCACGGGACTGCGCCAACGGCTCCGGCACGATCCGCTCGGCGTGGTCGGTGTGATGGGACCGTGGAACTTCCCCCTCCAGTTGACCGTGTTGCCGGCGGGAACCGCGTTGGCGGCGGGCAACCGCGTGATGCTGCGACCCTCCGAGGTGACCGCCCGCACCGCGGCGTTGTTGGCCGCGCTCGCGGGCCAGTACTTCTCACCCGAGGAACTGGCCGTCGTCACCGACGAGCAGGCCGACGGCCCGACCTTCGCGGCGCTGCAGTTCGACCATCTGTTCTTCACGGGCTCACCCGACGTCGGCGCCAAGGTGGCCGAGGCGGCGGGGCGCAATCTGGTTCCGGTGACCTTGGAACTCGGCGGCAAGAACCCGGTGGTGGTCGATCGCAGCGCGGACCTGGTGCGCGCCGCCACGCGGATCGCGGCGTCCCGGATGGTCAACGGTGGCCAGGTGTGCATGTGCCCGGACTACGTGCTGGTTCCGGAGGAGTTGCAGGACGGGTTCGTCGACGAGGTGTTGGGGGCGTGGCGCCGAAGCTTCGCCAGCGTCGCCGACAACGCCCAGTACACGTCGTCGATCAACGAACGCCACTTCGACCACGTCACCCGACTGATCGACGACGCGGCTGCGCGTGGTGCCCGGGTGAGATGTCATGTGCCGGAGGGGGAGTCGCTGCCGGATCGGGAGCGTCGCAAGGTCGCGCCCACCGTCCTGACCGGTGTGCCACCGGACGCGGCGATCAACCACGAGGAGATCTTCGGCCCCGCCCTGGTCGTCCACCCGTACCGTCGGCTCGCCGACGCCATCGCCCATGTCAACGCCCATCCGCACCCGCTGACGGTGTACTGGTACGGCGCCGACAACGACCGCTACCGGCAACTCCAGGCGCAGACCCGCTCGGGATCGGTCAACGGCAACGACTTCACCGCCAACTTCCTCGGCAGCGCCCTGCCGTTCGGCGGCGTCGGCCGCAGCGGCAGCGGCGCCTACCGCGGGCGCGCCGGTTTCGAGACGTTCACCCATGCCCGGGCAGTCGCCTACTCGCGCTGGCCGCTGAGCCTCGCGGAGGTGATGGCGCCGCCGTACCTGGGCCGGCACGCGCGGGCCGTCGACGTGCAACTGGCCGTCCTGCGTCGACGGATCCGGCGCGACCGCGCGAGGGCGCCACGGTGAAGACCGTCGGGGCGTTGTCATGGGGCCCGGGGGAGCCGTGGTCGGTCGAGGAGATTTACCTCGGCGATCCGCGCCGCGACGAGGTGACCGTGCGCATGGAGGCCGCCGGGCTCTGCCACTCCGATCACCACGCCGCCACCGCGTCGATGCCGGCTGACGGCTTCCCGATCCTCGGCGGGCACGAGGGAGCGGGTGTCGTCGTCGAGGTCGGTGCCGACGTGGACGACGTCGTCGTCGGTCAGCATGTCGTGCTGTCCTGCATCCCGTCCTGCGGGAGGTGTCACCACTGCTTGGCCGAACAGCCGAATCTCTGTGACCGCGGGGCGTTCCTGCAATCCGGGCGGGCGATCAGCGATGCCTCGTTCCGGGTACGGGCCCGAGGACGCGGCGTTCGGCCGGTGGCACTGCTGGGTGCTTACTCCCCCTATGCAGTGGTGCACCGCGCGTCGGTGGTGCCCATCGATCCGGCGGTGCCGTTCGAGGTGGCGTGTCTACTCGGTTGCGCGATCGTCACGGGCTGGGGCTCGGTGACGCGGGTGGCCAGGGTCCGGCCGGGGGAGGACGTCGTGGTGATCGGGCTGGGCGGGGTGGGCATGGCCGCGCTGCGTGGGGCGACGGCCGCCGGGGCACGATCGGTCGTCGTGATCGACCCTGTCGAGTGGAAGCGCGATCTCGCGCTGGAATGGGGTGCCACGCAGGCGTATCCGGACCTCGAGTCCGCCACGGCCGGGCTGGCCGAACTAACCCGAGGGCTGATGGCCAACGCGGTGATCGTGGCCGTCGGACGGCCGCGTGGGCAGGACCTGGATGCCTGGATGACGTTGACGGCCAAGGGCGGGATGTGCGTGCTCGCCGCCGTGGCCGACATGCACTGTCACGACGTCAACGTCAACCTCGTCATTCACATACTGATGCAGAAGCGTCTGCAGGGCAGCCTGCTGGGCAATGGTGACATGCGCCATGACATCGGGCTGCTCGCCTCGATGTACCTGGCCGGGAAGCTGGACCTCGACGGGTTCGTCACCGCCCGGTATCGGCTCGACGAGATCAACGAGGGCCATCGCGACATGTTGGCCGGCAGAAACATTCGCGGGGTGATCCGCTATACCGAGGCCGACTGGGTGCGTTGATCCACCCCCGAGTAGTCCACCTGCCAGTGCTTGATGCCGTTGATCATGCTCGATCGCAGACGTTCTGGCTCACCGATCGGACGTAGATTGGGCAGGTGGTCGGCGATCGCGTTGAACATCAGGTCGATGGTCATCCTGGCGAGGCTGGCGCCGATGCAGTAGTGAATGCCCGTGCCGCCGAATCCCAGATGGGGGTTCGGACTTCGCCGAATGTCGAAGCGCAGTGGGTCCTCGAAGACGTCCTCGTCGAAGTTCGCCGAGCGGTAGAACAGCACCAGGCGCTGGCCCTTCTCGATCGCGACGCCGCCGAGTTCGGTATTCGTCAGGGCCGTGCGCTGAAATGCGTTGACCGGCGAAGCCCATCGGATGATCTCGTCGGCAGCGGTCTTGGGCCGTTCGGCCTTGAACAGCTCCCATTGCTCGGGAAAGTCGGTGAACGCCATCATCCCCTGGGTGATCGATTGGCGTGTCGTCTCGTTGCCGGCGATCGCCAGGGTGACGACGAACATCCCGAATTCGGCGTCGGTGAGCTGCCCATCGTCATCGGCGTCGATGAGGGTGCTGACGATGTCGTCGCCCCTCCTACCGCTCTTATCGGCGGCCAATTGCATGGCGTACCAAATCAACTCGGCGGCCGAGCCCAGCGAGTCGTACTCGGCGAACTCGGGATCCTCGTTCCCAATCATTTGATTGCTCCAGTCGAAGAGCTTGCCGCGGTCCTCCAGCGGCACCCCGAGCAGCCCGGCGATGGCTTGCAGCGGGAGCTCGCAGGCGACGTCGAGAACGAAGTCACCGGAGGGTCTCGTGGCGGCGTCGGCGGCGATGCGCTGTGCGCGTTCGTCGAGTTCGGCACGTAGTCGCTCGATGGCCCGCGGGGTGAAGCCGCGCGAGACGATCTTGCGAAGGCGGGTGTGTTCGGGCTCGTCCATCATGATCATCGAGGCGCGGCCTGCTTCGATCTGTCCGCCTCCGCCGGTCACCTTGTAGCGCGGGACCACCGACTTCTCGGCCGAGGAGAAGACGTCGTGGCGCCGCGATACCTCGCGCACGTCGCGGTGCCTGCTCACCACCCAGAAGCCGCCGTCACCGAAACCGCCTACGTCGGTCGGCTGGGCATTCCACCACAGGGGCGCTGAGCGGCGTAGCTCGGCCAGCTCGTCCATCGGCATGCGGTGCGCATATACGTCGGGATCGGTGAAGTCGAAGCCGGGCGGCAGTAGCGGAGAAGGCATGTGGGCGTTCCTTTGTCACTCGTCTACACAGGCATACCGCAGACCGCCGACGACGGTGGCTGATTGGCCCGTCCCACCGCCGGGTAGTCGCACCTTCATGACGCAACCCGCTGGAGATCGGCGCGAGGAGCACCTCGACGCCTCCGAGGACGACGGATCGGCCCAACTCGAGCCGGAGGACGGGGGCATCGAGTCCGCCGCACCCGAAGGCGGTGCCACCCAGGGGCAGCACTGAGTCCAGAACTCAGGCAGGCCCGTCGGCCGGGTAGGCGTGGACGAGCGCCGAGGACAGCTTCGGCACCGCGTGGGTGAGCGAGTGTTCGGCGTCGTGGGCGATGCGGTGCGCGTCGGAAAGGCTTACGGCGGGATCGATGTCGAGCTCGGCGTCGGCGTGCAAGCGGTGTCCGATCCACCGCATCCGCACGCTGCGGACCGCGGTGACGCCCGGTTCTGCGGCCAGCGCGGCTTCGGCGGCGTCGACGAACGCCGGGTCGATGCCATCCATGAGCCGGCGGAAGACGTCACGGACGGCGGTGCGTAGGACCGCGAGGATGGCGACCGTGATGACGAGGCCAATGATGGGGTCCGCCAAGGGAAACCCCAGGGCGACACCGCCGGCGCCGATCAGCACGGCCAGTGAGGTGAAGCCGTCGGTGCGGGCGTGCAGACCATCGGCGACCAGCGCTGCCGAGCCGATCCGCCGTCCGACTCGAATGCGGTAGACGGCGACCAGTTCGTTTCCGATGAAGCCGATGAGCCCGGCCACCGCCACCCACCCGACGTGTTCGATCGGCACCGGGTCGACGAGACGGCGGACGGATTCGACGCCGGCGACGATCGCGGACAGCGTGATCATGGCGACGACGAACAGCCCTGCGAGGTCTTCGGCGCGTCCGAAGCCGTAGGTGTAGCGCCGGGTTGCCGCCTTGGTGCTCAGGGCGAAGGCAATCCACAACGGGATGGCAGTGAGTGCGTCGGAGAAGTTGTGGACCGTGTCGGCGAGCAGCGCGACCGATCCGGACACGGCGACGATGACGATCTGCGCGGTGGCCGTGACACCAAGTGCGACCAGGCTGATCTTGACGGCCCTGATGCCGGCGGCGCTGGATTCCAGTGCGCCGTCGATGCTGTCGGAGGCGTCGTGGCTGTGCGGGGCGAAGACTTCGCGAAGGGCCGCGCCGAACTTGCCGCCACGGGCGTCGTGGATGTGATCGTGGCCGTGGATGTCGTCGTGGTCGTGGTCGTGTTCGTGGGCCATGGTCAGTGCTCCGTCTGTCGTCGCGCGGCTGTCGGCGCGGTCTCGGGATGAAGGGCTCGCAGTTGACCGTTGGTGGCGTGGTGTCCGGGTACGCCCGGGCCGGAGTGTTCGGCGTTGAACACGGCGTCGGTCACCAACTGGGCGATGTGGTCGTTCTCCAAGCTGTAGAAGATCGTCGTGCCGTCGCGACGGGTGCGAACCAACCGAGCCATCCGCAGCTTGGCCAGATGCTGCGACACCGACGGCGCCGGCTTGCCCACGTGGACGGCGAGCTCGTTGACCGACATCTCGCGGTTCACCAGCGCCCAGAGCACCTGCACGCGGGTCGTGTCGGCGAGCATGCGGAACACCTCGACGACGAGGCCGACCTGATCATCGGGCAGCCGGCGCCGGCATCCGCCGTTATCTGCATTCATACGCAGATACTCTACGGGCTTCGACCGGGAGGTGTGGAGGTGCGGAGAGAACCGAGCGCCCCCGGCAGGGATCGAACCTGCGACCAACCGCTTAGAAGGCGGCTGCTCTATCCGCTGAGCTACGGAGGCAGTCCGCATACCTTAGCGGAATGACGCGACCGGTGGACGAGTCATCCCTTACTCTGAAGCCAATGGCCATGCACCCTACGAAGGAGAAGGGGGACCTCGGTGTCGCGAAGGCGCATGCCGACTTGGCCGGTAAGGGCTTCATCGTTCTCTTCCCCGTCACGGAGCATGCCCCGTTCGATCTCGTTGCCTACGCGAGCGGCGAGTTCCATCGCCTTCAGGTGAAGTACCGATCAGCGCGGTCAGGAGCGATCAAGGTCCAGTTCCGGTCGATGTGGGCGGACCGGCATGGGACTCATACGACGTTGATGGACAAAGCGGCGATCGATGTCGTCTGCATCTACTGCCCAGAGACCGACCGGTGCTACTACGTGCGACCCGACGAATACGGCACGTCGGTCACTCTCCGGATTGCGCCAAGCAGGAACCGCCAGCAAGCCGGGGTGTTGGACGCAGAAGCATTTCGGCAACTACCGACCTCAGCCAACGACTAAACCCCACCTGGCAACCGCGGCACAACAGGGGTATTGCAACCCGCGGTACCGGTCGTCGGACTAGCGTGGACTCCGCACTCGGCGACGACGGCAGGAGATCGAAAGACGATGAGCGACGTGCCGGGGACCGAGGCGTCCGGGCTTCCCGAAGAACTGAGTGCGGTCGACCAGCTTTTGCACCGCGGGGAGGCCAATCCGCGTACCCGCTCGGGAATCATGGGCGTCGAGTTGCTCGATGCGACGCCGGACTGGGACCGCTTTCGGGCACGCTTCGAGCACGCATCGCGCAAGGTGCTGCGGCTGCGGCAGAAGGTCGTCATGCCGACGCTGCCGACGGCCGCGCCGCGGTGGGTCGTCGACCCCGACTTCAACCTGGACTTCCACGTCCGTCGCGTCCGCGTGCCCGCGCCGGGCACGCTGCGCGAGGTGATGGATCTCGCCGAGGTGGCTCTGCAGTCGCCCATGGACATCTCGCGGCCGTTGTGGACGGCGACGCTCGTCGAGGGGCTCGCCGGTGGGACGGCCGCGACGATGCTGCACCTGAGCCATGCCGTCACCGACGGAGTCGGCGCCATCGAGATGTTCGCCAACATCTACGACGTCGAGCGCGACCCCGCACCGACCCGCGAGGCACCGCTGCCCATCCCGGAGGATCTCTCGCCGAACGACCTGATGCGGGAAGGCTTCACCAAGCTCCCCGGTTCGATTGCGAGCGGCGTCCTCGGCGCGATCGGGGGAGCCGCGTCCCTGTTCGGCAAGGCCGTCAGCGATCCGTTCTCCGCATTCGGCGGCGTCGTCAACTACGCCAGATCGAGTGCCCGCGTGATGGGGCCGGTGGCCGACCCGTCGCCACTGCTGCGCAGGCGCAGCCTGTCGTCGCGCACCGAGGCCATCGACATCAAGTTCAGCGATCTGCACAAGGCATCCAAGGCGGCCGGCGGCTCGATCAACGACGCCTACCTCGCCGGGCTGTGTGGCGCCCTGCGCCGCTACCACGAAGCCAAGGGCATGCCCATCGCCACGCTGCCCATGGCAGTCCCGGTCAACCTGCGCTCTGACGACGATCCCGCGGGCGGCAACCGTTTCGCCGGAGTCAACCTCGCGGCGCCCGTCGGCGTGGTCGACCCGACGAAGCGCATCCTGAAGGTGCGGGCGCAGATGATGATCAAGCGCGAGGAGCGGGCGATCGACATGGTGGGCGCCATGGCGCCGTTGATCAGTCTCCTGCCGGACAGCATCCTCGAATCGGTGGCGGGATCGGTCGTCAACTCCGACGTGCAAGCGAGCAACGTGCCCGTCTACCCCGGCGACACCTTCATCGCGGGCGCGAAGATCTTGCGCCACTACGGAATCGGGCCACTGCCCGGTGTGGCCATGATGGTGGTGCTGGTCTCGCGGGCAGGGTACTGCACGATCACCACCCGCTACGATCGCGCGGCCATCGCCGACGAGGCGCTGTGGGCCCGATGTCTGCAAGCAGGATTCGACGAGGTGCTCGCGCTCGGGGGTGAGGGACGGTCGACGCCGGCCTCGTTCGCCCCCGAGCCCGCCGCCAGTACTACTACTTCGGTGTCCACCTCGGCCAATGGGAGTGCCACGCAATGAGTTCGCAGAACGGACAACCCACCCGTCCGGGTAACAACGTAATCCTGCGGTTGCCCGGCTCGGTCGCCGAGATCGACGCCAGCCCCGAGGGGCCCGAGGTCGGCGCGTTCTTCGATCTGGACGGCACGCTGGTCGCGGGTTTCACCGGCGTGTTGATGACGCAGGACCGCTTGCGGCGCAGGCAGATGAGCGTGGGCGAGTTCATCGGAATGGTGCAGGCCGGGTTGAATCACCAACTCGGCCGGTCGGAGTTCGAAGACCTCATCGGCAAGGGCGCCCGCATGCTGCACGGCAACTCGATCAGCGATCTCGACGAGCTGGGAGAGAGGCTGTTCGTCCAGCACGTCCAAAAGCGCATCTACCCGGAGATGCGCGCCCTGGTCCGCGCCCACATGGCGCGCGGCCACACCGTCGTGCTCAGCTCGTCGGCGCTCACGGTGCAGGTCGAGCCCGTAGCCAGGTTCCTCGGCATCGACAACGTGCTGAGCAACAAGTTCCAGACCGACGACGACGGCCTGATCACCGGTGAAGTGCGCACCCCGATCATCTGGGGACCCGGGAAGGCGCGCGCGGTCCAGGGTTTCGCCGCCAAGAACGGTGTCGACCTGGCCAAGAGCTACTTCTACGCCGACGGCGACGAGGACGTCGCGCTGATGTACCTCGTCGGCAACCCACGGCCGACCAATCCCGCAGGGAAGCTGGAAGCGGTTGCGGTCAAACGTGGTTGGCCGATCCTGAAGTTCAGCAGTCGCAGCGGCAGCAGCCCGGTCTCGCAGATCCGCACCGTCGCTGGAATCGCCTCGGTGTTACCTGCCGCAGCCGGCGCGATCGGGCTCGGGTTGTTGACCCGCAACCGCCGCACCGGGGTCAACTTCTTCACCGCCACGTGGACCCGGCTGCTGATGACGTCCATCGGCATCGACCTCAACGTGCTCGGGGCGGAGAACCTCACGGCCAAGCGTCCCGCCGTCTTCCTGTTCAATCACCGCAACCAGGCCGACCCGTTCATCGCGGGCCGACTCATCAGCGACAACTTCACCTCGGTCGGCAAGAAGGAGCTCGAGAAGGACCCGCTGATGGGGACGGTCGGCAGGGCGTTGGATGCGGCCTTCATCGACCGTGACGATCCCAAATCCGCCGTCGAGAGCCTGCGCAAGATCGAAGAACTTGCGCGCAAGGGTCTTTCGGTCCTCATCGCCCCCGAGGGTACCCGGCTGGACACCACCGAGGTCGGAGAGTTCAAGAAGGGCCCCTTCCGCATTGCCATGGCAGCGGGTATTCCGCTGGTGCCCATCGTGATCCGCAACGCGGAAGTCATCGCCGAGCGCAACTCGAGCACGTTCAATCCGGGGAGCGTCGACGTCGCGGTGTTCCCGCCGATCCCGATCGACGACTGGACGACCGAGAACCTCGGCGAACGCATCGCCGAGGTCCGCCAGCTCTACCTCGACACGCTGAAGGACTGGCCGACCGGGAAACTCCCCAGCGCTCCGCTCTACGAGCGCAACGCCAAACCGAAGAAGGCTGCCGCGAAGAAGGCACCCGCCAAGAAGGCACCCGCGAAGAAGGCTGCCGCGAAGAAGGCTGCCGCGATAAAGGCACCCGCCAAGAAGGTGCCCGCCAAGAAGGCTGCCGCGAAGGTGCCCGCCAAGAAGGCTGCCGCGAAGAGGGCGCTCGCCAAGAAGGGGCGTCCGTGAAGGTCACCGCCGACGCGCTGCACAGCTTCACCCCCACCGACGACGCGCTGGTGCTCGCGTCGGTGGAGACGCCCGCTGAGGTCGAGATGCTCGACGACTGGCTGGCCGTTCAGCGACAGGCCCACCCCGACGCCCGCATCGAGGTGCTACAACTCCCGACCGAGGGCGATCCGCCGCCCGCCACCCTGGCTCGCCTCGTCGAACTCCTCGACGTCGACGAGGACCGCTCCGTCGTCCCGGTCCGCGTGTTCTGGGTCCCCGGCGGTCTGCCCACGCGGTCGAAGGTGGTGTCCTTCATCAGTGGTCGGGATACCTACCGGCCACCGAAGCTATTGCAGCGCAACATCCTTCACAAGGACCCGTCTCGCGCGCGGGTGGTGGCCGGTGAACCGGCCAAGGTGTCCGAGCTGCGCCAGAACTGGAGCGACACCACCGTCGCCGAACACCCGCGCGACTTCGCGCACTTCGTCGTGCGGCGGGCGGAGCTGGCGATCGGACGCGTCGAGCTGCGGCTGCTCGGCCCGGAGTACAAGTCACCGCGGTTGATCAAGCCGGAGATGTTGGCGTCGGCCCGTTTTCGGGATGGCCTCGAGAAGATTCCCGGCGCCACGCTGGAATCGGCGGGGGACATGCTCGACGAGCTCTCGACGGGCTGGAGTCGGTTCTCCGTCGACCTGATCCCGTCGCTGGGCCGGGCGATCTTCAGTCGGGGATTCGATCCCAACATCGACTACGACCGCGCCGAGATCGAGTCGATGCGCACGGCTCTCGAGAATCATCCTGCGGTACTGCTGTTCTCGCACCGGTCCTATCTCGACGGCGTGATCGTACCGGTGGCGATGCAGGAGAACCGGCTGCCGCCCGTGCACACTTTTGCCGGAATCAACCTGTCGTTCGGGTTCATGGGTCCACTGATGCGCCGATCGGGTGCGATCTTCATCCGCCGCAAGCTGGACGACCCCACCTACAAGTACGTGCTGAAGGAATTCGTCGGCTACATCGTCGAGAAGCGGTTCAACCTCAGCTGGGCCATCGAAGGTACCCGCTCGCGTACCGGAAAGATGTTGCCGCCCAAGCTGGGTCTGCTCGCGTACGTCGCCGATGCCTACCTGGCCGGCCGCAGCGACGACATCCTGCTGCAGCCCGTCTCCATCAGCTTCGACCAGCTCCACGAGACGGCGGAGTACGCGGCCTACGCCCGCGGCGGTGAGAAGACACCCGAGGGAGTGTCCTGGCTGTACAACTTCATCAAGGCGCAGGGCGACCGCAACTACGGCAAGATCTACGTCCGCTTCCCCGAAGCGGTCTCGATGGCCAAGTACCTCGGTGAGCCGCACGGGCCCATGACCACCGACGAGGCGGCCAAACGTCTGGCGATGCAGAAGATGGCCTTCGAGGTGGCCTGGCGCATCCTGCGTGTAACGCCGGTCAACGCAACGGGTTTGGTGTCGGCGCTGTTGCTGACCACCAATGGCGTGGCGCTGACCCTCGGGCAGCTGCACCACACGGTGCAGGACGCGCTGGACTACCTCGAGCGCACGAAGACCCCGATGACCAACAGTGCCATTCGGTTGCGCACCACCGAGGGTGTGAGGGCCGCCGTCGACGCACTGTCCGGGGGTCATCCCGTCACGCGGGTGGACGGTGGCCGGGAGCCGGTGTGGCGCATCTGCCCGGACGACGAACACGAGGCCGCCTTCTACCGCAACAGCTTGATCCACGCGTTCCTCGAGACGTCGATCGTGGAGCTGTCGCTGGCCTTCGCCGGACGCGCGGCGGGTGATCGGATCGGTGCGTTCTGGGCGCAGGCGATGCGGCTCCGCGACCTGTTGAAGTTCGAGTTCTACTTCGCCGACTCGGCGGCGTTCCGCGAGCACATCGCGGAGGAGATGTCGTGGTTCGACGACTGGGAGCAGCACGTCACCGCCGGGGGTGACGAGGTCGACGCGATGCTGCGGGCCAAGAGGCCACTGATCGCCGGCGCCATGCTGCGGCCCTTCATCGAGGCCTACGAGATCGTCGCCGACGTGCTCAGGGACACGGCACCGGAGATCAGCGAGAAGGACCTGACCAAGCTCGCGCTCGGAGTCGGTGGTCAGTACATCGCCCAGGACCGGGTCCGCAGCAACGAGTCGGTGTCGGCGCTGCTGTTCGCCACCGCGCGGCAGGTGGTCGCCGATCAGAATCTGCTCAAGCCCGCAGCGGACCTCGAACCACGCCGCTCGGCGTTCCTCGCCGAACTTCGCGGCGTTCTCGGCGACATGGACAAGGTCGAGCAGTTCTCCCGGGAGCAGTTCTTCGTCCGCGAACTGATGAAGCGCAAGGACGGCGCATAGGCGGTCGGTCGGGAACGCGCCATACGCTGTTGTCATGACCACCACCGAGGCGCCGGCCACGACCCGCGCCAGCGCGGTCTGGCCCATCCTGGTCGGCGTCGGTCTGCTGGCCGGGGCGACCGCCGCCGGCATCGCCGGGCTGTCGTTGGCCGACGCGCTCACTGCGACCGGCTTGCCCAACCCCGGCCCCGTCACCAACTACGGACTGCCGTTCGTGCGCGCGGCGGGGGAGATCGCCGCGGTCGTGGCGGTCGGGTCGTTCCTCCTCGCCGCCTTCCTGGTGCCACCGCAGCGCAACGGTGTGCTCGACGCCTCGGGCTACCGGGCGCTGCGGTTGGGCACTGTCGCTTCCGGTGTGTGGACCGTGTGTGCGGCGCTGCTGGTCCCGTTGACCGTCTCCGACATCACGGGCCAACCGCTGACGAGCCGCCTCGACCCGTCGGCGATCTGGTCGGTGGCGAGCCTGATCGACGTCGCGGGGTCGTGGCGCTGGACCGCCCTGCTCGCCGCGATCGTCACGGTGGTGAGCATCCCGGTGCTGCGCTGGTCGTGGACCCCCCTGCTCTTCGCGGGCGCGCTGGTCACCCTGCTCCCGCTGGTGCTCACGGGCCATTCGTCGTCCGGCGGGTCGCATGACCTCGCCACCAACAGTCTCTTCATCCACCTGGTCGCGGGCGCGGTCTGGGCGGGTGGTCTGCTCGCGCTGCTCGCCCATGCCCTCCGCGGGGGCGAGCACGCCGACCTGGCCGCGCGTCGCTTCTCCGCCATCGCGCTGTGGTGCTTCCTGGCGATGGCCGCCTCCGGCGTGGTCAACGCCCTGGTCCGCATCCGGCCCGAGGACCTTGTGCACACCAGTTACGGGTGGCTCGTCGTCGGCAAGGCGCTGGCGCTGTCCATCTTGGGTGTGCTCGGTTGGCAGCACCGCCGCCGCGGTGTGGCCGCCCTGCACGCCGATCCGGAAGAGCGCGGCCCCTTGATCCGGCTGGCCCTCGTCGAGGCCGCCGTGTTCGGCCTGACGTTCGGCATTGCCGTCGCGCTGGGGCGCACCCCGCCTCCGCCTCCGACGGACGTCAATCCGTCGGTGACGGCCGTCGAGATCGGTTACGACCTGCCGGGTCCGCCGACGGTGGCCCGGATCCTGTTCGACTGGCGGTTCGACCTCCTCCTCGGCACGGCCGCCCTGGTGTTCGCCGGGCTGTACCTGGCCGGGGTGTGGCGATTGCGCCGCCGCGGTGACGCGTGGCCGACGGGGCGCATCGTGGCCTGGCTGTGCGGGTGCGCCGTGCTGCTGTTCGCGACGTCGTCCGGCATCGGTCGCTACATGCCTGCGATGTTCAGCATCCACATGGCGGCGCACATGCTCCTGTCGATGCTGGTGCCGGTCCTTCTGGTGCTCGGCGCGCCCGTCACGCTCGCCCTGCGGGCCCTGCCCGCCGCGGGCCGCGACGGTCCGCCCGGCCTGCGGGAGTGGCTGTTGGTGGCGCTGCACAGCCGGGTGTCGAAGTTCCTCACCAACCCGATCGTCGCGACGGTCATCTTCGTCGCGGGCTTCTACGGCCTGTACTTCGGCGGCATCTTCGACGTCGCAGTCGACAGTCACGCCGCTCACGTGGCGATGAACGTGCACTTCCTGCTCACCGGCTACCTGTTCTACTGGGTGGTCATCGGGGTGGACCCGACGCCGCGGCCGATTCCTCCGATCGCCAAGCTGGCGGTGGTGTTCGGGTCGCTGCCACTGCACGCCTTCTTCGGGGTGGTGCTGATGGGAACGAAGGCCGTGCTGGCCGGTGACTTCTACCAGTCGTTGCAGTTGAGCTGGCACTCCGACCTGCTGGCCGATCAGCGGCTCGGGGGCGGAATCGCTTGGTCGGCAGGCGAAGTCCCGCTGGTGCTGGTACTCATCGCGCTGCTGGTCCAGTGGCGCCGCAGCGACCAGCGCACGTCCGTGCGGATGGATCGCGCCGCCGACCGCGACGAAGACGCCGATCTGGCGGCCTACAACAACATGCTCGCCAGACTGTCGAAGATCGAGGACCGCTAGCCGCCGTGATCGAACTCAGGACCGCTCACGAGCTGGACCAGATGGCGATCACCGGCGCCTTCGTCGCCGAGACCCTGGCCGCGTTGTCGACCGCCGCGCAGCCCGGCGTGAACCTGTTGGAGCTTGAGCATCAGGCCCGCGACTTGGTCAGCGCTCGCGGGGCGACCTCGTGCTACTGGGACTACGCGCCGTCCTTCGGCCGTGGTCCGTTCCGCAACGTCATCTGCCTGTCGGTCAACGACGCAGTGCTGCACGGGATGCCGCGTCACCACGTGCTGCGGGACGGAGACGTGTTGAGCCTGGACTTCGCGGTGTCGATCGACGGTTGGGCGGCCGATTCAGCGGTGACGGTCACGGTGGGCCAGAATCCCGACCCGGCCGACATCGCGCTGATCTCCTCGACGCGCCGAGCGCTCGACGCGGGTATCGCCGCCGCGGTGCCCGGTGGTCATCTCGGTGACGTCTCGGCGGCGATCGGCGAGGTCGCTGAGGCGGCCGGCTACCGCGTGAACGTGGAGTTCGGCGGCCACGGGATCGGGCGCACCATGCACGAAGACCCCCACATCCCCAATCGCGGGCGCCGCGGTCGCGGCATGACGTTGAGGCCCGGCATGACGTTCGCCCTCGAACCGTGGTGGTCACGGGGCAGCGACCGGCTGGTCCTCGATGCCGACGGCTGGACGCTCCGGTCGGCCGACGGCTCGAATACCGCGCACTCCGAGCACACCATCGCCGTCACCGAGAACGGGCCTCGCGTCCTCACCCGCGTCTCCTAGGGCCTGCCCTTCATCCACAGTCCGCGGTTCATCCACAGGCCGCTGCCCGATCGCTCCCCGTGGTCGATCCATGTCGGCGGCCGGACGGTGAATGGCTTCAGCAGCGAATCACGCGCTGCCGAACCGAAGAACCGATGAAGGGACACGAAATGTTCGAAACACCGTTCGCCTTGGTGGGCACCATCGTCACCGACCCCATCCACCGCCGGGTCGGCGACCAGCAGGTGGTCAAGTTCCGGGTCGCGAGCAACTCTCGCCGCCGCACCGCCGAGGGCACCTGGGAGGCGGGCAATTCCCTGTTCGTCAACGTGAACTGCTGGGGGCGACTGGTCGGCGGCGTCGGCGGTGTGCTGACCAAGGGTGATCCGATCGTCGTGGTCGGCCACCTCTACACCAGCGAGTACGACGACAAGGAAGGCAATCGGCGTTCGTCGGTGGAGGTCCGGGCCACCGCCGTCGGGCCGGACCTCGGTCGGTGCAACGCCAGCATCGTGCAACGCAGGCGCGCCGACACCGACACCGACACCGAAGCCGAAGCCGGATCCGTCGGTGTCGATGCCGACACGACGTCCACCGGTGACGAGGCCGACGACGACGGCGATCTCGGGGACGGCGGCCTGCCTCTGACGGCGTAGCCGTAATCGGCCACCCCTAGGATGGATGCTTGAGCAGTACCCCAAGACCGGAAAGGCACTACCCAAAGCATGGCTGAGTTCATCTACACGATGAAGAAGGTCCGCAAGGCGCACGGTGACAAGGTCATCCTGGACGACGTCACGCTGAACTTCCTCCCCGGAGCCAAGATCGGCGTCGTCGGTCCCAACGGTGCAGGCAAGTCGAGCGTCCTGAAGATCATGGCCGACTTGGACAAGCCGAACAACGGCGACGCGTACATCGCCACCGGCGCCTCGGTCGGCATCCTCATGCAGGAGCCGCAACTCGACGAATCGAAGACGGTGAGGGAGAACGTCGAAGAGGGTGTGCCGATCAAGGCCAAGCTCGCCCGGTACAACGAGGTGGCCGAGTTGATGGCCACCGACTACACCGACGAGCTCATGGAGGAGATGGGCCAGCTGCAGGAAGAGCTGGACGCCGCCGACGCCTGGGATCTGGACTCGAAGCTCGAACAGGCGATGGACGCGCTGCGCTGCCCGCCACCCGACGAGCCCGTCACGCACCTCTCCGGCGGTGAGAAGCGCCGGGTGGCGCTCTGCAAGCTGCTGCTGTCGGAACCCGACCTGCTGCTGCTCGACGAGCCGACAAACCACCTCGACGCCGAGAGCGTGTTGTGGTTGGAGAAGCATCTCGCCGACTACAAGGGCGCCATCCTGGCCGTCACCCACGACCGGTACTTCCTGGACAACGTCGCCGAGTGGATCCTGGAGCTCGACCGCGGCCGGGCCTACCCGTACGAGGGCAACTACTCGACGTACCTCGAGAAGAAGGCCGAGCGGTTGGCGGTCCAGGGACGCAAGGACCAGAAGCTGCAGAAGCGTCTGGTCGAGGAGCTCGCCTGGGTGCGTTCCGGTGCCAAGGCGAGGCAGGCCAAGAACAAGGCTCGCCTCGGTCGGTACGAGGAGATGGCCGCCGAAGCGGAGAAGACGCGCAAGCTCGACTTCGAGGAGATCCAGATCCCGACGGGCCCGCGGTTGGGCAACATCGTGGTGGAGGTCGAACACCTCGACAAGGGCTTCGACGGACGCATTCTGATCAAGGACCTCTCATTCACGTTGCCGCGCAACGGCATCGTCGGCGTCATCGGCCCCAACGGCGTCGGCAAGACGACGTTGTTCAAGACCATCGTTGGCCTGGAGGCGGCGGACAGCGGCATCGTGAAGGTCGGTGAGACCGTCAAGTTGAGCTACGTCGACCAGAACCGTGGCGGCATCGACCCGAAGAAGAACGTCTGGCAGGTGGTGTCCGACGGTCTCGACTACATCGAGGTCGGCCAGAACGAGGTGCCGTCGCGGGCCTATGTGTCGGCGTTCGGATTCAAGGGTCCCGATCAGCAGAAGCCGGCCGGCGTGCTGTCCGGCGGCGAGCGCAACCGGCTCAACCTCGCGCTCACGCTGAAGGAGGGCGGCAACTTGATCCTGCTCGACGAGCCGACCAACGATCTGGACATCGAGACCCTCAGCTCGCTGGAGAACGCGCTTCAGCAGTTCCCCGGCTGCGCCGTGGTCATCTCCCACGACCGGTGGTTCCTCGACCGCACCTGTACCCACATCCTGGCGTGGGAGGGCGACGTCGACAACGAAGCGAAGTGGTTCTGGTTCGAGGGCAATTTCGGTGGCTATGAGGAGAACAAGCTCGAACGGCTGGGTGCGGACGCGGCCCGACCACACCGGGTCACGCACCGCAGGTTGACGCGCGACTGATCCGGCGGGTTTGACCGCAGCGGCTCGGGGGCCAACTAGTGTCACATCCGCGCGTGCCAGCGTCGGTGCGCGGGCGTGAGGCAGGAGCGATCGGCATGACGACGGTGAATCCTGGGGCTCCAGGTCGGCAGCACGGCGATGGTCCGTCCGAGACCGCCGTGATCGACACCGGGGGCACCAGAGACCTCGCGGAGGCGTATCTCGCGACGCGTCGGGGGCCGCTCGGTGACGCCGCTGTCGTCGACACCACGCTCTCGGTGCCGCTGGACTCCTCGAGTCGATCCGTCTCGTCTGCGCTGCTCGCCGCACACGCACGCGTTGGCAGGCAACGCTCCACGGGTGACACCAAGGTCGAGGTCTACCCGGCCGGGGATGCCGACGGGGTCGGCCCGGCCATCCAGCTCGTCACCGATCAGGACGCGATGCTGATGGACACCGTCACGGTGCTCCTGCACCGGCTCGGCGTCGCGTACACCGCGATCATGAACCCGGTCCTCCGCGTGCGCCGCAACCCGGCCGGGGGACTGCTGGACGTCCGTCCCGCGTCTGCTCCGGACGCACCGACGGACGGCATCGACGAGACCTGGATTCACGTGCAGCTGTCGCCGTCGGCGGATCCCAAAGCCGTCGCCGAGGCGGTCGCGCTATTGCCGAGCGTGCTGGGTGACGCCCGTCAGGTGGCGCTGGACTCCGCGGCTCTCAACGCCGCGCTGGTCGTCCTCGCCAGCCAGTTGGACTCCGACCGCGACGGGCACTTCCCGTCCTACGACCGGCGGGACGTGGCGGCGCTGCTGCGCTGGCTCGCCGCCGGCCACTTCGTCCAGCTCGGATACCAGCGTTGTTCGGTCGCCGACGGCGTGGCCACCGTCGAACCGTCCAGCCGGCTGGGCGTACTCCGGCTGCGGACCGACGTGCTCCCACAGCTCACCGGGCCCGACGATCTGCTGGTGCTGGCCCAGGCGACCATGCCCAGCTATCTGCGCTACGGCGCGCATCCCCACATCGTGGTGGTCCGCGAGACGGTGCCCGGCGAGACCACCGCCATCGAGCACCGGTTCGTCGGGCTGTTCACCGTCGCCGCCTCCAACGCCAATGTGCTCGAGATACCGCTGATCTCGCGTCGTGTCCACGAGGCCCTCGCCCTGTCCCACGGCGACAGCAGCCATCCCGGTCCACTGACGCTCGACATCATCCAGACGATCCCGCGCTCCGAACTGTTCTCGCTCAGTTCCCGGCAGCTCCTCGACATGGCCACCGCGGTCGTCGACCTGGGGTCGCGCCGCCGCGCACTGCTGTTCCTGCGTACTGACCAGCTCTCGCACTTCGTCTCGTGCCTGGTGTATCTGCCCCGCGACCGATACACCACGGTGGTCCGACTCGGGATGCAGGACATCCTCGTCCGGGAACTGGGTGGCGAGAGCATCGAGTACACCGCGCGGGTCAGCGAATCACCTTGGGCCGTGGTGCACTTCACGGTCCGGCTCCCCGACGCCACCAGAGCCGGTGACGTCGACACGTCGCTGGACAACGAGACCAGAATCCAGAATCTGCTGACGGAGGCCTCGCGCACCTGGGCCGATCGCCTGATGGGCGCGGTCCCGACGGGCGCCATCGCCCGCGCCGATGCCGAGCATTACGCGGCGGCCTTCCCCGAGGTCTACCGCCAGGCGTTCAGCCCGCACGACGCGATCGGTGACATCGCGATCATCGAAGAGCTGCACGATGATTCGGTCAAGCTGGTCTTCGCCGACGGAGGTGAGGGCCAACCGGCGAACCTCACGTGGTATCTCGCCGGCAGATCGGCGTCGCTGAGTGTGCTGCTGCCGATGCTGCAGTGCATGGGCGTGGTCGTGCTCGAGGAGCGTCCGTTCTCCGTCACCCGGGCCGACGGGGTGCCGGTGTGGATCTATCAATTCAAGATCTCGCCGCAGAAGTCGATGTCGGAGGAACGGGACCCGGCCGAGCGCGAAGCGACCGCCACGCGTTTCGCCGATACGGTCACCGCGATCTGGCACGGCAGGGTGGAGATCGACCGGTTCAACGAGCTGGTGATGCGCGCCGGCCTGACCTGGCAGCAGGTCACGGTGCTCCGGAGCTACGCAAAGTACCTGCGGCAGTCGGGTTTTCCCTACAGCCAGTCCCACATCGAGGCCGTGGTCAACGACAACCCGAAGACGGCGCGGGCGCTCGTCGAGCTCTTCGAGGCACTCTTCGATCCCGAGGACGCCGCCCCCGATGGAGACAAGAAGCGCGATGCCTCGGCAGCCGCCAACGCCGTCGCCGTGGGCATCGACGCGCTCGTCAGCCTCGACACCGACCGCGTGCTGCGGGCGTTCGCATCGATGATCCAGGCCACGCTGCGCACCAACTACTTCGTCACCCGACCCGGGTCGGCCCGCAGTCAGGACGTGTTGTCCATCAAGGTGAATCCCGGCCTGATCGACGAATTGCCGCTGCCGCGGCCCAAATACGAGATCTTCGTGTACTCACCGCGGGTCGAGGGCGTGCACCTGCGGTTCGGAAACGTGGCCAGGGGTGGTCTGCGGTGGTCCGACCGCCGTGAGGACTTCCGCACCGAAGTTCTCGGATTGGTCAAGGCGCAGGCCGTGAAGAACGCCGTGATCGTGCCCGTCGGCGCGAAGGGCGGCTTCGTCCTGAAGAACCCGCCGGCCCCGACGGGCGATGCCGCCGTCGACCGCGACGCGCACCGTGACGAGGGCGTGGCCTGCTACCGGCTGTTCATCTCCGGACTCCTCGACGTCACCGACAACGTGGACACGGCATCCGGGGTCGTGACGCCGCCCGCCGGTGTCCTCCGTCGCGACGGCGATGACGCCTACCTGGTCGTCGCCGCCGACAAGGGCACCGCGACCTTCTCCGACATCGCCAACGAGGTCGCCAAGTCCTACGGCTTCTGGCTCGGCGACGCCTTCGCCTCCGGCGGGTCGGTCGGCTATGACCACAAGGCGATGGGCATCACCGCCAAGGGCGCGTGGGAGTCGGTGAAGCGGCACTTCCGCGAGATGGGGCTCGACACCCAGACCGAGGACTTCACCGTGGTCGGCGTCGGCGACATGAGCGGTGACGTCTTCGGCAACGGCATGTTGCTGTCCAAGCACATTCGACTCGTCGCGGCGTTCGACCACCGTCATGTCTTCCTCGATCCGAATCCCGATGCGGCTTCGTCGTGGGCAGAGCGGGAGAGGATGTTCGCGCTGCCACGGTCCAGCTGGGACGACTACGACCGCAGCCTGATCAGCGAGGGCGGCGGCGTATACAGCCGGGAGCAGAAGTCGATCCCGATCAGCGCGCAGGTACGCACCGCGCTCGGCTTGGCGGACGACGCCGAGGAGATGACGCCGCCCGCGTTGATGAAGGCGATCCTGCAGGCGCCGGTCGACCTGTTCTGGAACGGTGGCATCGGCACCTACGTCAAGGCGGAGATCGAGTCGGACGCCGACGTCGGCGACCGCGCCAACGATGCGGTTCGCGTCAACGGAAATCAGATGCGCGCCAGGGTAATCGGCGAGGGCGGCAACCTCGGGGTGACTCAGCGCGGCCGCATCGAGTTCGAGCTCAACGGTGGTCACATGAACACCGACGCCCTCGACAACTCGGCCGGGGTGGACTGCTCCGACCACGAAGTCAACATCAAGATCCTCGTCGATTCCCTCGTCACCGGAGGGCAGGTGGGTGCCGAGGAGCGCACCCCGCTGCTGATGTCGATGACCGACGAGGTCGGTGCGCTCGTGCTCGAGGACAACGCCGCCCAGAACGACCTGATGGGCACAAGCCGGGCCAATGCCGCCCTTCTCCTGCCGGTGCATGCCCGGCAGATCAGGGCACTCGCCACCGAACGCGGGTTGAACCGGGAGCTGGAGGCGCTGCCTCCGGAGAAGGAGATCCGCAGGCGCCGCGAGACCGGGTTGGGGCTGACGACGCCCGAGCTCTCGACCCTGATGGCCTACGTGAAGCTCGCGCTCAAGGATCAGTTGCTGTCCAGCGAACTGCTCGACCAAGAGGTGTTCGCCGCCCGGCTGCCCGAGTACTTCCCACGACAGCTGCGGGACCGATTCGGCCCCGAGATTCGTACCCATCAGCTGCGCCGGGAGATCGTCACGACGATGTTGGTCAACGACCTCGTCGACACCGCGGGCATCAGCTACGCGTACCGCGTGGCGGAGGACGTCGGGGTCGGACCGGTCGACGCGGTGCGGGCCTACGTCGCCACCGACGAGATCTTCCGGGTGGGCGACGTCTGGCGGCAAATCAGGGCCGCGGGCGCCGCCGGGGTGCCGGTCGCCGTGACGGACCGGATGACGCTCGATCTGCGCCGCCTGATCGACCGCGCCGGACGGTGGCTGCTCAACTACCGGCCGCAACCACTGGCCGTTGGCGCGGAGGCCAACCGCTTCGCCGCGAAGGTGGCCGACCTGACCCCGCGGATGATGGAGTGGCTGAGGGGTGACGACCGCGCCATCGTGACCAAGGATTCGGGCGACTTCATGGCGCAGGGCGTCTCCGAGGAACTGGCGATGACGGTCGCGACGGGGCTGTATCAGTACAGCCTGCTCGACGTCATCGACATCGCCGACATCGTCGATCGGGATCCCGTCGAGGTCGCGGATACGTACTTCACGCTGATGGATCATCTGGGGGCCGACGGCCTGCTCACCGCGGTGTCTCGCCTGGCCCGAGACGATCGTTGGCATTCGTTGGCGCGCTTGGCAATCCGCGATGACATCTATGGCTCGCTGCGGGCCCTGTGCTTCGACGTCCTCGCCGTGGGTGAGCCCGACGAGACCGGCGAGCAGAAGGTCCAGGAGTGGGAGTTGTCCAACAGTTCCCGAGTCGCCCGGGCGCGTCGCACGCTCAACGAGATCTACGAGGACGGCGAGAAGGACCTCGCGACGTTGTCGGTCGCTGCCCGACAGATCCGCAGCATGACCAGGACGAGTGGAACGGGAACGACGGGTTGATGGATGAGCCGCTTGCGCGAAGACAAGACGGCCCCGTGAGGTTCACGACGCCGGTGCCCGTGCGCTGGTCGGATATCGACATGTACCAGCACGTCAACCACGGCACCATGGTGACGATCCTCGAAGAAGCGCGGGTGCCCTTCCTCACCGAACCCTTCGCAGATGACTTCGACACCATTGGGTTGTTGATCGCCGAGGTCCGCGTCATCTACAAGGGTCAGCTACGACTCGCGGATTCGCCTCTCCAGGTGACGATTTGGGTGAATCGCCTGCGTGCCGTCGACTTCACCCTTGGCTATGAGGTGCGGTCGGTGCTGGCCGATCCCGACTCCAAGCCCGCCGTGATCGGTGAGTCGCAGCTGGCGGCGTTCCACATCGAGGAGCAGCGCCTGGTCCGACTGGCGCCGCACCACCGCGAGTATCTGCAGCGTTACCAGCGATGAATGGCGAGCGCGGGCTGTGGCTCGACGATGCCGCCCACCGGGAGGACCTGGCGACGTTCGTCGAGAGGGCGATCCGTCTCGACACCGCCAGCGTGGTGCGATTGCGTGAGCGCGAGGCCGGGCAGGTCGTCGCTTGGCTCGCAACGGGTTTCGACGTGCTTGCGAGTCGCGTGGTGGGGGGCCGGGTGTCGCCCGCCGATCTCTCCGCCGGCGCCGATGCGCTCGCGTTGGCGCTGCAGTCGATGGACCGCTCCGGATACGTCGATCCAGGCTTCGCGATGGACTCCGCCTGGCGCGGAATGCTGCCCCCGGCAACGGGCTTCGTACACCTGGACGACGTCCCCGCGCGCGTGGTGCTCGATCTCGCGCAGCGCGGCGTCGCACTGGCCAAGGAGTACGGCAGCGCACATGGACCGCCCGCGTCGTTGCTCGACCAGGAAGTCGTCTCGGTCAGCTCCGGGGACACCCAGGTCGGCATCCCAATGCGCTGCGTCTTCACCTTGACCGCAATGGGCTTCCTGCCTCAGGCGAAGACGGCCGACCAGTTCGCGCCCGAGTCGGTGGCTCCCGACGAGGTGGTGCGGGTGCGGGTGCACCCGACGTGGCTGCGCGTCGACGCCCGCTTCGGTACGGTCTACCGCCGTCGCGGCGACCCCGCCGTCGTCCTGCGCTAGCGGGGCTGGGGCGTCAGAACGGCGAGTTGACCATCGAGTGAGCGGCCATCTCCAGGTAGTTCAAGAGCACCTGGCGGTGGGCTTCGTCGAGGGTCTGGGCATCGATCTCCCCGACGGCGGTGTGCATGCACCTCAGCCAGGCGTCGCGCTCGAACGGACCGACCTTGAACGGCGCGTGGCGCATGCGCAGACGCGGATGGCCGCGTTGATCGGAGTAGGTCCGTGGCCCACCCCAGTACTGCTCGAGGAACATGCGAAGTCGCTCCTCGGCACCGTCGAGATCGTCGTCCGGGTACAGCGGTCGCAGGATCTCGTCATCACGCACGAGTTGGTAGAACCGCGACACGAGGGTCCGGAACGTCTCGGCACCGCCGACTTCGTCGTAGAACGACGTGGTTTGTTCCGTCACGGGTCCATTGTCCCTTCCGGTGGGCAGGAGCGTAGCGACCGGGGCGATGGCCGCACGAATCGCGGGGCGTGTCATCGGATGTTCACCGAGGTGACCAGCGAACACGGGCAAAATTGTCGTGCGGTCGGCGCCAAATCATGGTGCACTGTGTCACGGAGGATCTATGTCGCAGCGAAGGAGGAGCCGCGGACATTTGACCGCGGCGGGTTCAACTGGCGCCTCGGTGCTTGCTGCGCAGACCCTGCCCCTCGCGGGCGTCGATACCCGTCCGCCGACCCATGACAGCAGCGTTTGGGGCCGACGCAGGGTCTTGTTGCTGAATTCCACCTACGAGCCACTCGCGGCGTTGCCCGCTCGGCGCGCCGTCGTCATGCTGCTGTGCGGCAAGGCCGACGTCGTCCACGCCGACCCGACGGGTCCGGTCATCCACTCCGCGACGCGGGCCATCCCGTTGCCCTCGGTGATCCGGTTGCGTTCCTTCGTGCGGGTGCCATACCGGGCGCGGGTGCCCATGACCCGGGCGGCCCTGATGCACCGCGACAGGTTCCGCTGCGCGTACTGCGGAGCCAAGGCCGACACCGTCGACCACGTGGTCCCGCGCAGCCGCGGCGGGGCCCACTCCTGGGAGAACTGCGTGGCCGCGTGTGCGGGGTGCAACCACCGCAAGGCCGACAGGATGCTCTCCGAGTTGGGCTGGGCGCTGCGGACGACACCGCTCCCGCCGAAGGGCCAGCACTGGCGACTGCTGTCGTCGGTCAAGGAACTCGACCCCGCTTGGGTGCGATATCTGGGTGAGGGCGCGGCCTGAGGGCCCCTTGCGATACGGTTTGCGACGTGAGCACTGCACTGACCCACTCGCTGCTCGGCGGAGTTCCGCTGTTGGTCGCGCTGGTACTGGCCGCACTGATATATCGGCGCAAGGGTCCGCACCCCGTGACCTACAAGCTGTCCGAAGAGTGGACCCACGAACCGATCCTCTGGGCCGCCGACGAACCGGCCGATCACGGCCATGGATCTCATCTGACCGTGGGAGGTGGCGCAAGTGGTAAGTGGTAGTGAGTCCTCGACCGAGATTGCGAAGAGGGAATCAGAGGTCCTTCCCTACGGATACGCCTACACCTCGAGTGGGCGGATCTCCGGCGTCACCGAACCCGGTGAGCTGTCGGTGCACTACCCGTTTCCCGTCAAGGACCTCGTGGTCCTCGACGATGCGTTGAAGTACGGCTCGCGTGCGGCCCAGGCCCGGTTCGCGGTGTACCTCGGCGGACTCGGTGACGACACCGCCGCCACGGCCAGGGTGATCTTGGCGAAGGTGCCCACGCCCGACAACGCGGTGCTGCTCGCCGTGTCGCCGAACCAGCGGGCCATCGAAGTGGTCTACGGCTCCGAGGTCAAGGGCCGCGGAATCGAAGAGGCGGCCCCGTTGGGCGTCTCAGCCGCTGCCGCGTCCTTCGCCGAAGGCAACCTCATCGATGGGTTGATCAGTGCGGTGCGGGTGCTCAGCGCTGGCGTCTCGCCCCGCTGACCGGCACCCTGCACGCTCAGCGACTGCCCCGGAGACGACGAAGCCGGTGACCTCGGCGGTCACCGGCTCGGAAGAACTCGTCGTATCTCAGGCGTTCGCGTCGTGGCGCTGTGCGATCGCCAGCAGTTCTTCGCGAACCGTCGAGTCGGGAAGGGCGTAGATCCGCGCGTAGAGGCGGCGCCGGTTCATCGTGCGGGTCAGGTCTTCACGAATCTGCGCGAAGGACATCGTTTTACTCCTTTGTTGTGCTCCGGATCACAGAGCAGGGTTTGCTGTGTGCCAGCCGACATGGGATCGTCCTACCGGCTGACTACTCGATGATCCCGTGTTAACTCCATGTAAATCAAGCCCTGACGTGTGATCTTGCGCTCACTCGGCGCGCTCGAGGCGACGGCGCGTAGCTCCTCGGCCGCGAAAGTTGCCTGAATTGAGCAGGTTGGGACGTTTGCTAGAAGTCCGTCGCAGTCAGGTCGGTTGGTGTCTGCGCGAGTAAATCGGCCCTGATCCGCACATAGCGTTCGAGGAACGCGCGCTCGTCGAGTCGCTTGCGGCGGAGCCACCCGGTCACCTCGTCGTTGCACTTGCTGGCATTGCAGGCAGCGCAGGCGGGTACGACGTTGTCCACGGTGTACCGCCCACCACGGGAGATCGCCATGACGCAGTCCCGCTGCAACGGACGATCGGTGGCACCGCAGTAGGCGCAACCGCCCCAGGCCTCCTTGGCGGCGGTCCACTGCGCGGGGGTGAGGTCGTTCACCACGGCCGCGACGCGTCGGGTCCGTCGGCGCGCGGCACGCGCCCTGCGACTATTGGTGGCCGCCATGGCGCGAGCCTAGGCGACGAAACGCCGAAATCCGGTTAGGCCAACCGTCTCAGGCGATGTCGAACGCGCGCGCCCGCAGCGCCCGCTCCACTCCTGCCCGTCCCTCTACGACGAGTCGACGCAGCGCAGGCGGCACCTCACCGGCGAGGAAGGCCTCGGCGGCGTCCAGCCCGGCTTGGCTCACGTCCGACGAGGGATACAGCCCGATCACCACGGTCTGGGCGACCTCGCTGGATCGCCGCTCCCAGACGCCGAGGATGGCGTCGAAGTACTTGGCGGTGAACGGCTGCAGCAACGCGGCCTGGCCAGGCTGGCCGAACCCGTTGACGATGGCTCTGGTGGTGATGTTGGCCAACGTGTCGTCCTCGATCACCTGCTCCCACGCCGCGTTCTTGACCGCTTCCTGCGGGCGTGCGGCCGACGCCGCTGCCGCGTTGCGCCGTCCGGCAGCGGTCGGGTCACGCTGGGCCTCGGCGTCGATGAACGGTGTGGCCGTTCCGTCGTCGTCGATGTCGCCGCCGGCGGCCAGCGCGGTCACGATGCGCCACCTGAGGTCGGTGTCGATGGTCAGGCCGGGGAGACCGCTGTCCGCGGGGTCGGTCACAGGCTCTTCGCGCGAGCGCTCATCGACGTCGAGCAATCCCGCCAACACCGCGGTGTGGCGCAGCGACAACGCCGACGTGCACAGGGCATTCACGTATGCCAGCTGGAAGTCCGAACCCGGCTCGGCCGCGCGGGCCAACTCGAGGAGCCGGTCGGCGAACGCCGGCCAGCCCTGCGAGCAGGCCCAGTCCGGGTCGGCGTAGGCGTTCAGCGCGGTCTGCGCCTGCAGCAGCAATCGCTGGGCCACCCCGACCTCGGTCTCGGCCTGCACGCCGCCCTTGACCAGTTCGACGAAGTCGCGGGCCTTCATCTCGGCCTCGCGGGTCATCTCCCAGGCGGCCGACCACGCGAGCGTGCGCGGCAGGGAGTCGGCGATGTCGGCGACGCGGGTCAACACCGTCTGCAGCGACTCGGGGTCCAAGCGCAGCGAGCAGTACGTCAGGTCATCGTCGTTGACCAGGATCAGCTGACCCCGCGAAACTCCTTGCAGTGCAGGGACATCAGTGCTCGAACCTTCGACGTCGAGCTCCTCGCGGTGGGTGCGAACCAGCTTTCCCGAGCCGTCGTCGTCGTAGATGCCGACCGCGAGCCGGTGCACGCGGGTCTCGCCAGCACCCGGCGCCGCGCCGCTCTGGTTGATCGCGAACCGGGTGAACCGACCGTCGCCGTCGACGTCGAAGTCTGCGCTCAGGGTGTTGAGGCCGGTGGTCTTGAGCCACTGCCGGCCCCAGTGCGAAAGGTCGCGTCCGGACGACTTCTCCAGCGCGCCAAGCAGATCGCCGAACGTGGCGTTGGCGAACGCGTGGTCGCGGAAGTAGTCACGCAGGCCGGCGAGGAATGCCTCGAGGCCGACGTACGCGACGAGTTGCTTCAGGACGCTCGCGCCCTTGGCGTAGGTGATGCCGTCGAAGTTGACCTCGACGGCGTGCAGGTCCGGGATGTCGGCAGCCACCGGGTGGGTCGACGGCAACTGGTCCTGCCGGTACGCCCACGACTTCTCGACGTTGGCGAAGGTGGTCCACGCCGCGGTGTATTCCGTTGCCTCGCTTTGGCACAACACCGAGGCGAAGGTCGCGAACGACTCATTGAGCCACAGATCGTCCCACCACTGCATCGTGACCAGGTCGCCGAACCACATGTGCGCCATCTCGTGCAGCACGGTCTCGGCCCGCCGCTCATAGCTGTAGCGCGTGACCTTGCTCCGGAAGACGTAGTCCTCCAGGAACGTGACGGCGCCGGCGTTCTCCATGGCGCCCGCGTTGAACTCGGGAACGAACAACTGGTCGTACTTGCCGAAGGCATAGGGCACGCCAAAGTTCTGGTGATAGAAGCCGAATCCCTGCTTGGTCTCGGTGAACAAGCGCTCGGCGTCCATGTATTCGGCGAGTGACCCGCGGCAGAAGAGGCCGAGCGGGATGTCGCCGTGCTCGTCGGTGTAGACGTCGTCCCACCGGGCGTACGGACCGGCGATCAGGGCCACCAGGTAGGTACTCATCCGCGGCGTGGTGGCGAACGTGTGCACTGAGACATTCCCAGCCGACTCGACGTCACTGGTGGCGCCGTTGGAGATGACCTGCCAGTGCGCGGGCGCGGTGACCGCCACGTCGAAGGTGGCCTTCAGGTCGGGCTGGTCGAAACACGCGAACATCCGCTTGGCGTCGGCGGTCTCGAACTGCGAGTAGAGGTACACCTCCTCGTCGACCGGGTCGACGAAGCGATGCAGGCCCTCACCGGTGTTCGAGTAGCGGCAGTCCGCCTCGACGACGAGCACGTTGTGCTCGGCCAGGCCCACCAACGGGATGCCCGTGGCTTCGTCGTAACCAGAGACGTCGACGTCGATGCCGTTGAGCGTCGCACTGCGCACCGCGTCGGCGGAGATGTCGATGACGGTGTCCGCGCCCACGAGCGCGTCGAACGTCACTGTCGTCGTCGATCGGAACGTCCGCTCACCAGGCCCGCCGGAGCCATCGGTCAGATCGAGCCCGATCCGGTAGTTGTCGATGGTGAGGAGCGCCGCGCGCTCGGCCGCCTGGTCGCGGGTGAGGTTGGGAAGTGCCACGTCGAACAACACTAGCCGGGGTCCGACCTGCACCCGCGTCGTCAACCGACACCGGGCCAACGCCGTCGGCCTGCGGCCGGAGACGTGGGCGGCGTTCGCGCGGGTCTACCGGCCCTTGGGGCGAGCACGTCGCCCGCAGCGCCGCGCATCTCGACGAGCCGACCCGAGCGGCCGTCATCGTTGCGCTCGACGCGATGGCCGGCGCGTTCGACACGGTGCGGGCCGCCGTTGACGGTGAGTAGACGCAAAACGGGAACACAGTCGGGGAGTGCATGGTTACGCCAGACGGAAGTCTGTCCCCGTGCCTCCCGAGAGGATCTGATGATGGCCAAGAAGGATGTCGCCGGTTTCTGGTTCGACCCCCTGTGCCCGTGGTGCTGGATCACCTCACGGTGGATCCTCGAGGTCGAGAAGGTGCGTGACATCGACGTCGAGTGGCACGTCATGAGCCTTGCGGTGCTCAACGAGGGGCGCGACCTGCCCGACGAGTACAAGGAAATGATGAAGACCGCGTGGGGCCCCGTCCGGGTCGCGATCGCAGCCGAGCAGGCCAGGGGCAGTGAGATCCTCGCGCCGCTATATACCGCTATGGGCAGCAGGATTCACGACCAGGGCTACCGCGAGTCCGATCCCGACTTCTCCTGGGTGATCCTCGAGTCGCTCGAAGAGGTGGGATTGCCCGCCGAGCTCGCCGAAGCCGCTACCAGCGAGAAGTTCGACGACACCCTCCGCAAGAGCCACCACGCCGGGATGGACGCGGTCGGCGATGACGTCGGCACGCCCACGATCCACGTCAACGGCGTGGCGTTCTTCGGCCCCGTGCTGTCGCGCATCCCGCGCGGCGAGGAGGCGGGCAAGCTGTGGGACGCGTCGGTGACCTTCGCGGCGTATCCGCACTTCTTCGAGCTGAAGCGCACCCGGCACGAGTCGCCCGAGTTCGACTGACGCGCCTCGGGTCAGCGTCAGGCGACGGTGAAGATGATCGACTGCCATCCGGTCGAACCGTCCGGCACGGGCCCGGGGTTGATCAGCCGGAGGCGTTCCTGCGCTTGGGGCACGCCGTCCCCGTCGTAGGCGCGGCAGGTCACGGTGTGCTGCCCGGGTGACAGCGGGGTCGTCAGCCGGAACATGCGCCACGTGTAGGGATTCACCTCGGTGGCCAGTTCGGCGGGGCGCCAGTCCGTCGAGTCGAACTTGATCTCGACACGGCTGATTCCACGGCCCTGCGCCCACGCCGTGCCAGCGATCGTGACCTCGGGCCCGGACACCTGTTGGAACGATCCGGGTGCGTCGATGCGCGAGGAGATCTTGATGGGGACGACGCCGGGTGGCTGGCCGTCCCAGCCCCTCTCCACCCAGTACGGCTTGACGTCGTAGGTCGCCAGTTCCAGCTCCTCGACCCACTTCGTGGCCGACACGTACCCGTAGAGACCGGGGACGACGGTGCGCATCGGGAAACCGTGTTCGGGCAACAGCGGTTCCCGGTTCATGCCGATCGCGAGCATCGCGTCCTTGCCCGTGGCGCGCAGGAGGTCCAGCGGGGTGCCGAGGGTGAAACCGTCGGCGGAGTGCCCGACCAACTGCTGCGCCCCGCCCTTAACCCCGGCGCGGTCGAGCAGGTCCAGCAGCGGCACGCCGATGAAGTTGGCCGTCGAGACGTAGGGCCCGCCGACCTCGTTCGAGACGCACGTCATCGTGATCGTCTTCTCCACCAACGACATCGAACGGATGTCGTCGAAGCTGAACTCGAGCGGCTCGTCGACCATTCCCGAGATGCGCAGCGTCGCGTCCTCGGCCCGCAGCTGTGGCACCTCGAGGTTGATGTCGATGCGGTAGAAGTCCGCCACGGGCGTGATGAACGTCGGTGTCCCGAGTTCGGGGAAGGCCGCGCCGTTGGGGATCGCGGGGGCGGGCGTCGTCGGGACGAGGGCGCCGACACCGCGCCGGGACGCCGCCACGTCGATCCGTCGCGTCAACGCGACACCCCCGGCGCCTGCGACGAGAGCGCCGAGCGCGGCCACCACCGATCCGAGCACGAAGCGTCGCCGTCCCAGCGAGGCGCGGGGCGCCTGCTCCGCGTCGGGTTCGACGGACGCCGGCCGTGGCCGCGCGAGCCGGTGCAACCACCAGAACGTCCCCACTCCGGCGACCACCGAGGCCGCGGGAGCCAGCAGGCTCAACGAGCCGGTCGATTGTTCGTGCACGGCAAGCGCACCTGCGAGTCCTACGACCACCACGGCGATCACCCCCGGCACCGGGCTGCGCCGGGAGATGAGCCCGACGCCGATACCGACGAGCGCAAGCACCACAGCCATGCCGATGAGGAGGGCGGGCTTGTCGTTGGTCCCGAAATTCTCCACGGCGAAGTTCTTCAACGACGTGGGTGTGCGGTCGATGAAGGCGTTGCCGACCGCGAAGAACGGCGACGCCGCCGGCAGTAGAAGCGCCCCCGCCATCAGGTGCCCAGCACCCAGAGCAGCGGTGACCGCGAGGAATCCGGCGGCTGCGGCCCGGGCTGCGGGCAGGTGCGACGTCGTGGTCATGACAGTGATTCGTTGCTGAGGCTCCTTCGGACGTCAATCCAGAGCTCGATTCCGGTTGCGGAGAGGCGCACCTCGGGCGACGGTGTACCCATGACGACGGCCGAGCCCACCACTGACGGTTCCTACCGCGACAAGATCGTCGCGGTCGAACCAGGCGGAAACGAGTTCATCGCCGAGGCCGATCGCCACGGCAAGCCGAGCCAGCTGTTCTGGACGTGGACGTCGCCCAACCTCGAGTTCGCGACGATCTTCGTCGGGATGCTGGCGGTCCTGGCGTTCGGGATGAGCTTCTGGCAAGCGGTCGTCGGCATTGCAATCGGCACCGGGCTCGGGGCGATCGCGCACTTCCTGCTGTCCGCGCGCGGTCCACTGCACGGCGTCCCGCAGATGGTGCTCGGCCGGATGGCGTTCGGCTTCAAGGGCAATGCCGTGCCCTCGGTGCTGATGTCGGTGACCGCCGGCGTCGGCTGGTTCGCCACGAACAGTGTCAGCGGCGCTTTCGCGCTCTCGACGCTGTTCGGCTTCGGACCTCTGGTGGGCCTGATCATCATCGTGCTGCTGCAGACCGGGTTCGCCTTCTTCGGTCACAACCTGGTGCAGGCGTTCGAGAAGTACTCGTTCCCGTTGCTCGCGGTGGTCTTCATCGCCGCCTCCGCGGCCATCTTCATGCACGCCGACCTCGGTGCGCCCGTGGGCGCCGGTGGCGTCGGCGGCATGGGCGGCTTCCTGCTCACGGTCGGCACGTCATTCGGCTACGCGGCGGGCTGGACCCCGTACGCCGCCGACTACACCCGGTACCTGCCGTCGACCGTCTCCACGGCGCGCACCGGCATGTTCGCGTCCGCAGGGCTGTTCATCTCGTGCTTCGTGCTCGAGATCGTCGGCGCGGCATCGGTGACCACCGGTGAGGCCAACCTCGGCGATCCGACCGGATCGTTCACCAGCGAGCTGGCCTCACCCCTGGCCAAGGCGACGCTGCTGGCGATCGCGATCGGCGCCATCGCCGCCAATTCGATCAACATCTATTCCGGCGCAATGGCTTTCGTGACGATCGGGATCAAGCTGCCCGCGCACGTGGCCCGAGCCCTGGTCACGGTGTTCTTCGGGGTCGCTGGGTTCCTGATCGCCTGGTGGGCGCTCCCGGACGCCGCCCACAGCTACGAGGCCTTCCTCTTGATCATCGCCTACTGGATCGGGCCGTGGCTGGGCGTCGTCTTCGCCGACCAGTACCTGCGGCGCGGCCAGAAGATCGCCGGGTACCTGTATGACCGTTCCTACGCCAACTGGGGTGGGTTGGCGTCGTTCCTCTTCGGGCTCATCGTGTCGGTGCTGCTGTTCTCCAACCAGGAGAAGTTCGTCGGTCTGGTGGCGAAGGGCTTACCGGAACTCGGGGACATCACGTTCTTCGTCGGCTTCGTGCTGGCCGGAGGGGCGTACCTGTTGGTCTGCCGCTCCAAGATCGCAGCCGAGCGCGCCCTCGCCACCACATCCGTATGACGCCGCAGGAAATGCTCGACGTTGCCGTCGAGGAGGCTCGAAAGGGTTTGGCGGAGGGCGGTATTCCCATCGGCGCCGCACTCTTTCGCGCCGATGGCGTCCTGCTGGGCAGCGGCCACAACCGGCGGGTGCAGGACGACGACCCGTCGGTACACGGGGAGACCGACGCCTTCCGCAGAGCGGGTCGCCAACGTGACTACCGGTCAACGATCATGGTGACGACGCTCTCGCCCTGCTGGTATTGCAGTGGTCTGGTGCGACAGTTCAACATCGGCGCCATCGTCATCGGCGAGGCGCAGACGTTCAGCGGCGGGCATGATTGGCTGGCCGAGAACGGCGTCGCCGTCACGCTTCTCGAAGATCAGCGCTGTATCGGGATGATGACGGACTTCATCGCGGCGCAGCCGGAGCTGTGGTTGGAGGACATCGGGGAATGATCGGGTGGGCGAAGCTGGATGGGCGACGATGATTGCGACAGTTGATCTCTCGCGTTGGCATGAGGGGGGAGCGGCCGCCGACGCGGTCGCCGCCGAGGTGGACGAAGGTCTGCAGCAGGCGGGGTTCATCCTCGTCACCGGTCACGGCGTCGACAAGGGGCTGGCAGGGGCGGTGCGCCAGGCCAGCCGGGACTTCTTTGCGCAACCCGAGAACGTCAAGCAGCGCTACGGCGTGCCGGTCGGCGGTCACGGCTGGATCGGGCCCGGTGCCGAGGCCAACGGCTACGCCGAGGGCACCGAGACGCCGCCCGATCTCAAGGAGAGCTACAGCCTGGGGGCCGAGACGGCGACCGGTGATCCCGATGTCGACCGAATCTGGTTCGCGCCCAACGTCTGGCCGGCCGAGGTCCCGCACCTGCATGCACTGGTGACCGAGTACACCGCCGCGGTGCGCCGACTCTCCGACGAACTGCTCGCGCTGTTCGCTCGTGCGCTGGGTATGCCGGCCAATCCGTGGGCACTGCTGGCGAACCGACCCACCTGGACGATGAACATCAACCACTACCCGCCCGTCAGCGTCGTCGGGACACCGGAGCCCGGGCAGTTCCGGATTGGTCCGCACACCGACTTCGGCACCGTCACCGTGCTGGACCGTGAACCGGGAGCCGGTGGCCTGCAGGTGTATTCGGAGGTCGGGGGATGGGAGGACGCCCCGTACGATCCCGACGCGCTGACGGTGAACATCGGCGATCTGCTCGAGTACTGGAGCGGGCGACGATGGCCGTCGGGTCGGCATCGCGTGCTCCCGCCCCAGCCCGAGGCGCCCGAGGAGGATCTGGTCTCGCTCATCTACTTCTACGAGGCCAACCATGACGCGATCGTGGCCCCGCTGGAACCGCCGATCGGGAAGGTCGCGGGGTTGCCGCCCGTCACCACGTCGGACTTCATCAAGGAACGGCTCGACGCCATCACGGTCGGCTGAGTCGCCCAGTAAGGTGACCGCCATGCGCGTCTACCTCGGCTCCGATCACGCCGGTTTCGAACTCAAGCAGGCCGTCATCGAACACCTCGAGTCCAGCGGCGACGACCCCGTCGACTGCGGTGCCTTCGCCTACGACGCCGAGGACGACTACCCGGCGTTCTGCATCGCCGCGGCGGAGCGCACCCTTGCCGACCCGGACAGCCTCGGCATCGTCATCGGCGGCTCCGGCAACGGAGAGCAGATCGCGGCGAACAAGGTGCCCGGCGTGCGGTGTGCCCTGGCCTGGAGTGTCGAGACGGCGTCTCTGGCCCGGCAGCACAACAACGCCCAGGTATTGAGCATCGGCGGCCGGATGCACACCGTCGCCGACGCCCTTACCTTCGTCGACGCGTTCCTGACCACCGCGTGGTCGGAGGCGCCGCGGCACCAGCGCCGCATCGACATCCTCGCCGAGTACGAGAAGACGCACGTCGCACCGCCCGTGCCAGGCGCCTAGCCGATGCCCGAGGGGCACACTCTGCACCGGTTGGCACGCTTGCACCAGAAGCGGTTTCGCAAGGCGCCGGTCATCGTTACCAGCCCGCAGGGCCGCTTCGGTGACGCCGCCGAAGCGGTCAGCGGCCGGGTGTTGCGCAGCGCGACCGCCTGGGGCAAACACCTGTTCCACCACTACGAGGGCGGCGCGGTCGTCCACGTCCACCTCGGCCTGTACGGCAAGTTCACCGAGCGTCCGGTACCGATGCCCGACCCGGTCGGACAGGTGCGGATGCGGATGGTCGGCGCCGAGTACGGCACCGACCTGCGTGGGCCCACCGTCTGCGAGGTGATCCACCAGGTCGAGGTCGACGAGATCATCGACAGACTAGGACCCGATCCGTTGCGACGCGCCGCCGATCCGTCCCGCGCCTGGGTGCGAATCAGCAAGTCCCGCAGGCCGATTGGCGCCCTGATGATGGACCAGAAGGTCATCGCCGGGGTGGGCAACGTGTATCGCAGCGAACTGCTGTTCCGCCACCGCATCGAGCCGCACCGGCTCGGCACGGACATCGGCGAGGACGAGTTCGACGCCGCCTGGACCGACCTCGTCGCCCTGATGAAGGTCGGCGTCAGTCGCGGCAAGATCATCACCGTGCGCCGCGAGGACGACAAGGGTCCGCCGGCGAGCCGCCCCGGCCGACCGCGCAGCTACGTCTACCGACGGACCGGTGAACCGTGCCGGGTGTGCGGCACGCCGATCCGCACCGAGGTGATGGAGGCGCGCAACCTGTTCTGGTGTCCCACCTGCCAAGAATGAGTGGCGCGCATCGCCGGCGCTTTGACGGGACAATCAGCGGGTGGAACTCATCCTCGTCGTCGTCGGGGCGATCGTCGTCACTGCCATCGCGCACCGACGGGGGCTCGAACCGGCGCTCATCATCGTCCTCATCGGCATCGCGGTGTCGTTCCTGCCCGGTTTCGAGGCGCCCGAACTCGACTCGCACATCCTGCTGACGGTGGTGTTGCCGCCGCTGCTGTACTCGGCGGCGCTGGACTTCTCGTTCCCGACGTTCCTGCGGAACATCCGACCGATCCTCGGCCTGGGTGTCGGGCTGGTCGTGGTGACCGCGTTCGCCGTGGCCGCGGTCTCGTCGTGGTTGGTGGTGGTACCTCTGACCTTCGGCACGGCGCTGATCCTCGGTGCCATCGTGGCGCCGCCCGACGCCGTGACGGCCGTCGCGGTCGGACGCAAACTGGGGCTGCCGAAGAAGGTGATGGCAATCCTGACCGGGGAGAGCCTGATCAACGATGCCGCCGCCCTGACGCTGTTCTCCATTGCAGTGGCTCAGGTGGCGGGAAGTCACACGTTCATCGGCAACCCATTCCTGCTGTTCGGGTACAGCGCCGTGCTGGGCCCGATCGTCGGTGCGGCGCTCGGATTCGTGACGCTGTGGATCCGCAGGCGGCTGGCCAACCCCGGGTTGGAGACCGTCCAGGGTCTGGTGGTGCCGTTCGCGGCGTTCATCATGGCCGAGGAGTTGCATGCCTCGGGGGTGCTGGCCGTCGTCGTCGCGGGTTTCGTCGTCGGCAACGGCACCCTCGGCGCCGGGTATCAGACCCGGCTGCAGGAGCGATACGTGTGGAATTCGGTGGACGTGCTCCTGGAGGCGTTCGTGTTCGCCTACATCGGTCTGCACCTGCGGTTCGTGCTCGAGGACCTGCGCGAGGCGCACGAATCCCTCGGTGAGGTCGCGGTCGCCTCGTTGATCGTGCTGGCCCTGGTCATGTTGATCCGACCCCTTTCGGTGCTGGCGATGTTTGGTCGCAGCAAGCTGTCCGACCACGTCGAGAACCGGCTCAGCGTGCCGATCCCCGCGAGCGGTGGTCGGGGCGCGCTGGGCACCCGTCGGCGCGCCAAGCCGCCGGGCAAGTGGCGTTCGGTCATCGACCGGCGATCGTTGACGTGGCAGGAGAACGTCGTGGTGTCGTGGACCGGCATGCGCGGAGTGGTGACGTTGGCCGCGGCCGCGGCCATCCCCGTCACCACGGCGGCAGGGGAACCGTTTCCCGAGCGCGCCACCATTCAGGCCATCGCGTTCGTGGTCAGCGTCGGCACGTTGTTGATCCAGGGCGCCACCCTGCCCCTGCTGATCAGCCGGTTGCACCTGTCGGAGGACGAAGTCGCCTACGAGCGGGAGCAGACGCTGAAGGCCGAACGCGTCGTGTACGACGCGGCCGACAGTGTGCTCGCCGAGTTCCGGGCCAATCCGCCGGAGGGGCTGGATCCGCGCGTGTCGGCCGAGATCCGCAGCATTGTCGCCAGGCACTCACAGGATGCCGACGAGATGCCCGACCCGGCGACGCACACGTTGCGCGCCGAGGTCTTCGCATCGCTGTATCTGGAGGTGCTGCGGGCCCAGCGAGCCGCCCTCATCGCCGAACGCGACGAGGGTCGGATCGAAGACGAAGCCGCCCGCGCGATGCTCGAAAGACTCGACCTGCAGGAGGCTGGCGTGTCAGCCCGGTTGGAGAGCCGGCTCTAGCTCCTGCTCACGGGTGATTCCGGCTGGAAGGGTTGGTACCACCACCAGTCGGCGCGTTCGCCGGTCGGTCCGCGACAGGGCGCGACCCGTGGTGGGGGTCGGGTTGGTGGGCGGGCCAGCGATCCCGCGGTGAGCGTTCGGCCCTGGGCGTCGGTGACGACGAGGTGGTGGGCGGGTCCGGTGAGGGTGATGATCCCCCGGTGATGGAGGCGGTGGTGGTGGGGGCACACCAGGACCAGGTTGGCCAGCTCGGTGAGCCCGCCGTCCTCCCAGTGCTGCAGGTGGTGGGCGTGCAGACCGCGGGTGGCCCCGCAGCCGGGGACCACGCAGCAGCGGTCACGGTGCTCCAACGCCCGACGCAGCCGGCGGCTGATCAGCCGGGTCTCGCGGCCCGCCCCGATCGGCTGGCCGTGGCGTTGGAACCAGACCTCGCAGGTGGCGTCACAGGTCAGGTAGCGGCGGTCGGCGTCAGACAGCAGCGGACCCAGATGCAGCGCCGCGATGCGCTGCTCGACGTCCAGATGGACCACCACGGTGGTGCGCTGTCCGTGCGGGCGCCGCGCCACGTCGGCGTCCCACCCCGCCTCGATCAGGCTCAGGAACCCGTCGATGGTGCTCGGCACCGGCGGGCACTGCCCCCCGGCGCCGTCGGGGTGGTCGCGTTTCCACTGGGCGATCAGGGCGTCGGTGTGCGACTGCACCGCCGCGTCGAACGTCGCGGCCTCGGCGTGGGGCAGGGTGATCCGCCAGGTGGTGGATTCCTCGTCCTCGGTCTTGCTGAACGACCGCGGCGGTTCGGGGCGAGGCTCGGGCTCGGCATCGGCATCGGGATCCGGGTCGGGGTCGGGTGAGGGTTCGGGGTCGGGTCGGGGTTCCCACTTGACCGCGGTGCGGAGCTGGCTGACCGTGGCACTGGCCGCCAGCTCGGCGTAGTGCTCATCAGAACCTGCGGCGGCGCGGCCGGCGATGACGCCGACCTGATCCAGGGACAGCCGGCCCTCTCTCATGTCGGCCGCGCAGCGGGGGAACTCCTCGAGCCGGTGCGCGACCGTGGCGATGGTCTCCGCGTTGGCCGGGGTCACTCCGGTCTTCCAGGCCACCAACGCCGGAACCGAGCGGCACCCGGTGGCACCCCACAACTCGTCGCGGTCGATCTCGGCCACGACCTCCACGATGCGGCCATCGATCGCATTGCGCTGACCGGTCAACTCCGCCAACTCCTCGAACAGCACCTCCAACCGCTCACAGGGAGCGAGAACGGGTGCGGTCGAAGACATGACGTCATCATCACAGAGGGGTACGACAAGTCTCGTTGGCGACGTTTAGCGAGAAGGAGAGCCGGCTCTAGAAGCCGCCGAAGTCCCCGCCACCGAAGTCGCCACCGCCGCCGAAGTCCCAACCGCCGCCGCCACTGTCGCCGCCCCAGCCGCCGCCGTCGCCTCCGCCGCCATCCCAACCGCCGCCGCCGTCTCCGCCGCCGTCGCCGCCTCCGCCGTCGAGCTGACCCTGGTCCATGCCGTCCTGGAACCCGTCGCCGTAGCCGTTCTCGAAGCCCTGGGCGTCATATCCGACGCCGCCCATACCGGAGAACATCGCGCTGAACAGCAGTACCGAGCCGACGCCCCAGGCGCCTGCCACCAGAGCCGGCTTCCACCACGGCTCGGAGTACCAGCCGGCGGGCACGGGACGGCCTGCGACGCGTCCACCCGGGTAGTAGTTCGGGGTGCGTTCCGACGGCGTCGGCGAGGCTTCGATGTCGCGGCCCTCGTACTGCACGCGGCGATCCTCGGTGACGGTGCCGGCCGAATTCTGGCCCGAGAGCGTCTCGAGTTCGGGTCCGGGATCCATGCCCATCGCGACTCGTGCCGCGCGGACGTAGTACAGGCCCTCCATCGCGCTCTCCTTGGCGAGCTGCGCCTGCTTGGCGGTGGTGGCCTGCTCGATCTGCGACCCCGCTGCGGTGAACCGCTCGGACGCGTCGGCGAGGGCCTGACGCGAGGCGTCGTCGGTTCCGGTCAGGCTGAACACCTGGCCGCCGAGGCGGTCGATGGTGCGGCGCGCGTCGGCCTTCGCGTCCTCCAGTGAGGCGGCGTTGCGCTTGCCGGACGCCTTGGACGAGGCGTAGACGGCGAAACCGATCACGGCGACGAGGACAACGATGAGCACCAGCAGAAAGCTGTTCATGGCGTCCAGCGTACCGACAGGAAAGTGCGTCGACCGGGTCGGATGAGGGCCTTCTCAGGCAAGGGCGCGCACCCCGGCCTCGGCGCACGCAGCGTCGTCCTCGGCGCTGGCACCGCTGACGCCGACCGCTCCTACGATTCGGCCCTCGGACGTGATCGGCACCCCGCCGCCGAAGATGACGAAGCGGCCACCGGCGTTGGCGTGCAAGCCGAACAGTTCGCCGCCGGGTGCGGCGAGGACGGCGAGTTCGGCGGTGGAGATGCTGTTGGCGACCGCCGTGTAGGCCTTGTCGATCGCCAGCACTGGGCCGGCGATCTCGGCGCCGTCCATCCGGCCGAAGGCGATGAGGTGCCCGCCCGAGTCGACGACGCCGGCCGACACCAGGATCGACCGCTCGACCGCCTCGGCGTGGGCGGCGGCGATGATGCGGTGGGCGGTGGCGAGGTCGAGGGTCACCTCGTCATTCTGACCTAGCTGTCGGTCCCGGTCCCGGCATCGTTCGGCGGTGCGACTGCGGTCGGCTCGGTTTCGGCTGCCGGACCGGGGGCCTCCATGTCGTTGGCGTTCGGTTTCGGATGCGTCGTGTCTGCGACATCGGCTGGCTCGACCTTGTTGCCGGTCTTCATGACATCGGTGTCCGACGTGTTCTTGGGTTCGACGTCAGCTACGGGCTTGGGTGTGGCCTCTTGCTCGGAAAGACGTTGTGCGACCGGCCTTTCGGGCATCGTCGGGGCCGGTTCTGACACCGTCACGGCATGCGGGGGAGCGACCGCCGCGTCCGGGGTGATCGGTGGCAGCTCGCTGAGCGGTGTCCCGATCAGCGGCCCGCCTCCGATCAGGTGCTGAACCGCCACGACGGCGGGGTTCTCGAAGATTCCGTTCACCAGACCGATGGCGACGGGATTTCCCTTGGCGGCCGCAATGAGTCGCCGTTGCACGACGGCGATGGGTCCGCCGCGGTAGTCGGTGACCTCGTCGGGGAAGAACGCGATGATGGCCGCGCGCTGGTCGGGGTCGTTGGTTCCGTCGAGCAATCTGTTCCGCACGACCTGGACCAGACCTCCAGTGACGAAATCGCTGATGAACTGATGCTGATCGGCGTCGGCGAACAGTTGAAAGAATCGGTGCGCCTCCGACTGGAACACCCCGCCCTCGAAGAAGTCGTCGAGGATCTGGGTCTGGTCGGGGCTCTTCAGTCGCGACGTCGCCTGCTTCTTCAGTACGCCGGCGATCCCGCCGTGGAAGAAGTCGGTCAGCACCTCTCGTTGCTGCGGGTCTCCGAACGCGGCGAACAGCTGTACGTAGATCGCGCTGGAGACGTGCGCCAAGACGGGATTGACCCGAGGATCGAACAGGGTGCTTCCGGGGGCGGCGAGCACTGGCTGTAGTGCTGGCGGTGGCGTGAGTCGGGTCGACTGGGCGGCCAGTGCCACCCGGGTGGAGTCAACGATGCTAAGGGCATTGGGCGTCAGCGGGTTTGGTAGAGCGGTTGCCGACGCGACCGTCACGGAAGCGACGACGAGGCAGAGCCAGCGCGGCGCAGCACCGCCCGCGGCGGGGTATCGGTGGCGCGCGGTGGACGTAGTGCGGGCCTGTGTTGGACGGCTCACGATGGGCTCCCTCGCCGACAGATGTCAACAGTTGGTGACTTTACGGTAGGCCGACCCGACGGCCGTGTCGACGGTCGGTGACTTAGTCCCGAGGGAGTCATGGGCGATGGCGATCTGCCGACCACACCCTGGTAGTGGGCCGTGCCGACGCTCGTCGAGCGGCGACTACTGCATTTCCGCCCATGGACGGCCAACGGTACCTTCGAGCCTCGCTCGGACGGTGCCTTCACCTACGCGCCGGCCGCCAACTACAACTGCACCGATTAATTCACCTAACAGGTCAACGACGGGACCGTCGACAGCGCGATTGCGACTGTCACCCTCAACGTCAGCTAGTTAGGCGGCGTTGGCTTCTCCGGCTCCATCGTCGCCACCGGACTCGCCGGCACCGGTCCCCGTGGTCGATCCGTTTGTACCCGTCGTCGTCGTGGTGGTCGCGCCGCCGGTCGCCGGACCCGCCGGGTCGGTTCCGCCGCCGGGGACGGCCATGTTGCCGTCGGAGGTCACGGTCGGATGCAGACCGTCGCCGGTCGGCCCGGGACGCGATGTCGTCGAGGGCGGGTTCGACGCCGTCGTGGGGGGAGTGGCCGAAGCTGTCGACGACGGAGTGGCCGAAGCTGTCGACGACGGAGTGGACGACGTCGACTCGGTGCCCGTGGCGACGCTCGAATCCGGCGTGACGGTCGGGGTGGCCGTTGGAACGGACGACGCCGTCGGTGTCGGCGAGTTCTCGTTGCCCACCAGCGTCATTCGCGATTGGGCGCCCTGGATTTGTGGTGCGACCAACGGTGTCGGCGCGGCAGGCACCAGGTTGCCGAGCGGATCGGGCAGCGTGGTGGGCGCAGTCCCGCCCGACAACAGATTGGTTACGCCCTGGCTGATCGCTCCGGGCAGCCCGAGGAAGGCCCCGATGACGTTCTGCGGCGGGACGATCAGCGAGAACGCGATGGGTGTCGCTGGATCGGCGTTCACACGATCGGTGTAGCCCATGTCGACCAATAGGCGAAGCAGCGGTTCCACGGCGCTGATGAAGGGTTCGGCGAAGGGGGAAGTCCCTGTCTGCCTTGCCAATTCCCGCAGTGGTCCGAGCAGCGGGAGAGCCCTGTAGTAGAGAACGTAGGTGTCGGTACCGCCGGCGGTGTTGTGAACCTGAGTCACGTAGGCGGGGCTGGTACCGGGCACTAGCGGGTCATAGGCCTCGTCCGGATGCGAATACCGGAGCGACAGAACGGTGTTGAGCAGTGATAGCGGGTTGAAGTACGCGGGGAAGTCGCCGTAGGGGTCGTACTCGTTCGCGATGTAGGTCGTGTCGTACCTCGTCGCCTGGCCGGGGCACATCGCGTCGATGAGGCCTGGAATCGCGATGCCGGGGAAGCGTTGAAACAAGCCGCCATTGGGAGCGAAGGGATTTGCGATCTGGACGAAGCTGAGCTGAGTGGGCAACGGGGCCAGGGACGGATCGAGTTGCTGTAGGTTGCGTCGCACCTGCTCCACGGTCAGTGTCCCCGCCGAATAGGCCGTGACGACGATCAACGGTTCCGTGGCATACGTGTCGACGATTGCCTGGTTGAGCAGCGGTGTGCCGGCATCGCGGCTGGCCGCCAGATTGAGCCCGGAGTCGTACTGCAATCCGGCGTACTGGTAGCCCGCGGGCACGACAGTTCCGCTCAGCTTGTTCGGCAGGCGAACACCAGTGTTATCGCCGAGGCCCCCAACGCCGATCACGGTGTTGGCCAATTCGACCGCGGAGCTGGCGGCGGTGGTGTTCGTTGCGTGCCCCAGAACCAGTGCGCTGGAGATCCCCGCAGCGGCCGCGCCGGCCAGAACGGCCTTGCGCGCGCGACGCGACTTCGTCATCCGGTGCTTTGCCATGAGTACCCCCTAGTGCTCACACGGTGAGCGTCAGTGCGTCCACCTAGGACGGTAACTGCATAGCTGCCAAGATCACTACATCTTTCGATGATCGTCGTCATCCGGTACCAAGTAGCTGAGCACTCCGGCCACGGGGTCTGCGACCGTTGCCAACCAAGGACCCGGGAACGGCGGGACGACTACGCAACTTCATCCCTACCTCTTCTAAAGACCCCTCAGCCTCGTCAACATCGAGATCTCCGCCACCTACTCGCATACCCGGGCGAGTGCACACACCTTCTCGCAGGCGCTCACGACCGCCGTCAAGGGTGGGTACGCCTCGGCCCCTGACGTCCCGTCATTCGAGCGGCTGGACACGGAGCCGCCGGCGCGGACGTCTGACGTAGAAGTGTCAGTGTCGGAGCTGTCCGGCTTCTCCGCGGTCGCGGCGGGTGAACGTGGGTCATACGGCTGGTAGCCGGCGGCGGCGGCGTTCTCGCGAGTGGCCCACCCCGTGGGCGAGGCGTCCTTGGCCCGAAAAACAGGTGCGCAAGATCGAGCGGAGAAAAAGTGTGCGAAACGGATTCGCTCGCTTCCCTATTCGGTGAACGCAGCCCAAGAGGGCCGCGATTACCCAAGGAGACCAGCGTGACCACCAACCTCACCACCCCGCGCCGCCGGGCCATCGTCGCCAGCATGCTCGCCGCCGCAGCCGTCACCGGCGTACTCGGCTCCACGGCGCCGGCCGCCGCGGCCTCCGACAAGTACGTCGCTCTTTCCTACTCGCCCTCCTACCGGCACTACGCCTTCGGGATCAACGAGAACAAGGACGCCGCCGTCGGTCGATCGATGTTTGCGTGCAACGAACGTGCCGGAGCATGCCAGCTGTTGGCCTGGTCGAAGAACGGGTGCGTTGCGTTGGCGCAGGGAAATGGCGGCACCTACTACGGCTGGCACGGCGCGACCAAGACCGAGGCGCAGCAGGGGGCCAAGCAGCGGTCGGGTCCCGGAAGCTACGTGATCGACACCAAGTGCGTGTGAGTTTTCGGGCGTCGGCTCACCGTCTATGGACGGTGGGCCGACGCGTCATTCGACCCTGGCCTGCGTCGACGCGACTGAGGGGGACCCGTTTGGTGGTCCAGTCGCTATGCGACTTGGGGTTGGTGGGTCGTGGTCCACTGTAGAGCGAACTCGGCTGGAGTGCGTTCGCCGTGGGCGGAGTGCGGCCTGTTGGCGTTGTAGTCGCAGCGCCAATCTTCGATGATCACGCGAGCCTCCAGCAGCGAGTAGAAGCGCCACGAGTTGAGCAGTTCATCACGTAGCCGACCGTTGAACGATTCGATCCAGGCGTTCTGCCACGGCGAACCGGGATCGATGAAAAGCGAACCGGCACCGTTGAATCGGCACCAATCACTGACCGCGTGCGCCACGAACTCGGGACCGTTGTCGAAGCGCACGTAGTAGGGCGCCCCGTGGGCGAGGACCAGGCGATCCAAGACCTCGACGACACCGTCGGCGTCGATGGAGCGGTCGACTTCGATCGCGAGCGCTTCGCGGGTGAACTCGTCGATCACGTTCAACATCTTCATGGTGCGGCCATCGGCGGTGGTATCGAACTGAAAGTCCATCGCCCAGATCACATTCGGACGGATCGGTGACATCGCGCCCACGGCGACACCGATACCGGTCAGACGCTTCTTCTTGCGGCGTTGCGGGACCCGCAGACCCTCCTCACGCCACAGACGACGGATTCTCTTGTTGTTGACCTGCCAGCCAGCTCGGCGGGCCATCTTGGCTGCGCGCCGCCACCCCCAGCGAGGCCGGTCGGTGGAAAACCGGCGCAGCCAGGCACGTAACTCGGCCTCCTCCTCGGTGATCGGCGGTGGCGTCAGGCGCATCGTGGAGCGGTGGATGCCCACCACCGTGCACGCTCGGCGTTCGGATACCCCGAACCGGTCGCGCAGCACCTGGACGGCGCGGCGCTTGCGGTTCGGGGTTAGAAGTTTCCCGCCGAAAGGTCCTTGAGCATGTCAATGTCGAGGGCCTGGTTGGCGACCAGCTTCTTCAACCGGGAGTTCTCCGACTCGAGTTCTTTGAGCCGTTTGGCCTCGTTCGCCTTCATGCCGCCGTACTGGGCAAGCCAGCGATGCCACGTCGACTCAGCGATCTCCAGATGCCGGCACACCTCGTCGAGTGCCTGACCGCCGGCGAGGAGCTTGTGGCCCTCGGCGAGCTTGCGAATGATCTGATCCGGCGTATGCCGCCGGCGCTTGTTCGATGCCATGTCGTCGTCGATTCTTCCTGCCCGAACACTCGGGCAACAGAGTCGCACAACAACTGGACCACTACGACGGGCTCACCTCACGACGACCTGGTGGAGCGGGCGACGGGAATCGAACCCGCGTAGCTAGTTTGGAAGACTAGGGCTCTACCATTGAGCTACGCCCGCGTTAGCACTGCACTTCGAGACTGTACCGGCGCCGACGTAGTCAAATCCAATTGATGTCGTCGGAAGCTAAGCCCGTAGTATCTCGGCAGTGAAGCACGGGGTGTAGCGCAGCTTGGTAGCGCATCCGCTTTGGGAGCGGAAGGCCGCAGGTTCAAATCCTGTCACCCCGACCGGAACACGAACACCCCTCGAACGAACGACACAGACATGCAAGGAGCGCAGCAGTGAAGAGCACCGTCGAGAAGTTGAGCCCCACCCGGGTTCGCATCAACGTGGAGGTGCCCTTCACCGAGTTGAAGGGTGACTTCGACCAGGCGTTCAAGGAAATGGCCAAGACGATCCGCATGCCAGGCTTCCGGCCAGGCAAGGTTCCGGTCAAGCTGCTGGAGTCGCGCGTCGACAAGCAGGCCATGTTGGACCAGGTCGTCGGCGAGGCCGTCCCTGCCCGCTACAGCGAGGCCCTCGCGAGCTCGGACGTGCAGCCCCTCGGGCAGCCCGAGATCGAGGTGACGAACAAGGAGTACGGCGGGGACCTGAAGTTCACCGCCGAGGTCGACGTCCGGCCCGAGATCGAGCTGCCCGAGCTGTCGACGCTGGCGTTCTCGGTCGACGCGATCGAGGTCACCGATGAAGAAGTCGACGCCGAGCTGCAGAACCTGCGCGCCCGCTTCGGCACGCTGACGGGTGTCGACCGGGCCGCTGAGGACGGCGACTTCGTCTCGATCGACCTGTCGGCGACCGTCGACGGCGAGGACGTTCCCGAGGCCAAGACCGAGGGCCTGTCGCACGAGGTCGGCTCGGGTCAGCTGATCGACGGTCTCGACGACGCGATCAAGGGCCTCGTAGCCGATGAGACCCGCGTCTTCCCGACCACGCTGGTCGCCGGTGATCACGCCGGCCAGGAGGCTCAGGTCACCGTCACCGTCAAGTCCATCAAGGAACGCGAGCTTCCCGAGCCCGACGACGAATTCGCCCAGCTTGCAAGCGAATTCGACACAATCGACGAACTCAAGGAAAGCCTCGTCGAGCAGGTGCGCCAGACGAAGCGCGTCGGCCAGGCCGAGCAGATCCGCGACAAGGCATTGGAGGCCCTGCTCGAGCAGGTCGAGGTGCCCCTGCCCGAGGCGATCGTTCAGGCGCAGGTCGACGACACCGTGCACAACGCCATCCACGGCCTCGACCACGACGAGACCAAGTTCGAGGAAGCGCTGGTCGCCGAGGGCAGCACCCGCGAGGAGTTCGACGCCGACAACCGCTCCAACGCGGAGAAGGCCGTCAAGACCCAGCTGTTGATGGACGCCATCGCCGACAAGCTGGACATCCAGGTCGGCCAGAACGACCTCACCGAGCGACTGGTGCTCATGTCCCGGCAGTACGGCATCGAGCCGCAGCAGCTCCTGCAGGTGCTGCAGCAGAACAACCAGCTGCCCGCCATGTTCGCCGACGTCCGACGCGGCCTGACCATCGCCGTCGTGGTGCACGGTGCGACCGTCACCGACTCCGAGGGCAACGAAGTCGACACCACGGAGTTCTTCGGACCGTCCACGCCGCCCGCGACCGACGAGGTCGAGGGCGCCATCGAAGACGCCGAGGATGCCGGCGACGACGATGCCGACGAGGTCGAGGCCGACGAATCCAAGTGACGCTGTGAGCGAACGCCCCTCGTCCGAGGAGTGCTCGCCGCGCAGGTTTGGTTAGTGTCAGTTGAAACGAGTACGCAAACTCGAGAAAGCAGGTATTTCAGCCGTGACTGACATGCGTTCGGGCGCGTCGGGGCTCAACCTCATCGATTCCGTCTATGAGCGGTTGCTGGCCGAGCGGATCATCTTCCTGGGAACCCAGGTCGACGACGACATCGCCAATCGCCTCTGCGCGCAGATTCTGCTGCTGTCCGCCGAGGACCCCACCAAGGACATCAACCTCTACATCAATTCGCCCGGCGGATCAGTCACGGCGGGCATGGCCATCTACGACACGATGGTGCTCGCGCCATGCGACGTCGCGACGTACGCGATGGGCCTCGCTGCATCGATGGGTGAATTCCTGCTCGCCGCAGGAACCAGGGGCAAGCGCTACGCCCTACCGCACGCGCGCATCATGATGCACCAGCCCAGCGCTGGCATCGGCGGTAGCGCCGCGGACATCGCGATCCAGGCCGAGCAGTTCGCGCTCACCAAGAAGGAGATGAACCGGCTCAACGCCGAGTTCACCGGTCAGACTCTCGATCGCATCGAGACCGACGCGGACCGCGACCGCTGGTTCACGGCTCCCGAAGCGCTCGAATACGGCTTCGTCGACCACATCATCACCCACGCCAACTTCAACGGGAGTGCCTCATGACGCAACCTCAGGCGCGCTACATCCTTCCGTCGTTCATCGAGCACTCCAGCTTCGGCATGAAGGAGTCCAACCCGTACAACAAGTTGTTCGAGGAGCGCATCATCTTCCTCGGCGTGCAGGTTGACGATGCCTCGGCCAACGACATCATGGCGCAGCTGCTGGTGCTCGAGTCGCTGGATCCCGACCGCGACATCACCATGTACATCAACTCGCCGGGTGGCTCGTTCACCTCGCTGATGGCGATCTACGACACCATGCAGTACGTCCGCGCCGACATTCAGACCGTCTGCCTCGGCCAGGCCGCGTCGGCCGCCGCGGTGCTGCTCGCCGCGGGCACGCCGGGCAAGCGGCTGGCACTGCCCAATGCGCGGATCCTGATCCATCAGCCCGCGGTGGGCGGGGCGATCCAGGGCCAGGTTTCCGACCTGGAGATCCAGGCCGCCGAGATCGAGCGCATGCGCACGCTGATGGACACGACGTTGGCCCGCCACACCGGCAAGGACGCCGCGGTCATCCGCAAGGACACCGACCGCGACAAGATCCTCACCGCGGCGGAGGCCAAGAACTACGGCATCATCGACACGGTGCTGGAGTACCGCAAACTGTCCGCCCAGCCCGCCTGATCAACCGCCGCGCCCCGCGAGATTCGTGCCGGTCGCGCCTCGCTGGGCGCGAGTACGGTGGTCGCAGAACGTCTCATGTTGGTTGCGACGGCGACACGCCAGTGGCGCGAGGTGCGTTCCGGAGGGTCGCTGGCGATGGCAGGAGATATGTTCTCCATCAACGCAGGCAAATATCAACGGCGCGAATCGGCTTTATCGGTCGCAAGGTGCCGGAACATACGGGTAGCGTCGGGTCCACACCCGAGGTGAACCACCCAACCCAGACTTACCGACGGCGATCAGGAAAGTAGGGCCGCACGACAATGGCGCGCATCGGAGACGGCGGTGACCTGCTGAAGTGCTCTTTCTGCGGGAAGAGTCAGAAGCAGGTCAAGAAACTCATTGCCGGACCCGGCGTGTACATCTGCGACGAGTGCATCGATCTGTGCAACGAGATCATAGAAGAGGAACTCGCCGACGCCGACGACGTCAAACTCGACGAGCTGCCCAAGCCTGCCGAGATCCGCGAATTCCTCGAGGGCTATGTCATCGGACAGGACACCGCCAAGCGCACCCTCGCGGTCGCGGTCTACAACCACTACAAGCGCATCCAGGCACAGGAGAAGTCCCGCGATTCGCGGGCCGAACCCGTCGAGCTGGCCAAGTCGAACATCCTGATGCTCGGCCCCACCGGTTGCGGTAAGACCTACCTCGCGCAAACGCTCGCCAAGATGCTCAACGTCCCGTTCGCGATCGCCGACGCCACCGCGCTGACCGAAGCCGGCTATGTCGGTGAGGACGTCGAGAACATCCTGCTCAAGCTGATCCAGGCGGCCGACTACGACGTCAAGCGCGCCGAAACCGGCATCATCTACATCGACGAGGTCGACAAGATCGCCCGCAAGAGCGAGAACCCGTCGATCACGCGCGACGTGTCCGGTGAGGGCGTGCAGCAGGCGCTGCTGAAGATCCTTGAGGGCACGCAGGCGTCGGTGCCGCCCCAGGGCGGCCGCAAGCACCCGCATCAGGAGTTCATCCAGATCGACACCACGAACGTGTTGTTCATCGTGGCGGGTGCGTTCGCCGGCCTGGAGCGCATCGTGTCCGACCGGGTTGGCAAGCGTGGCCTTGGCTTTGGCGCCGAGGTCCGCTCGAAGGCCGAGATCGACACCCAGGACCACTTCGCCGAGGTCATGCCCGAGGACCTGATCAAGTTCGGGCTCATCCCGGAGTTCATCGGCCGCCTTCCGGTCGTGGCGTCGGTGACGAACCTCGACAAGGAGTCGTTGGTCACCATCCTGTCGGAGCCGAAGAACGCCCTGGTGAAGCAGTACAACCGGCTGTTCGAGATGGACGGCGTGGAGCTGGAGTTCACTCCCGACGCATTGGATGCCATCGCCGAGCAGGCCATCCACCGGGGCACCGGCGCCCGCGGTCTGCGTGCCATCATGGAAGAAGTCCTGCTCCCGGTGATGTACGACATCCCCAGCCGGGACGACGTCGCCAAGGTCGTCGTGACCAAGGAGACCGTCGAGGACAACGTGCTCCCGACGATCGTGCCCCGCAAGCCCCCGCGCACCGAGCGTCGCGACAAGAGCGCCTAGCTCTCGACTGCCGGCGTGCACTCGGTTCACTCGGGTGCGGAGTTCCACTCATAGCCGAGGAACTTGCCGTCCAACGTCACCACGACGCGGTCGCCGCCGGGATGCGGTTTCCGCTCGACGTCGATGCTGAAGTTGATCGCGCTCATGGCCGACGTCGTCCACACCACGGGGCGGTCGACCGCGTCGGCGAGCTGTTGCCAGGTGAGGCCCTTCACCAGCCGGGCCTCGATGATCTGGTTCGTGATGTCGTCTCGCGTCATGCCTCCAGCATCCGCTGTGGCTGTTTCAACGATGTGACGGTTCGTACCGGAATTCACCACCAGCATGCAGAATTGGCGGGACCTTGCGCGGCCGCGCGTTCGGCGATGACTTCGTCGAGCAGGGCGGCGACTTCGGCGACACCGTCACGACGGGCGTAGGCCTGCTGAAGGTTTCGCGCGGCGGTGCGGTAGGCGTCGTCTTCGAGTACCTCCCGTACCGCGCGCCGCACCACACCCGCGGTTGGGACACCGGTCCTCAGATTCACTCCGGCGCCGAACCATTCGACGCGTGCGGCCACCTCGGGCTTGTCCTCGGTGTTGCCTGCCACGATCAACGGGACTCCGGTCATCAGTGCCCGCTGCACCGCGCCGTAGCCACCGTTGGTGATCATCACGTCCACTAGCGGCAGGAGCACGTCGTGGGGGATGTACTCCGCGACGAAGGTGTTCGAGGGCACCGGCCCGCGCAGCTGCGAGACTGGTCGCCCGCCGGTGCTCACCACGACGGTCACGTCCTCGTCGGCCAGCGCCTCGATGGTCGGTTCGATCAGCCGGCCGAGGTCGGCGTTGTCGATGGTGCCCTGCGTGACGTGGACGACCGGACGGTCGCCGGTGAGCTCGTGCCACCACGGCGGCGGGACGAAGCCGTTGGCCGGCTCGGGGGTTACTGCACCGACGAACCGCACGTGCTCGGGCAGGTCGCTGCGATGGTATTCGAATTCCGGAATGGTGGGAACGATCAGTCGATCCGCGAGGATGGCCGAATCGAGCAGGAAGACGGGCAGTTTCGGCAAGATCAGCGCCTCGAGCATGGTCTCGGCGGCGCGATGGGAGGCGCGCAGCAGGACCTTCTGGGCAACGACGTTCAGCGCGCGGTTGCGTAGGCGTCCCAGCGCACCCGTGCCCGGCAGCATGCCGGTGCCACCGGGTGCGGTGTCCCGGCTGGACAGGAACAGCGGCGTCGTCGTGTAGGTGAGCACCGGCGGCCGGGAGGCATTGTCGTCCAACAGCATTGGAAGAATGCCGAGAAAGAAGGCGTCGGCGAGGATGGCGTCGAACCGCGTGACGGCCATCAGTTCGTCCAGCGCGGCGGCCTGATACGGCAACGGTCGGACGAATACGTGCCTGACGTCGAAGTTGACGCGGGCGACCCCCGACGTCTCGGCGCGTCCGGGCAGATCGTCCAAGGAGTTGTCGTCGTAGTCGGCGCTCAACGGCAGGGGATGTGGTGTCGCGCCCGTGGCACGGACCCGGTCGGCGTGCCGCGCCGAGGTGAGGAAGGTGACGTCATGGCCGCGGCCGACGAGGTCGCGCGCGACGTTCAGCAGGGGGGCGACGTGTCCGATGGGTGGGCAGGCGGCGATCAGGATGACTGACACGGTGGTGGCTCCTCGTTGATGGGTTCGACGGGAGTCGATGTTTCGCCACGAGGAGGCGTGCGGCTTGGAGGTTGTGTGGAGATTGGGTGGAGAACGCGGGCAGACGGGTCAGTGCTCCACGCGGTCGGGCCGGGTGTAGACGTTCATCGACTCACCGCGCAGGAAGGCGACCAGGGTCAGACCCGCCTGCCCCGCGAGGTCGACGGCCAGGGAGGACGGTGCGGACACGGCGGCGAGGATGGGGATGCCTGCCATCACCGCCTTCTGCGTCAGCTCGAACGAGGCGCGCCCGCTGACCAGGAGGACCGCGCCCGTCAACGGAATGCGATCGTTCTCCACCGCCCAGCCGATGACCTTGTCGACGGCGTTGTGTCGGCCGATGTCCTCGCGGACGACGAGCATGGTGCCGTCCGCATCGAACAACGCGGCCCCGTGCAACCCGCCGGTGGCGGCGAAGATCCGCTGCGCACCGCGAAGTCGATCGGGCATGGCGCACAACGTCTCCGAGGTGACCACGGTGGGGTCGTCACCGGGGGAGTGCCGGCTGATCAGCCGGATGGCATCGATCGAGCCCTTGCCGCACACTCCGCAGGACGACGTGGTGTAGAAGTTGCGGGTGACGTCGAGACTGGGCATCGGCACGTCGTGCGCCAGACGGACGTCGAGGACGTTGTAGGTGTTCATTCCATCATCACCTGCACCGCGGCAGTATTCGACCCGGGCGATGTCCGCGCGCCCGCCGATGACGCCCTCGGTGAGCAGGAACCCTTGGGCCAGTTCGACATCGGAGCCGGGGGTGCGCATCGTGACGGTGATCGCGGCGCCGTTGATGCGAAGCTCGAGCGGCTCCTCCACCGCCAGGGTCTCCGGCCGGGTGGTCGTGGAGTCGGCGGCGATGTGACTAGCACGCCGCCGCGTCGTCACTCGTCCCATGACGCCCCACTGACGAGATCCTGGGGTGGCGTGGCGGGCTCGAGTCGGATGACGACGGCCTTCGACACCGGCGTGTTCGACTTGGTGGCCACGTTGTCCAACGCGACCAGCGCATTGGTCTCCGGGTAGTAGGCCGCGGCGTTGCCGATCGGCGTCGAGTACGGCACCACCATGAAGTCCCTGGCCCGACGCTCCTGCACTCGGCCGTCGGCGTCGGGAAACTCCGAGACCAGGTCGACGCGGGCGCCTTCGGTCAGGCCGAAGGTCTCGACGTCGGCGGGGTTGACGAACACCACCCGACGGCCACCCTTGACTCCGCGGTAGCGATCGTCGAGGCCGTAGATGGTGGTGTTGTACTGATCGTGGCTGCGCATCGTCTGCAGCACCAGTCGGCCCTCGGGCACTGGAACCCATTCAAGGGGGTACACCGAGAAGTTGGCCTTGCCCGTGTGCGTGGGGAATTCGCGCGAATCGCGCGGTCCGTTGGGAAGCTGGAAGCCGTCGGGTGCGCGCACTGCGGCGTTGTAGTTCGCACACCCTGGCACCACGGCAGCGATCGCGTCGCGGATGGTGTCGTAGTCGTCGGTGAACTGCTCCCAAGGCACGGGGTGCCCGGCGCCGAGCAGTTCGCGGGCGAGCTGGCAGACGATGGCCACCTCGCTGCGAACCTCTTCTCCGGGCGGGTGAAGGCTCCCGCGCGACAGATGCACCATGGACATCGAATCTTCAACGGAGACTTGTTGTTTGCCGGTGGCCTGGACGTCGCGGTCGGTCCGTCCCAGCGAGGGCAGGATGAGGGCGTTCCTACCATGCACCACGTGGCTGCGGTTGAGCTTGGTCGACACCTGAACGGTCAGCGAGCAACTGCGCAGAGCGTCTTCGGTGACGGCGGTGTCCGGTGTCGCGAGCGCGAAGTTGCCGCCCATGCCCATGAAGACCTTCGCCTTGCCGTCGCGCATGGCCCGAATGGCGTCCACGGTGTCGAGGCCGTGCTTGCGGGGACTGGTGATGCCGAATCGGTGATCCAGTGCCGACAGGAACGTCTCGGGCATCTGCTCCCAAATGCCCATCGTGCGGTCGCCCTGGACGTTGGAGTGTCCGCGGACGGGGCACAGGCCGGCGCCGGGCTTGCCGATCATGCCGCGCATCAGCAGCAGGTTCGTGACCTCGGCGATCATGGCCACCGCATGCCGGTGCTGGGTCAGTCCCATGGCCCAGCAGGCGATGGTGCGCTCGGAGTCGATCAACATCTGAGCGACCCTTTGGAGTTGCACCGCGTCGATGCCGGTGGCTTCCATCACCGTATCGAGATCGACTGCGCGCGTTCGCTTCTCGTACTGTTCGAAGCCGGCGCAGTGGGTGGCGATGAAGTCGCGGTCCACCACCGTGCCCGGTGCGCGATCGTCGGCCTCCAGCAGGAGCCGGCCCAGACCGGCGAATAACGCCATGTCACCGCCGAGGCGGATCTGGACGAACTCGTCTGCGATGGGGACGCCATGGCCGATGACGCCGTTGACCTTCTGCGGGTCCTTGAACCGTATCAGTCCGGCCTCGGGCAGCGGGTTTATCGCAATCACCTTGGCGCCGTTGGCCTTCGCCTTCTCCAGCGTCGACAGCATTCGCGGATGGTTGGTGCCGGGGTTCTGGCCGGCGACGATGATGACGTCGGCCTCGGTGAGGTCGGCGACCGTCACGGACCCCTTGCCGATGCCGATGCTCTCGGTCAGCGCGGCACCGGAGGACTCGTGACACATGTTCGAGCAGTCGGGCAGGTTGTTCGTGCCGAAGCTGCGCACGAACAGCTGATAGAGGAAGGCAGCCTCGTTGCTGGTGCGCCCCGAGGTGTAGAAGACGGCGCCGTCGGGATCGCCGAGGCTTCGCAACTCGTCGGCGATCAGCCGGTAGGCGTCGGCCCAGTCGATGGGCCGGTAGTGGTCGTCCCCCTCGCGCAACACCATCGGGTGGGTGAGGCGGCCCTGCTGCGACAGCCAGTACTCCGGCCTGCCCTCGAGGTCGTCGATCGAGTGCCTGTCGAAGAAGTCGGGGGTGACGACGCGTTTGGTGGCCTCCTCGGCGACGGCCTTGGCGCCGTTCTCGCAGAACTCGGCGAACTTGCGGCCGTCGTGCTCCTCGGGCCATGCGCAGCCCGGGCAGTCGAAGCCCTTGCGTTGGTTCAGCCGCACCAGCGCAGCGGCGGTTCGGAACGGACCCATGGACTTCAGGCCGCGCTGCATCGACACCATGACGGCCTTGACGCCCGCCGCCTCGTGTTCCGGCCCGGTCGCCGTGGCCTCGTGCTCGTCGTAATCGACTTCGATGTCCCGCGTCACACCGCGTCCCCGCCGCAATCGAAGTGCCATGGCTCGAGCCTAGGCCGCGTCGCGTGGGTCGATGATCTGCACCACCCCTGCGGTGACACCCGCGATGAACAATCGTCCGGTCGTGGAATCGACGCCGACGGTGTACGGGTTCTGCACCGTCGCAATGCGCTGCACTTCGCGGGGCGTGTCCTGCGTCATGTCGTAGCCGACGACTTCGTTGGTGGCCGACGACGCGACCCACAGCAGGTCGCGGGTGGCGTCATAGGTGATGCCGTACGGGCCACCGGGCTGCGGCACGCTGGCCACCTCCCTGGGCTCGGTATTGAAGACGCGGACGGCGTCACCGCGGGTGTCGGTGGCGATCAACCGGCCGTGCTTGTCGGCGACGAGGTGGGTGGGGCCGGCCCCGGCGGGTGTGGTGCCCACGATGGTGAGCTTGTCCGCGTCGTAGACCGTCAGATCGTTCTTCCGTACGTCGAGCATGCCCATCAACTCGCCCACCGGCGCCATACCGGCGGGCTGCACGCTGTCGGTGAACACCTTGACGATCTCATCGCCACGCAGCACCGTCGTCGTCCCGCCCAGTTCGTTCGCGACGAAGACGGTGCCGCCGGGTGTCTCGGACGCGTCGTGAGGGACGGTGCCGGTGATGATCTGCGGTTCGGCGGCCCCGCCAGGGAGTTCGACGCGGACCAGCGCATTCGCGCTTTCGACGGGCACCAGGACGGGTCCGCCGGGCTTGGCCAATTGCAAGTGGCGGACGAATCCCGGTAGCGGGACGCGTCGTACGACGTCGCCGGTGTCCGCGTTGAGCAGCACCAGTTCGTTCGGGTTGCGCTTGGCGACGGCGACGGTCCGGGTGACCGCGTCGACGACCACGCCCTCCGGTGCATCGCCGACCGGCACGATGCGACCGGGCGGAGTGCCGGTCGGTGCGGGCGCGCGGCCCGGTTCGGCGGGCGGGGGAAGGGCGTCCGCAGGGGGCCGGGTGCCTTCGGTGGGGACACCGGTCGGCAGCAGTCCTGTGGTGGTGGGTGTCGCCTGCGGTGCTTGCGTCGGTTGTGTGGGTTGCTCCTGTGGCGAGGAACATCCAACGGCCAGGAGGGCGGCGGCTACCAGTGGCACCATGCGGTTCATACAGCCCTGCTTACCCCTCGCGCCGAGTGTGAACTCCCCGGCGACGGAGAGGTAAGAATTGCGCCACACCGCACACACTCGGCGCTCCTAGATAGGGCAACCGGCAGCGCGCAGTTTGGCCAGCACCCGCTCGACGATCACGTGCGGCCGCGCGAGCATCTCGGCGCTCACGCGGACGACCGTCCAGCCCGACGCCTCGAGCAGCGCGATCCGCTCGATGTCCCATGACCGTTGTCGAGGGTCGGTCCAGTGCTGCACACCGTCGTATTCGACCGTGACCTTCCACTCGCGCCATCCCATGTCCGTGCGCACACAGACCCGTCCGCGCTTGTCGCGGAACTCGATCTGCGTCTCCGGGCGAGGCAGTCCGGCATCGACGAGGATCAGTCGAAGCCGCGTTTCCTGCGGCGACTCGGCCCCGCCGTCCACCCGCTCGAGAATCGACCGTAGCTGCCGTACCCCGCGGGCGCCTGGCCGAGCGTGCGCGACCGCGAGTATCTCCACCGGCGTTACTCCCGTAGCGCCAAGCAGTGCATCGATGATCGGAATTGCGTTGTCTGGCGGACGGCTTCGCCCGATGTCGAACGCCGTCCGTGCCGGTGTCGTCAAGCGGATGCCACGCACGTCGCAGACCTCGTCGTCAGTCAGGTCGAACGTGTGCACGACGACGCCGGGCTGATGACGACGGTTGACGCGGATGACCTCGGCGGGCGCGGCCGGACTCAGCCACTTTGTGCCGTACACGGCTGCTGCCGAGACACCCGCCAAGGTCGTGCCCTCGCCCATCGACAGCCGTGCGGCAATGGCCCGCATTGCGGCGTCGACGACATCTTCGCGCTTCACGTATACGTCGCGATACAGCGTTCGGTAGTTGGTGCGCAGCTGGTGTCGGGTGAGCTGCCCGCAGGCCATCGCGGCGCTGCCGGAGAAGGGTTCCATGACGTCACGATGCGACCGCGGACCGACGGATTCGGAGCGCCGAGACCGGGTTCTCCACAGATGCGGGTCTCGAGTGTGTGCCCTGTGGATGAATGTCGGAGGTTCTGGCGCCACACGGCACACACTCGGCGGCCGACGCACCCGACTTCTGTCCTTGACGCGCGCGTAACAGTCCCGGAACGTGGCATTTCTAGTGTGGGCCGGTCTAGCCCACGATTCCGAAGTGGGCTCACAGGAAAAGAGAAGTCCTTTGAGCGGAAATGCGGCCCGGCTGCAAGCGATCAACGATGTCGAGGCCTACGTGCCTCCTCCCATCAGCTTCGATCCGGGTGAAGCGCCGGGCGAGATCTTCGGCGCCAACGTCTTCACCCTGGCCGAGATGCGTCTGCGGCTGCCCAAGTCCGTCTACAAGTCCGTGGTGGCCACCATCGAGAAGGGCGCCAAGCTGGACCCGGCCGTCGCCGACGCCGTCGCCTCGGTCATGAAGGACTGGGCGCTGTCCAAGGGTGCGACGCACTACGCCCACGTCTTCTACCCGATGACCGGCCTGACCGCCGAGAAGCACGACAGCTTCCTCGACCCGGTCGGCGACGGAACCACCCTGGCCGAGTTCGCGGGCAAGACGCTCATCCAGGGCGAGCCGGACGGCTCCAGCTTCCCCTCGGGTGGCCTGCGCAGCACCTTCGAGGCGCGGGGCTACACCGGGTGGGACGTCACCAGCCCCGCCTACATCCTGGAGAACCCGAACGGCAACACGCTGTGCATCCCGACGGTGTTCGTCTCGATGACCGGTGAGGCGTTGGACTACAAGACCCCCCTGCTGCGGAGCCAGCAGGCGATGGGCGGCCAAGCGGAACGCATCCTCAAGCTGTTCGGGCACGAGGACTTCGACCACATCGTGTCGTTCTGCGGGCCCGAGCAGGAGTACTTCCTGATCGACCGGCACTTCTTCCTGGCGCGTCCGGACCTGATCAACTCTGGCCGGACGCTGTTCGGCGCCAAGCCCCCGAAGGGGCAGGAGTTCGACGACCACTACTTCGGGGCCATTCCGGACCGGGTGCTGGCGTTCATGATGGACACCGAGCGTGAGCTGTTCAAGCTCGGCATCCCGGCCAAGACGCGGCACAACGAGGTTGCGCCGGGCCAGTTCGAGATCGCGCCGATGTTCGAGCGGGCCAATATCGCCGCCGACCATCAGCAGCTGCTCATGACGACGTTCAAGAACATCGCCAAGAAGCACGGCATGGAATGCCTGATGCACGAGAAGCCGTTCGCCGGCGTCAACGGCTCGGGCAAGCACGTCAACTTCTCGCTGGGCAACTCTCAGTTCGGCAGCCTGTTGGTGCCCGGTGACACCCCGCACGAGAACGCGCAGTTCCTGGTGTTCTGTGCCGCTGTCATCCGTGCGGTCCACAAGTTCTCGGGCCTGCTGCGGTTGTCGGTGGCATCGGCCACCAACGATCACCGCCTCGGTGCCAACGAGGCTCCGCCCGCGATCATTTCGATCTTCCTCGGCGATCAGCTGGCCGATGTCTTCGAGCAGATCGCGAAGGGCGCCGCGACGTCGTCCAAGGGCAAGGGCACCATGATCATGGGTGTCGACACGCTGCCGACCCTGCCGACCGATCCGGGCGACCGCAACCGCACCAGCCCATTCGCGTTCACCGGCAACCGCTTCGAGTTCCGCGCGCCGGGTTCGGGGCAGACCATCAACGTGCCGATGATCATCATCAACACGATCATGGCCGACTCGCTCGATTACATGGCCACCTCGCTGGAGAAGTCGGTCAGCGAGGGTGAGGACTTCGACGTGGCCGTCCAGAAGCTGCTCACCGAGATCATCACCGAGCACGGCGCCGTCGTGTTCAACGGTGACGGCTACTCGGACAACTGGCAGACCGAGGCGGCCTCCCGGGGCCTGCCGAACCTCAAGACGACCATCGATGCCATCCCGGAGTTGGTCAAGCCGGAGGCGATCGAGGTCTTCGAGAAGTACGGCGTGTTCAATTCGCGGGAACTGCACAGCCGCGAAGAGGTCCGCTACGAGACGTACATCTTGACCGTCGGCGTCGAGGCCAAGCTCACCCTGGAGATGGGCTCGACGGTGATCCTGCCGGCGGCGATCCGCTACCAGACCGAGTTGGCCGCCAACGTCGCGACGCTCAAGGCGGCCGGCATGGAGCCGGACACCACGCTGCTGGAGACGGTCTCGGCGCCGATCTCCGAGTTGACCGGTGCCCTGACCGCGCTCAAGACCGCGATGGGTGAGCACGGTGGCGAGTCCGCTGCCGAGGAGGCTGCGCACGCCCAGAGCCTGCTGCCATTGATGGATGCGGTGCGGGCCGCGGCCGACACGTTGGAAGGTGTTGTGGCCGACGACCTCTGGCCGCTGCCCACCTACCAGGAGATGCTCTACATCCTCTGATCGGCCGTGGCATTCCCTCCTTGCGCGAGCGTGCGTGTTTGCAGCCGACACGCCGAGTAGCGGTCGCAGTCTGCGCACGCTCGCGCCAGGTGGTTTCGTCGCTCTAACGACCGGTGTAGGTGGCCTTGCCCGGTCCGACGTCGAGAAAGCTGACCACCGCGCGCTGGAGATCGTCGGTGGCGAACAACGCACCGGACACCTCCGGGGTGACGCCGTCGGCGTGACCGACACCGCCGGAACGCCACGCCGCGATGATCTCCTTGGTCGCCGCGTGCGCCTTGGTCGGTCCATCGGCGAGCCGGTCGGTCAGGGTGCGCGCGGCGGTGTCCACGTCGTCGTGGATCGCATTGACCACACCCCACGCAGCCATCGTCGCGGCGTCGTACACGTCTCCGGTCATGACCAGTTCGCGGGCGCGACCCGATCCCGCGCGCTCGGCCAGCCGCTGCGGCCCGCCCATCGAGGGCGTCAGGCCGACGACGGTCTCGACCAGCCCGAACTTCGCCCGCGGGGACGCCAGGATGAGGTCGCACGCCAACGCGATCTCGAATGCCGCGGTCAGCGTGAGGCCGTGCGCCGCGAAAACGACCGGGCACGGCAGGGCCTCGAGCGGATCGACGATCCCGGCGAACAGCGTGCGCCACAGCTCGGCGCCCTGTGTCGGGGTCAGCCCTTGGAACACGTGCACGTCGACGCCCGCCGAGTTGACCTTGCCCTCCGCCCGGAGCAGCAGGGCGCGGGGCGGGTGGGCCGCGAGATCCCCGATCCCCGCGGTCAGCGCGTCGAACATGGCCTGATCGAACAGGTTCAGCGGGCCGTGGTCGAAGGTGAGGGTGGCAACCTCGGCGCCCGCGGGAGTCATGGAGCGCGTGACGGTGATCGGTTCACTTTGCATGGCGCTCAGCGTGTCATGAGGCCGGCATGCCTTGGCTGCGACCCGCCTCATCGCCGGGTGAGGGCGAACACCCGAAGATCGCGTGCCGTCCGAGTGCGATATGACTGGTACATCGGATAGGCCAGGAACCGCTGCAGCGCGCGATCTCCCTCCGGACCCGTCAGATGTGTTGCGGTCACTGGGATCTCGATGCCGTTGATCGCGACCGTCGCCTCGGGTTCTGCCAACAGGTTCGACGACCACTCGGGATGGTGCTGCTGGCCAAAGTTGCTGCCGATCACCAGAAGCCGGTCACCGTCGCTGAGGTAGCTCAGCGGCGCCGTGCGCTGCCGGCCTGTTCTCCGACCGGTGGTGGTCAATAGCAGTTCGGGCAGCGAGGTAGGTCCAAACAGGGTGTACTTGCCCTTGGTCGCCTGAAGGACGCGCCGGTCCAGCGGCACCAGCAGCCGGATGAAGCGCGAGCCGACTGGCGAGGAGATCGCGGCGTAGAGCGGTTTGAAGATGGGCGAGATGTCTTCTTTGCCCCAGTGGGGTTCTGGGAAGGTCGGCGGCACGAATGCCATAGTGCCCGATTCCGGCAGATCGCTCAGGGGCTCGCCGATGTTCAAAACCGGTTTCGCAACAGCGTCGCTTCGTAGCTGAATGGGATACGAGAACCTACGGTCACCCCGAACGTCGATGAGGGCACAATGAGGCGGATGCGGAGTGAACGCCTGCGCACGTGGTTCTTCTGGGTGCTGCAACACACCATCAACCCGTTGGCGACCGCTGCCGCTCGGTCGGGGCGTGGCCCGTTCTCGTTGGTGCGGCACGTCGGGCGCAAGACGGGCAGGGTCTATCAGACGCCCCTGATCGTGGCGCGCGTGCCCGGCGGTTTCGTCGCCGAGTTGACCTACGGGCCAAACGTGTCCTGGTACCGGAACGTCATGGCCGCCGGCCGTTGCGTGCTGATCGTCGAGAACGTGGAGTACGACATCGGCGCGGTGCGCGCGTACTCCACCGAGGCCGGCTTGGATGCCTTCGGGTATCCGCAGAAACTGATCTTGAAACTGTTGCGACGCCAGGAGTTTCGCCTTCTGGAGCTGGCACGGGCCTAGTCGTCAGAGGGGCGAACGAAGGGCCGCTGGATCTTCTTCCAGTCCGTATAGGTCTGATAGGCGGTTTGCGTGGATTCCAGCGTGGACGTCTCGGATACCGGTACGTCCCACCACGACTCGCTGTCCGGTGCGGCGATCAGCGGGTCGGTCTCGACGTGGATCACGGTGGTCCGATCGCTGGCCTTGGCCACCTTCACCGCATCGGTGAACTCGGCGGCAGTGACGACGCGAATGACGTCGGCCCCGAGGCTGGCGGCGTTGGCGGCCAGGTCGACCGGCAGCTTGTCGCCGTCGAGGCGACCGTCGTCGCTGCGGTACCGATAGGCGGTGCCGAACCGCTGAGAGCCCAACGCCTCGGACAGCCCGCCGATGGAGGCGAAGCCGTGGTTCTGGACGAGCACCACGATGACCTTGACGTTCTCCTGTACCGCGGTGACCAGTTCGGTGGCCATCATCAGGTAGGAGCCGTCGCCCACCATGACGAAGACGTCGCGATCGGGCTCGGCCATCTTGGCGCCGATACCGCCGGCGATCTCGTATCCCATGCAGGAGAAGCCGTATTCGACGTGATAGCCCTTGCGGTCGCGGATCCGCCACAGCTTGTGCAGATCGCCCGGCATCGAGCCGGCCGCGCAGACCACCACGTCACGGGCGCCGGACAGCGTGTTGACCAGCCCGATCACCTGGCTCTGGTTGAGCGCGGCACCGTCGTCGAGCTTGTAGGCGGCGGCCACGGTGTCCTCCCACTCGGCCGCGAGTTCTGCTGTCCGGGTACGGTATTCGTCACTGACCGAATAGTCGCCCAGGGCGACTCCCAGGGCTTCGATCGCCTCACGCGCGTCGGAGACGACGCTGACGCCGCCCTGCTTGACGGAGTCGATGGAGGCCACGTTGACGTTCACGAAGCGGACGCCGGGATTGTTGAACGCCGTTCGCGACGCGGTGGTGAAGTCGCTGTAGCGGGTACCGATTCCGATGACGACGTCGGCCTCGGTGGCCAGCGCGTTCGCCGCGGTGGTGCCGGTGGAGCCGATCGCGCCGACCGACTGCGGGTGGTCGTAGGGGAGTGCACCCTTGCCCGCCTGACTCTGTCCGACGGGTATGCCCGTCTTCTCGCAGAAGGCGGCGAGCGCGTCGGTGGCGTCGGAGTAGATGACGCCGCCGCCAGCGACGATCAGTGGCTTGCGTGCGGTGCGAATGACGTCCGCCGCTCGGGCAATGACCGAACGCTCCGGGAGCGGGCGAGAAACGTGCCAGGTGCGTTGCGCGAACAGCGATTCCGGCCAGTCATGAGCCTCGGCCTGCACGTCCTGCGGGATGGCGACGGTCGCTGCCCCTGTCTCGACGGGGTCGGTGAGCACGCGCATCGCGCCGAGCAACGCGGCGGGCAACTGCTCGGGACGCCACACGCGGTCGAAGTAGCGTGACAGCGGCCTGAACGCATCGTTGACGGTCACGTCCCCGGACGACGGCAATTCCAGTTCCTGCAGCACCGGTGAGCTCACCCGGGTGGCGAAGGTGTCGGCGGGCAGCAGCAGGACCGGCAACCGGTTGATCGTCGCGAGCGCCGCGCCGGTCAGCATGTTGGTCGACCCCGGTCCGACGCTGGCGGTGACGGCCCAGGTTTGCAGTCGGTCCTTCTGCCGGGCGAAGGCGACTGCACTGTGCACCATGGCCTGCTCGTTGCGGCCGAGGACGTAGTGCAGCGAGGGCTCCGTGCCTGCTTCGAACGCGGTGATCTCGTCCTGAAGCAAGGCTTGGCCGAGCCCTGCCACATTGCCGTGTCCGAAGATGCCGAAGGCGCCCGCGAAGAACTTGGTGCGCACCCCGTCATGTTCGACGTACTGGTTGCCGAGGAACCGAATCGTGGCCTGCGCGACGGTGAGTCGCACGGTCGCCTCGGTCTCGGGTGTCTTCTCCGCCTTCTTGGGCGCGGTGGAAACCACGGTCATGCTCCCGTCTGGCGGAGGGGTAGGCGGGGGTCGACGGCCTGGCCCTCCCAGGTACCGCGAAGCCAGGCGTGTTCGGGGTCGTCGACGATCTTCCAGGCGCGTTCGATACCCGGTCCGGCCATCACGTTGAGGTAGTACATGTGGTAGCCGGGTGCGGCGACCGACGGGCCGTGATAGCCGTGCGGCACCAGCACCACGTCACCGGTCCGAACTTCCTCGAGGACTTCGATCGGGCGGTCTGGTGTGCCATACACGCGGTGATAGCCGAAGCCGCGCGAACCGTCGGGGCCACCGTCGATCTCGAAGTAGTAGATCTCCTCGAGCTCGGACTCGGTCGGGGTGTTCTCGTCGTGCTTGTGGGCGGGGTAGCTTGACCAGTTACCGCCGGGGGTGATGACCTCGCAGGCGATCAGCGAGTCTGCCTCGAACACGCCTGCGGTGCCGAAGTTGTGCACCTGTCTGCTGCAGTTGCCCGCGCCGCGCAGTTCGACGGATACGTCGGCCGCGGCCACACGGCGGTTGGGGAACGAGTTCTTCGCCCGCGCACCGCAGATCGCGAACCGGCCCTCGCCGGAGAGCGTGTACGTCTGGTCGATGCCGAGGTACACCATGTCGGACGGTCCGTCGAAGACCGAAGCGCGCGGCGCCAATTCGAAGGTGTCGCGACCACTTTCGACGGTGCCGCCACCGGTTAGCGGCAGGATCATCACCTCGGTGGCGCCCGTGGCGAGTTCAGCGCTCTGGGTGTCGTCGAGTTCGATTACCTGCAAGGAGGATTCGGACCAGCCGGCCGACTCGGGTGTTACGTCGACGGTGAACGGCAGGGTGGCACTGCGCGCCGGTATGTAGAGCTTGCTGTGCATGTCAACGCACCATCGAGACTGCGGTGGCGACCGCCGAACTCACGTCGTCGTCGGCGGGATACAGAAGCGTGCGGCCGACGATGAGGCCGCGGACGGACGGTAGGCCGAGCGCCTTCTCCCAGGAGGCGAAGGCCTCATCCGGATCGGGCGGATCGCCACCGAGGAGCAGCGTCGGCAGCAAGGTCGCATCCATCACCCTGTCCATTTCGGGGACCACGGGCAACTTCATCCACGTGTATGCCGAGGTGGAGCCAAGGCCCTGCCCGATGTGGACTGACTTGATCACCGCATCGGGGCTGAGGTCGTTGCGCACCTTGCCGTCGACGCGGCTGGACATGAAGGGCTCGACCATGGCGATGAGGCCACGCGCGGCCAGCTCGTCGACGGCCTGGGCGCAGGCGGTCATGGTGTTGACGGTGCCTGGGTCGTCGAGGGCGATGCGGCACAACATCTTTCCGCCGTTCATCTTGGCGGCGGCCGTCGATTCGGCGGTCGCGCCGGTCATCCGGTCGTCAAGTTCGAAGGCCGCGCCCGCCAGTCCGCCACGATTGAACGAGGAGAAGACCACCTTGTCTTCGAGCGCTCCAAGGAGCAGAAGATCGTCGAGGATGTCCGAGGTCGCGAGCACGCCGTCGACGCCGGGATCGGCGAGCGCGGCCCGCAGGCGGTCGAGCAGATCGGTACGGCTGTTCATGGCGGTGGGACGGTCGCCGACAGCCAGCGCGCCGCGGGCGGCATGGTCGGCGGCGACGATCATTAGCCGTCCGTCGCCCCGGATGGTCGGGCGGGTGGTGCGGTCGTTCCAGGCGCGGGCGACGGCGCCCGGATCAGCGGCCCGCAGGTCGGTGACCGCGGCGTAATCGGAGCACTTCGCGGTGAGCGAAGCGACGGGGGAAACGTCTGCGCTAGACATTGACGGCCTCCACTGCGGTCTGTTCGGCCAACGTCGCCACTTCGGCGGCGGTGGGCATGGCGGTCGAGCATTCGAGTCGCGATGCGACGATGGCCCCGGCGGCGTTCGCGTAGCGCAGTGTCTTCTCCAGCGGCCAGTTGCGCAGGAGTCCGTGAATCAGGCTGCCGCCGAAGCTGTCTCCGGCACCCAGCCCGTTGACGACGTCCACGTCGTTGGGTGCCACGGTGACCGACGAGTGCTTCGTCTTGCCGAGCACGCCGCGGGGGCCCTGCTTGACGATCGCCAACTCGATGCCGAGGTCGAGCAGGGCGTCCGCGGCCTTGTGGGGGTTGCTCTCGCCGATCGCGATCTCGCACTCCTCGCGGTTGCCGACCGCGACGGTGACGTGTTGCAGGGCGCGCTGGACCTGTTCGGTCGCGGCCGCGGGGTTCTCCCAAAACATCGGCCGGTAGTCGAGGTCGAGGACGGTCAAGGGAGCGCGGCGTGGTCCTTCCCCCGTCGCTTCGCTCGCCCCACGGGCCTCCCAGGCGGCGAAGTGCGCACTGCGGCTGGGCTCTTCGGATAGACCCGTGACCGTCGACCAGAACAGCCGTGCCGACCGGACGGCGTCGGCGTCGATCTCGCCCGGCGTGATCTGGAGGTCGGGCGCGCTCGGCTTGCGGTAGAAGTACAGCGGAAAGTCGTCGGGCGGGAAGATCTCACAGAACGTCACGGGCGTCGGGTACTCGTCATGGGTGAGGACGTATCGGTTGTCCACGCCCAGGCGCGCGAGCTCGGCTCGGACGAACCGCCCGAAGGGATCGTCGCCGACCCCTGAGATCAGGGCGGTGTCGTTGCCGAGGCGGGCTGCCGCCACCGCGACATTTGCGGCGCTTCCGCCGAGGAACTTCCCGAAGGACTCGACGTCCTCCAGTCCGACACCGACCTGCAGTGGGTAGATGTCGACGCCGCTACGCCCGATGGCGAGGACGTCGAACGGCTGTGTGGTGGGCAAGTCAGCTCCCGGGGCGGTAGTCGATGGGCTTGCCCAAGACTGTGCCCCCCGTCGCGCGGCTCTGTCAAGAGTTTGTCCTGACATTCTGACTTGCGGTCATGTCGGTGTTACCCTAGGGCAAATATTGCCTGGTCACCCGAGATCGGAGGCGACGTGCCACTGGAGGTCGAGCTCGACCGATCGAGTCCCGTCCCGCTGTATTACCAACTCGCGCAAGCAATCGAGGCGTCGATCAGGGATGGCCATCTGGTTCCGGGTGATCGATTCGAGAACGAGTTGGACTTGGCCAAGCGGCTGACCCTGTCGCGGCCGACGACCAGACGTGCCATCCAGGAGATCGTCGACAAGGGCCTGTTGGTGCGCAAGCGAGGTGTCGGCACCCAGGTGGTGCAGAACCCCGTGCACCGTCGGGTCGAGCTGACCAGCCTCTTCGACGATCTCGCCCGTGCGGGCCAGGAGCCGACCACCGAACTGCTCGACTACCGGGTCGGTCAGGCCGACGACGAGGTTGCGACCCAGCTGAGCCTGGCCGACGGCCACGAGATCGTCACCATCCAACGCCTTCGGCGCGCCAACGGTGAACCTCTTGCCGTCATGGTCAACTACCTTCCGGTCGAGTTGGCACCGGAAGCCGACGAGCTCGAGCGCAGTGGCCTGTATCAGGCGTTGCGCGCCCGCGGCGTGCACATCCGACTCGCACGGCAACGGATTGGCGCGCGACCGGCAACCAAGGCCGAGGCAAAGCTGTTGAGCGAGAAGCCTGGTGGCCCTCTGCTCACGATGAGCCGCACGGCGTTCGACGACTCGGGCAAGGCCGTGGAATACGGCGACCATTGCTATCGTGCCTCGCGCTACTACTTCGAGACGACGCTCGTCGATCGTTAGTCGATGCGGCAGCAGCCACCCGTTCGGCGGGTGGCCAACTTCTACGCGCCGTTACATATGACTTGCAGTCCTAATGTCCAGACAAAGTCTTGACTTTCTTCTGTGACCCGTATTACATCTTCTTCAGGGCCGTGTCCTACGGCATCCGCAGACGGGAGAGACGATGAAGTTTGTTCGGCTGGCAGCCGCCGCTGGAGCAGGGGTAATCGCCCTTGGCCTCGTGTCGTGTTCGAGCACGGGTGGAAAGCCTGCCGACGCCGGTGGCGCCGGTGGAAGCGGTGGCGGAGTCAACACCCCACGCGTCACGATCGCCATGGTGACCCATGCTGCCCCTGGAGACACCTTCTGGGACCTCATCCGCAAGGGCGCGCAGGCCGCTGCGGACAAGGACAACATCGAGCTCAAGTATTCCTCGGACAAGGAAGGCCCGAATCAGGCCAACCTGGTCCAGAATGCGACCGACAGCAAGGTGGCCGGCATCGCCGTCACGCTGGCTCAGCCGGACGCGATGGAAGGCGCAGTGAAGGGTGCCGTCGCCGCTGGCATCCCCGTCGTCGCCCTCAACGCCGGGATCGAGCAGTGGCAAGCCATGGGCGCAATGGAGTACTTCGGCCAAGACGAGCGGATCTCCGGGGAGGCAGCCGGTAAGCGGCTGGCCGCCGATGGCGCCAAGAAGGCGATCTGCGTGGTCCAGGAGCAGGGTTCGGTATCCCTCGAGGCGCGCTGCGCCGGCGTGAAGGCCGGAATGGGTGGAGGTTCGGTAGAGAACCTCAACGTCAACGGGACGGACATGCCCTCGGTGGAGTCGACCATCACCGCGAAGCTGCAGACGGACCCCGCCATCGACCACATCGTGACGCTCGGCGCCCCGTTCGCCCTGAGCGCCGTGCAGTCGGCCAAGACGGCGGGAAGCAGCGCCAAGGTCGCGACGTTCGATACGAACGCCGCGCTGGTTGCGGCCATCAAGGACGGCAGCGTGCAGTGGGCCATCGACCAGCAGCCCTACCTGCAGGGCTACCTGGCCGTCGACTCGCTCTGGCTGTACCTCAACAACAAGAACGTCATCGGCGGCGGCCAGCCGACGTTGACCGGCCCTTCCTTCATCGACAAGACCAACATCGATTCCATCGCGGCGCTGGCTGAGGCCGGAACCCGCTAGTCGGGCTCGAAAGGTAGAACATGACAACTCAAGCAGATCTCGACCTCGGGACCCACAAGGTCGTCACCGATGAGCGGGTCAAGGAACAGAACAAACTGCAACGCTTGCTGATTCGCCCCGAGATGGGTGCATTGGTCGGCGCGATCGGAATCTTCATCTTCTTCGCGATCGTCGCACCGCCGTTCCGCAGCCCCGAGGCATTGGCCACGGTGCTGTACGCCAGTTCCACGATCGGCATCATGGCGGTTGCGGTGGGGCTGTTGATGATCGGCGGCGAATTCGACCTCTCCGCCGGTGTCGCGGTCACCACCAGCGCGTTGGCAGCGTCGATGATCTCCTACAACCTGCACCTCAACCTTTGGGTAGGGGCCGCGCTGGCGCTGGGCGTGTCCTTGGGGATCGGCTTCCTCAACGGCTATCTCGTGATGAAGACCAAGATCCCATCGTTCCTGATCACGTTGAGCTCGTTCCTGATGTTGACCGGTATCAACCTGGCGGTGACCAAGCTGATCACGGGTCAGGTGGCGTCGTCGAACGTGGCCAACATGCAGGGCTTCGATTCCGCGAGAACGGTGTTCGCGTCATCGTTCAACATCCTCGGAGTCTCGGTCAGGATCACCGTGCTGTGGTGGATCCTGTTCACCGTCATCGCCACCTACGTGTTGTTCAAGACCCGGGTGGGCAACTGGATCTTCGCCGTCGGCGGCAATCTGGAGAGTGCGCGCGCCGTCGGGGTCCCGGTGAACAAGGTCAAGATCGGGTTGTTCATGTGCGTCGGCTTCGCGGCCTGGTTCGTCGGCATGCACGTGCTTTTCTCGTTCAACACGATTCAGTCCGGCCAGGGTGTAGGCAACGAGTTCCTCTACATCATCGCCGCGGTCATCGGTGGCTGCCTGCTCACGGGTGGGTACGGCACCGCGATCGGCACCCTGATCGGTGCCTTCATCTTCGGCATGACCAACCAGGGCATCGTCTACGCCGGTTGGAATCCCGACTGGTTCAAGTTCTTCCTCGGCGCGATGCTCCTGTTCGCGGTCATCGCCAACAACGCCTTCCGTAACTACGCGGCGAAGAAGTAGGGACACGACCATGACCACGACCACTGAAGCTCCCATCGCCGAGACTCCATCGGGTGGCGAGGCGCCACTGATCGAGCTCAAGTCCGTCGGGAAGAGCTACGGAAACATCATCGCGCTCAAGGACATCAACCTCTCCGTGAGTGCCGGACAGGTCACCGGTGTGCTGGGTGACAACGGTGCGGGCAAATCCACCCTCATCAAGATCATCGCCGGCCTGCACCAGCCCACCGAGGGCGAGCTGCTGGTCGATGGGCAGGCCATGACGTTCAACTCTCCGAAGGACGCGCTGGCCAACGGGATTGCCACGGTGTACCAGGACCTCGCGGTCGTGGCGCTGATGCCGGTATGGCGAAACTTCTTCCTGGGTCAGGAACTCCGGAAGAAGGGGATTCTGAAGTCGTTGGACATCCACGCGATGCGTGCGACCACGATCTCGGAGCTCAAGAAGATGGGCATCGATCTGCCTGACGTCGACGCCCCCATCGGCTCGTTGTCGGGTGGCCAGCGCCAGTGCGTCGCGATCGCACGCGCCGTGTTCTTCGGGGCCCGGGTGTTGATTCTCGACGAGCCGACGGCGGCATTGGGTGTCAAGCAATCCGGTGTGGTGTTGCGCTACATCACCGCAGCCAAGGAGCAGGGGTTCGGCGTCATCTTCATCACGCACAACCCCCACCACGCGCACATGGTGGGCGACCACTTCGTGTTGCTCAACCGCGGCAGGCAGAAGCTGGACTGCACCTACGACGAGATCACCCTGGAGCACCTCACGCAGGAGATGGCCGGCGGCAACGAGTTGGAAGCCCTCAGCCACGAACTCGGTCGCAAGTAGCACGTCCCCGGACTCAGAACCCCGTCGGCTGCACAGTCGGCGGGGTTCTGTCACGCGGGCCCGGCTGCTAGCCGCGGCGAGAGCTCCTCGCGACGACGTCACTCGCGGCCAATTACGTAGTCTCGTACGCCTTCGGGATCCTCTGCCCCGCGCAGATCTGGCAATTGCGGAACTCAGCGGCGGGATATCGTCCGCCCGCGGCATGACGACACGGCTGTTCGAGTGGGAGTCTTGACCCAGCACACGGCCCTAGGCCGAGGGCGCCGAGGTCAGGGGGCGCGCCGCTTACTCAGCCCAAGCCGAGTGAGCGGGCGCTGTGCTCCCGCATCTCGACCTTGCGGACCTTGCCAGTCACGGTCATCGGGAACTCGTCGACGATCTCGACGTAGCGGGGGATCTTGTAGTGCGCCAGCTTGTCCGTCGCGAAACCCCGGACCGCATCTGCACTCAACGGCGGGCGACCCGGTTTCATTCGGATCCACGCGCAGATCTCCTCGCCGTAGCGCGGGTCGGGCACCCCGATGACTTGGGCGTCATCGATGTCCGGGTGGGTGTGGAGGAATTCCTCGACCTCTCGCGGATAGACGTTCTCGCCGCCTCGGATGACCATGTCCTTGATACGGCCAACCACGTTGCAATAGCCGTCTTCGCGCATGACCGCCAGGTCGCCGGTGTGCATCCAGCCCTCGTCGTCGATCGCCTCGCGGGTCCTGGCGTCCTCGCACCAGTAGCCCAACATCACCGAATAGCCGCGCGTGCAGATCTCGCCGGATTGCCCGCGCGGCAAGACCTTCCCGGTCTCCGGACTGATGATCTTGATCTCGACGTGCGGATGCGCCCGACCGATGGATGCGGTGCGTCGCTCCAAGTCGTCGTCGATCAAGGTTTGGCAGGACACCGGCGAGGTCTCGGTCATCCCGTAGGCGATCGCCACCTCGGACAGGTGCATCTCCTTGATGCAGCGCTTCATCACCTCGACCGGACAGACCGCGCCGGCCATGATGCCGGTGCGTAGCGAACCCAGGTCCCTCTCGTGGAACTCGGGATGACCGAGCATTGCGATGAACATGGTCGGCACGCCGTACACCCCGGTGCAGCGTTCGGTTTCGATGGCGGCCAGGGTGAACCCCGGATCGAAGCCGGGTGCCGGGATCACCATGGTGGCCGCGTGCGTGACGCAACCCAGGTTGCCCATGACCATGCCGAAGCAGTGGTAGAACGGCACCGGGATGCACAACCGGTCGTCCGGGCCGAGGTTGATCAAGTCGGTGACGAAGAACCCGTTGTTGAGGATGTTGCGGTGTGACAGCGTCGCGCCCTTCGGGAATCCCGTTGTACCCGAGGTGTATTGGATGTTGATCGGGTCGTCGTTGCGCAATGTTGCGATTCGATCGCGCAGTTGGTCATCGGTCACGGACCGTCCGGCGACCATTAGCGAGTCCCAGTCGCCGCTGTCGAGCAGGATCACGTCGCGCAGGGCGGGTGCGTCGTGGCGCACCTCCTCGATCATCGTCACGTAGTCGGAGCTCTTGAACGCCGTCGCCGAGATCAGGGTGCGAATACCCGACTGCGCCAGTACGTAGCCGAGTTCATGGCTGCGGTAGGCGGGATTGACGGTCACCAGGACGGCGCCGATGGTTGCGGTGGCGAACTGCACGATGGTCCATTCGGCACAGTTCGGCGCCCAGATGCCAACCCGGTCTCCCCGCTGTACGCCGAGGTCCATCAACCCTCGAGCGATCGCCTCGACGTCGGCATTCAACTCGCGGTATGTCCAGCGCCTGCCGGTGGCCACCTCGACGAGCGCCTCGACATCGGGATGAGCGGCTGCCGCGGCCCGAAAATGCTCGCCGATGGTGTGCTCGAGGATCGGCGTATCGGTGGGACCCGCGTCATAGGACTCCATCAAATGCCTCCGGATGTCTGCGTGACGCCGTACGCGAGGCGTAACTGGGCCTTGAGCACCTTCCCGCTTGCGTTGCGCGGCAACGCATCGACGATCACCACATGGCGCGGCCGCTTGTAGGCGGCAAGGTGCGCGCGGCAGTGCGTCTCGATTTCGGCGTCGGTCGGTGGGGCGGTGGGGTCGTGCGCGACGATCACCGCCATCGGTGTCTCCCCCCACTTCTGGTCGGGCACGGCGATGATCGCCACCTCGCTGACGTTGGGATGGGCCGCCACGACGTTCTCCACCTCGGCACTGTAGATGTTCTCACCACCCGAGATGATCATGTCCTTCTTTCGGTCGACCACGTAGATGTAGCCGTCTTCGTCCTGCCGGACGAGGTCACCGGAGTGGAACCATCCGCCGTGGAAGGCCGCGGCGGTCTCGGCAGGTCTGTTCCAGTACTCCCGCATCACCAACGGACCGAGATACACGATCTCGCCGACCTCACCGACCGCGACGTCGGTCATGTCCTCGTCGACGATGCGGACCTCGACGTTGAGCATCGGGGTACCGACGGAACCGATCTTGCGGATCGAGTCCGGCCCGCGCAGCAGGCAGGTGATGGGACTGCACTCGGTCTGGCCGAACGCCGCGATGATCTCGGCGCCCTCGAACGCGCTGGCCATGGCGCGAAGCAACGTGGAGGAAGCGGGCGCCGCACCCCACCACACGCGACGCAGGCGGGACAGGTCGTAATCGGCCAGATCCGGTAGCTCGCATACCAGCTGCCACTGCGCCGGGGTCATCCAGCAGGACGTGACCCGCTCCTCGGCGATGGTGTTCAGCGCGGCCGCCGGGGCGAACCCGCCCGACGGCGGAATGACGACGGTGCCGCCGGTGAGGAACGTCGGCAGCATCCCCGAGACGCCCGCGGTGTGGAACAGCGGCGCCATCGCCATCCAGCAGTCGTCGTCGGAACGGTGCCCGAGGGTGGCGATCGAACTGAACGCATGCAGATACAGATTGCGATGGGTGATCACAGCGCCCTTGGGCATGCCCGTCGTCCCCGAGGTGTACATGAGGAACGCGGGCTCCTCGTCGCCGACCGACACCTCGGTGGTGTACCCGGGGTCGGCGGCGCGGGTCAGTTCGTCCAGGTCGTCGCCGATGGTGAGGACGGTGTAGACGTCCTGGGCGCGGGTGAGCGCCCGTGGCACCGCGTCTTCTAGCGCCGTGTCCACCACCACCGCGGTGGCGCCGCAATCGGCGAGCACCCCGGCGATCTCGTCGGGAACCAGTCGGAAGTTGATCGGAACTGCGATCGCGCCCAATGTCAATGTGGCGAACCAGGTCTCGACGAGTTCCAGGCTGTTGACGCCGAGAGTGGCCACCCGGTCACCGGGCCGGACACCGCGGGTTGCCAGGACGCTCGCCAGTCGCCTGACGGAGGCGTTCAATTCGGCGAAAGTGCATCGTCGCCGGGGATCGACGAAGGCTATCTGGTTCGGCCGGATCAGCGCGTGCCGGGACAATGCATCGGGGAGTGAGATGCCCGCATGCGGCAGTGCCGAGCCGTCCGCAAGCGCTGCGCCGGAGAAGGTTTCGGTGAACACGGCTGGCTCCTCGGGGTTTCAGATTCCGACGCGGTCGGCGAGTAACGCCCGGTGTTGGGCGCTGCTGCCGAACAGCGCTGCGGTGGTCCTGGCGCGTCGGAAGTACAGGTGCAGGACGTGTTCCCAGGTGAAACCGGTACCGCCGTGCACCTGGATCGCCGATCCCGCGCATGCCAGGTAGGTGTCGGTGGCCTGCGCCTTCACCAGTGGGGCCACGGTCGCCAGCTCGGGGTCGCGGCCAGCGCTCATCGCCGCATACATGACCGCGGCACGGGTCGCATCGATCTCGATCATCATGTCGGCACACGAATGCTTGACTGCCTGAAAGGATCCGATCGGCCGGTTGAACTGGCGCCGGTTCTTGGCGTGATCGACCGCCAGCGTCAGGCATGCCTCGGCGCCGCCGAGCATCTCGGCGGCCAACAACACTCGCGCCACGTCGAGTACCCGCTCGAGGCCCTCGGTCGAGGAGGCCGAGAGCACCTCGGCGCGCGCGTCCTTCAACCGCAGTCTCGCCACGGGGCGGGTGTGATCGAAGGATTGCAGCGGCTCGACGACGACGCCGGGCTGGGCTGCCGTGACGATGCAGACGACGACGGTTCCGTCGAGCACGGCGGGCACCACGAACAGGTCGGCGACGTGGCCGTGCAGGACGGGGCAGCACTCGCCGGTCAGGATGACGTGACGGCCTTGCCCAACAACCCAGACCGTAGCTGCCGACGGGTCGGCCGCACCGGGTCCGGTGGCTGCGAACGCGCCGATTCGTCTGCCGCAGAGCAGCTCTGGAAGCAGTCGGCGGCGCTGCTCGTCGTCACCCATCCGCAAGACGGCCTCGATGGCGAAGGCCGTCGTCGCCAGGGGAACGGGTGTGAGTGCGCGGCCGAGTTCGGTGAACACGAGGGTTGTCTCGACCAGCGTCGCTCCTTCCCCGCCATATTCCGCGGGCACGCCGAGCCCCGGCAGGTCCAGTTCGCCGCACAGTCGCTGCCATAGGCGGGGGTCATGCCCATCGGAGTCGGCCACCTCGCGCAGCGCCGACGGCGGCGCGTGATGCTGCAGGAACTGGCGCAACGACGCGCGGAACTCCTCCTGCTCGACGGTGTAGCGGAACTCCATCTCAGTGCTCCGCGCGCGCGACGGCAGGCTCCTTGGGGAGCCCCAGCAGCTGCTCGCCAATGACGTTGCGCTGGATCTGCGAACTACCGGCGTAGATCGTCGCCGCGCGCGCGTACAGCAGCTCGTCCATCCAGCACGCGGCGGAGTTCGGCGTGCCCGCGTCTGCAGCCATGAGTGCTGCACCGTTTCCCGGGCCGTCGGGATGCAGCGCCTCCAACCCGAGGATCTCGGCGGCGAGCTCGGTGTATCGCTGGAAGTACTCACTCCAGATCACCTTGGAGATGGCGGCGTCGGCCCCCGGTCGCTGCCGGTTCGACAACGTCGTCAGTTCGCGGTACCCGCGATAGCGCATGATCTGTACGCGGGAATGGCACCAGGCCAACTCGTCCCGGATTCGCGCGTCGGCGTTCAGTCCGCGGTCCCTGGCCAGATCACACAGCCGTTCCAGGTCCCGGCCGAAGTCGATCGCGGCCGTGGTGACCTGCGATCCGCGCTCGAAGCCGAGCAGTGCCATGGCAATCGGCCATCCGTCACCTGGGTCGCCAACCACGTTGCGGGCTGGAGTGCGGGCATCGGTCAGGAACACCTCGTTGAACGAGGCGTGCCCGGCGGCGTTGACGATCGGCCGGACCGCCACGCCGGGCTGGTCCATCGGCATCAGGACGAGGGAGAGCCCCCGATGTTTCGGTGCCTGCGGGTCGGTGCGTGCCAGCAGGAACATCCAGTTCGCGGTCCCGCCGGCCGATGTCCAGATCTTCTGACCGTTGATGACCCACTCGTCACCTTCGAGCACCGCCCTGGTCCGCACGGAAGCTAGGTCCGATCCCGCCTCCGGCTCGGAGAAACCCTGGCACCAGCGATCTTCCGCGCTGAGAATGCGAGGCAGGAAGACCGCCTTCTGTTCGACTGACCCGAAGGCGATCAAGGTGTTGCCGAGCAGATCGATGCCGAATCCGTCGTGCTCCGCCCGGGCCGGTGCGCCGACCTTGGCGAATTCCTCTGCGAGCACGACCTGTTCGATGGCCGATAGTCCGGGCCCGCCGTATTCCCTCGGCCAGGAGACCGCGACCAGGCCGGCCGTTGCCAGCGACTGCCGCCACTGGTGGGTCATCAGCTCTCGTGCCCCCGCCGCCAACGCCCCGACCCCAGTCCAGTCGGCGGGAAGGTTATTGGCGAGGAAGTCGCCTATCCTGCTGCGGAATACCTCGGCTTCTGGTGGGTAATCGATGTCCACGCCGGCCCGCCTATGGATGCCGCTTCGCGGCCGGCCGGATCTCGGGCGAGATCCGCCAATCCTCGAGCCCGTTCTCGACGGTCCCGTAGCACAATTCGCCGCCGGTCACCTCACTCCAGTACGCATGGTTGAGCTGGTGCAGGGAGAAGCAGCTGTCCAATGCGGTCGCGAACCCCATGGCGTCGACGCTCTTGTTGACCGAATCCTTGATGAGGAGTGCCGCCATTGTCGGCAACTTTGCCACCCGCCGGGCGAATTCAATTGTGCTCGAGGATAATTCATCGTTGGGGAAGACCTTGCTAACCATGCCGAGGACGTGTGCTTCGTCGGCACCTAGGGAGTCGCCGGTGAAGAGGAGTTCCTTGGCCTTGCGCGGGCCGAACTCCCAGGGGTGGCCGAAGTATTCCACGCCGCACATGCCGAGTCGGGTGCCGACGACGTCGGCGAAGATGGCGTCCTCGCCGGCGACGATCAGATCACAGCACCAGGCCAGCATCAGGCCCGCCGAGAGCACCTTCCCGTGCACCTCGGCGATGGTGACCTTGCGCAGATTGCGCCACCGCTTGGTGTTCTCGAAGAAGTAGTGCCACTCCTGGCGGTACCGCGATTCGACACCGCCGTACGTGGCGCCGTTGCAGCCGTAGGTGGGGTGCTGGCCCGGCCCGGCCGTGCGTTCTCGCACGTCGTCGAAGGAGCCCAGGTCGTGTCCGGCCGAGAATGACGGGCCCTCTGCCCGCAGGATCACCACCCGCACGGTGTCGTCGGTCTCGGCGCGTTCGAATGCCGCGTCCAGCTCGACCAGTAGCCCCCGGTTCTGCGCATTGTGCTGCTTGGGGCGATCGAGGGTGATGACGGCGATTCGGCCGTCGTCCACGCGCTCGTACCCGATGTAGTCGAAATCCTGCACAGGATGCTCCCTTCTCACTCGGCTACACCTGCGAAGCTACGCGGCTCCAGACCATTATGTCCATAGACGATACGCACGGAAGGACCATTAGAGCAGGCGATGTATCGAGTAAAATGCAACTTGTGTTTGAACTATGTATCTTGCTAGTACTGTGTTGTACATTACTAATTGACGGCCAGCGGATACCGTCGCGGTCGCCTTCCTGGCGACGGTTTCGCCGCTGGTGCCCACCACCACCGAGGAGTGTTGAAGATGGAGATCGGGTTGTTCCTGATGCCGGCGCATCCGCCGGAGCGAAGCTTGTACGACGCGACCCAGTGGGACCTCGACATCATCGAGCTGGCCGACCAGCTGGGCTATGTGGAGGCGTGGGTAGGCGAGCACTTCACCGTGCCGTGGGAACCCATCTGTGCGCCGGATCTACTGCTGGCGCAAGCACTGTTGCGCACCACCAACATCAAGCTGGCCCCCGGAGCGCACCTGCTGCCGTACCACCACCCGGTCGAGCTCGCCCATCGGGTGGCGTATTTCGACCATCTCGCTCAGGGCCGGTTCATGCTCGGTGTCGGAGCCAGTGGCATCCCCGGCGACTGGGCGCTGTTCGACGTGGACGGAAAGAACGGCGAGCATCGCGACATGACCCGCGAAGCGTTGGAGATCATGCTGAAGATCTGGACCGAGGACGAGCCGTGGGAACATCGCGGCAAGTACTGGAATGCCAACGGAATCGCCCCGATGTTCGACGGGCTGATGCGGCGCCACATCAAGCCTTTTCAGAAACCGCACCCGCCCATCGGTGTCACGGGATTCAGCGCAGGATCGGAGACCCTCAAGCTGGCCGGTGAACGGGGCTATCTCCCGATGAGCCTCGATCTCAACGCCGAATACGTTGCCACGCATTGGGATGCAGTGCTGGAAGGTGCCGCCCGTAGCGGCCGCACACCTGACCGGCGCGACTGGCGGCTGGTCCGCGAGGTCTTCGTCGCCGAGACCGACGAGCAGGCCTTCCGCCTCGCCGTCGACGGCATGATGGGGCGCAACATGCGCGAGTACGTGCTGCCCACCTTCAAGATGTTCGGCATGACCAAGTTCTACAAGCACGATTCGGACGTCCCCGACGCCGATGTCACGCCGGAGTACCTGGCCGAGAACACCTTCGTCGTCGGATCGGTGGACACCGTCATCGACAAACTGGAAGCCACCTACGACCAGGTCGGTGGTTTCGGACATCTCCTGACACTGGGCTTCGACTACAGCGACAACCCGGGCCCGTGGAAGGAATCGATGCGGCTGCTCGCGGAGGAAGTCATGCCCCAGCTGAATGCCCGTCTCGCCAAGAAGCCCGCCGGAATCGCGCTCGTCTAACCGATCGACCGTCCTGGGAAGGGAACGTCGTGGTTGTTCATCAGGTCACCGTCCGCTACTCGGACGGGACGCACAGGCAGATGCCGGTCACGTCCGATCAGACCATTCTCGAGGCGGCCGAAGAGCACGGTGTCGCGATCGTCAATGAATGCCAGAGCGGGATCTGTGGAACGTGCGTTGCCACCTGTGCGCTGGGCGACTACGAGATGGGGCGCACCGAAGGCCTCTCCGACGTCGAGCGCGACGAGCGAAAGGTTCTGACCTGTCAGACCTTCACCGAATCCGATTGTCTGATCGAACTGCAGTACCCGGCCGACGACAACGCGGCGCGGCTTGTTACCGGGACCGGTGTGGTGGCGTCCGTCGAGCACGTCTCGGCCAGCACCGTGCTCCTGCGCGTCGACGTGTCGTCGATGGCCGACGCTCTGGTGTACCAGGCGGGCCAGTTCGCCCAGTTGAAGGTGCCCGCCACCACGTCGTGGCGCAACTACTCCTATGCCCATCCGGCCGACGGTCGCAGCGAAGTCGAGTTCATCATCCGGTTGCTGCCAGAAGGCGTGATGTCGGACTATCTGCGGGACCGGGCCAAGCCAGGGGATCGGATCGCGGTGCGTGGGAGCAAGGGCAGCTTCCACCTTCGTCAGGTCGTGCGGCCGGTGGTCTTGGTCGCCGGCGGCACGGGCCTGTCGGCCATCTTGGCGATGGCGGAGGAGTTGGCGGCCAATGCCGACGGCGGGACCTCCGGGCTCCCGGTCCATCTGCTCTACGGGGTCACGGCCGTCGAAGAGCTCTGCAAACTCGACGAGTTGGAGTCGCTGACACGTCGGGTGCCCGGCCTGCAAGTGCGAACGATCGTTGCTCGGGCTGATGAGAACTGGGATGGGCCAGTCGGATTCGTGACCGATCTGCTCGATGACGACATCCTCAACGGCGGTGACGCCGACCTCTACCTCTGCGGCCCGAGTGCGATGATCGAAGCCACCCGGAGCTGGCTGGACGACCATGACGCCCAGCGGGCCGGTCTGTACTACGAGAAGTTCGTGTCAAGTGGTGCGGCCCGGCGGTGCATCCCGCCCTTTCTGGACTACGCCGACCTGGACCTTCCGCGACTACGCGAACGCGGTCGGGGCACGGCGGTGGTCATCGGCGGCAGCATTGCCGGCATCACCGCGGCCAAGATGCTCACCGGGGCCTTCGATCACGTCATCGTCCTGGAGAAGGACGGTCCGCACACGCGCCGGGAGGGCCGCCCGGGTGCCGCGCAGGGCTGGCATCTGCACCACCTGCTCACCGCGGGTCAGCTCGAGTTGGAACGGTTCCTTCCTGGCATCGTCGACGACATGGTCCGCGAGGGTGCGTTCAAGGTCGACATGGCCGCGCAGTACCGCATCCGGTTGGGCGGAGCCTGGAAGAAACCGGGCACCAGTGACATTCAGATCGTGTGCGCGGGGCGTCCGCTGCTCGAATGGTGTATCCGGCGCCGACTCGACGGCGACCCGCGCATCAGCTTCCGCTACGAGTCCGAGGTGGTCGACCTGGTCTACGACCGCGACGGCAACGCGGTGATCGGCGTGGCTCTGGCGAATCCGGACGCCGGCCCGGCCGAGCCGGCGTTGGAGATCGTGGCCGCCGAATTCGTCGTCGACGCCTCCGGCAAGAACACCCGGGTGCCGGAGTTCCTGGACCGCATCGGCATCGGCGCCCCGGAGCAGGAGCAGGACATCATCAACTGCTTCTACTCGACCATGCAACACCGGGTACCGCCGGATCGCCAATGGCAGGACAAGGTGATGGTGATCTGCTACGCGTACCGCCCCTATGAGGACACCTACGCCGCGCAGTACTACGTCGACAGTTCGCGCACCCTGCTGTCCACCTCACTGGTGGCCTACAACTGCTACTCACCGCCGAGAACCGAAAGGGAATTCCGAGAGTTCGCCGACCTGATGCCCTCACCGGTGATCGGTGAGAACATCGACGGGCTCGAAGCCGCCTCGCCGATCTACAACTTCCGCTATCCGAACATGCTGCGGCTGCACTATGAGAAGAAGCGCAACCTGCCTCGCGGGCTGGTGGCGGTCGGTGACTCCTTCACCAGCGCTGATCCAGTATCCGGGTTGGGAATGACGTTGGCGCTCAAAGGAGTCCGTGAATTGCAACTGTCGCTGGCAAAGTATGGGCCGGGCCATCCCGACCTGCCCCGGCGCTACTACCGGGCGATCTCGAAGTTGGCCGACACCGCCTGGTTCGTCATTCGCGAACAAAATCTGCGCTTTCCGTGGATCAAGGACGTCGGCAAGAAGCGTCCGTTCTACTTCGGCGTTCTGACCTGGTACATGGACCGCTTGTTGGAACTCGTACACGACGACCTAGATGCCTATCGCCAATTCTTGGCCGTCGTCCATCTGGTGAAGCCGCCATCGGCGCTGATGACGCCCAGAGTCGCCGGCCGGGTGATCGGCAAGTGGGCGCGGACACGACTGTCGGGTCAGCAGACCCTCATAGCCCGCAACTACGCGAACCGTTCCGGGCCGCCGCAGGAAGTGTCGACCCGCTCCGAGATCATCCAGGCGGCCACCCACACGGAGATGTTCACGCACTGAGTGTTCGGTGAACACCGAACGGAGAGAGGCGAAGATGACCCAGCTTCATCGAAACCTGAACTGCCGGGGCACGCGCATCCATGCCGTGGAGGAGGGTGAAGGCCCGCTGGTGGTTCTGATCCACGGTTTCCCGGAATCCTGGTATTCCTGGCGCCACCAGATTCCGGTGCTCGCCGCGGCGGGCCATCGCGTGGTAGCCATCGATCAGCGCGGATATGGACGGTCGTCGAAGTTTCGAGTCCAATCCGCTTATCGCATCGGTGAATTGGTCGATGACATCTGCGGTGTGCTGGATGCCTACGGTGCCGACGAGGCCGTGGTGATCGGTCATGACTGGGGCGCCCCGGTGGCCTGGACGTTTGCCTGGTTGCATCCGGAGCGCTGCACCGGTGTCGTCGGGATCAGCTGTCCCTTCGCCGGCCGCGGTGTGATCGCACTGCCGGGCAGTCCGTTCGGCGAGCACCGTCCCAATGACTACCATCACGCGCTTGCCGGGCCCGGCAAGGTCTGGTACCAAACCTATTTCTCCGAGCAGGACGGGATCATCGCCGAAGCGGAGGAGGACGTGCGCCGCTGGCTGCTCGGGCTGACCTACACCGTCTCCGGGGACAACATGATCGCCGCAACCCGGGAAGCCGCTGCGGCGGGCGTCGACCTGGCAGCCATGGATCCGATCGACGTGATCCGGGCCGGCCCGCTGTGCATGGACGCCGGCGCACGACTCAAGGATGCGTTCGTCTATCCCGAGCGGATGCCCGACTGGTTCACCGTTGCCGATCTCGACTTCTACGCAGGGGAATTCGAGCGTTCCGGCTTCGGCGGCCCGTTGAGTCTCTATCACAACATCGATGCCGACTGGCACGACCTCGCGGATCAGGCAGGTAAGCCATTGACGCCGCCGGCAATGTTCATCGGCGGTCAATACGACGTCGGCACCACATGGGGCGCCGAGGCTGCGGCTCGCGCTCACGAGGTGATGCCCAACTATCGCGGCACCCACATGGTGGCCGACGTCGGGCATTGGATACAGCAGGAAGAGCCCAAGGAAACCAACCGCCTGTTGCTCGACTTCCTGGCCGGGCTCGGTTAGTGCGGACCACCGACGTCCGGGTGCGCCGCGCGGTCGCCGCGGTGGCGGCGGGCCGGCCCGTCGTGGTCACCGCTGGTACCGACGGTGCCGGGCAGGGCTATCTGGTCTTCGCGGCCGACGCGGCCACGCCGAGACTGCTTGCCTTCACCGTCCGGCACACCTCGGGCCTGGTCCGTATCGCGTTGCCCGTCAGCGAATGCGAGCGCCTGAACCTTCCGGCAATGTGCCTGCGGCCGGCAGCGGGCTCCGACGCCGCCGCGCAACGGGTGACCGTGGACTGGCGAGGCACCGGTACCGGGATCTCGGCGACTGACCGGGCCCGAACGATCGCGGCGCTGTCCGCACCGCAATCCGACGCCTCGGATTTTCACCGACCGGGCCACGTACTCCCCGTGATGGCCGAACTCGGGGGAGTGCTCGCTCACCCGGGACCGGCCGAGGCTGCGTTCGACCTGGCCCGGCTCGCTGGTCGGGGGAGGGCAGGGGCGTTGTGCGACATCGTATCCCGCGATCACCCCACCGAGATGGCCGGTCGCGCCGAGTCGGCCGAGTTCGCCGATGAGCATGGACTTGCCCACGTTTCGACCGCGGACCTTGCGGCGTACCGGCGGCGCACCGAACCGCAGGTCACTCGGGTAGCCGAGACGATTCTGCCGACCCGCAGCGGTGACTCCCTCATCGTCGGCTTTCGCGGTGTGTCCGACGACCGCGAGCACTTGGCGATCGTCGTCGGGGCGGTGGGCGTCGACCAGCCGTTGCAACTGCATGTCCACGTCGAGTGCCTCACCGGGGACGTATTCGGCTCGACCGCGTGTCGATGTGGCGGCGACCTCGATGGTGCGCTGGCGTCGATGGCGGCTCACGGCGGCGGTGTGGTCATCTACCTGCGCCCGCAGGGACCGGCACGCGGCTGCGGACTATTCGAAGGTGAAGCACCCGCGGCAGACCTCGTGGCGGAGACGGTGGAATGGATTCTCCGCGATCTCGGGCTGTACACGATCAAGCTGTCCGAGGACGCCCCTGCGCTTGGTCTGGTGATGTTCGGGGACATTCGAGACACGAAATGGCACAACGGGTATCGAGGTCTTCCCGCCATGGCCGCAGAAGGGGCATGACCTGATGACGCATGAAGACCTAGCCGGCAAGGCCGCGATCGTTACCGGAGTCGGCGCGGGGATCGGCCTGGCGGTGGCGCAGCGACTCGCCGGCGAGGGCTGCCGCGTGCTGTGCGCGGACATCGACGGTGCCGCGGCCGAAGCCGCGGCGGCGAAGATCGGTGGTGGCGCGGTCGGCCACACGGTAGACGTCAGCGACGAAGGGCAGGTAATCGGCATGGTGGCGGCCTGTGTCGCCGAGTTCGGTGGACTCGACAAACTGGTGTCGAATGCGGGCATCGTGCACTTCGCCTCGATTGCCGACACGACGGTGGAGGATTTCGACCGGGTGTTGCGCGTCAACCTGCGCGGTGCCTGGCTGTGCACCAAGCACGCCGTACCCCGGATGGTGGAGCGCGGCGGCGGCGCCGTCGTGAACATGTCGTCGTTGGCGGGGCACATCGCGGCAGCGGGCAGCGCCGCCTACGGTATGTCGAAGGCGGGGATCATCCATCTAAGCCGGATCACCGCCGCCGAATTCCGTTCTGTCAACGTGCGATCCAATGCGCTGCTACCGGCCTTCGTGGATACACCAATGCAGCAGACCGCAATGGCGGCATTCGACGAAGTGCTCGGCGACGGGGGTGCGGCCACGATGGTCGATCGTCTTCAGGGCCGGATGGCCAGTCCGGACGAGATGGCGGGTGTGGTGGCGTTCCTACTGTCCGATGACGCGTCGATGGTGACCGGCACCGCCCAGTTCGCCGACGGCGGGACCAGTTGCGCGATTTGGTGACGATGGCGTCAGGACGGTTCGCCCGCCGGCGATCGGCTAGTCAGAATCGACAGCGCGATGGCGGTGATCTCCTCGGCCACCCCGACGTTGCGGGTCAGGTGCCAGGTCCGGGCGACGTCCTCGATGAAGCTGGTCGCCGCCGCGACGAGCAGTCGCGCCTCGGCGACCGTCGTCCGCGGGACGAGCTCCCGGATCAGGTTGAGCCACTCGGCTTCCCGATCGGCCCGGTTCCTGGCAAATGCTTCGCTGACATCCGCAGAGGCGTGCGACAGTTCGGTGATCGACACGGCGACGAGATCGGGGTCGTCCAGACTGATGCGGACGTGGCCCTCGACGAAAGCGCGGAGCCGTTCCGACGGTCCTAGACTTGCGCGCAGGACGCGGATGCACTCCAGGCTCCGCCATTCATCGAGGCGCCGGATGAGCGCGTCGAGGATCGCCTGTTTGGAGGCGAACGAGCGATACAGTCCCGGGCCGGCTATCCCGGCTCCCTTGCCGATGTCACTGGTGCTGACCGCGGGGTAACCCCTGGCGCGGAACAGGTGCGCACCGGTGGCCAGCAGAGTCTCCCGTCGGGAGTACGGCGAAGAGTCACCAATGGGCAGTCGATCGTCGGCGTTCAGCTCGCGCACTGGCGGCGTGCGGGCGGCTGCCATACATGCTTGGTAGAGAAGGGCATTCAGCTCCTCGCCCGGCAGGCTCAGGTTGTGCAGTCCCAAGCTGGTGACCGTGCTGGACACCGCCCAGGCCCGCAGTTCGGAGTGCTGGGGACTTAGGTCCGGTATCTCCAGACAGACGGCGTCGTCCATGCCCGCGACGATCGCATTGATGCGACGTCGGACGTCGGCGCGCTCGCCGTCGTCGAGGTAGCGGGCTTCGCGCTGCCACAACACCGTCAACGACCGTGTGGCGATGGCCGCGGCGATCAAATTGGGTAGCTCGACACTGAGCGGCGGTGTTGGCGAGTCCGTTTCGTGGTTCCTGGGCCGGGTGGCGTTCTGGTACTCGTTCTGTCCGGCGAGGATCGCCGCCGCCAGCAGTGCCTGTTTGTTGTCGTAGTGGCGGTACAGCGCACGCGCGGTGACGCCGGCCGCCTCGGCGATCTCTTCGAGCGTCACCGAATGGAAGCCGCGGTCGATGAACAACCGAACGGCCTGTTCGAGGATCTGGTCCTTGCGGTCTTTCGGCCGGCGTCGGACGCGCGGTACGACGGTCTCCGCCACCGACGTCACCTCCCCTCCGGCCCGCTCCGAACCCTCCGACGAATCCTGCCAGAACCATCCCTGGGCGCCGCCCTGGGTGGCCGCGCGCCGCACACCTGTTTCAGCCCGGTCCTGAAGTCCCGAACAATCCGGCAACCAGCCACATCCAGGTAGTCGTGAAATACATGATGAGCTGAGAATAGCCGCTGGCGTGCGGGCGGGAGCAGGATTGCGCAAAATCAACCCGTATCGGCTATGGACATAGATCAGGCCGTCGGCGTACTCTCGTCGACGTCGACCATTGCGCGTCAAGGAGCGGCCCATGAAGCAGTCGGGCTCGGCTAGCAAATTCCGAGTCAGGTGCGGGAGCCAAGCCAACGGCTAATACCAAGGGAACAGTTACGTACCTCGAAGGGGAGATAAGCAGGCCTAAGGGCGCAGAGTTCACCACCGGCAGGGGTACGTTCCGTCCGAATCGGCAAGGTCCAAACCGTCATCTTCATCGTCGTGAGCAATGCGATCACGGCCACGTCTGGTGGGAGGAGCGATCCGTGTGCAATGTCCTCGATCGTCCAGCAACCTCACTGGCAGGAGTGATGTAGTGACGACCGGTGTACGGACAGCTTCCAAGCCGTTGGTGGCCGTGGGCGGATTCTTCGCCATGTCGCTCGACACCTTCGTCTTCATGGTCAAGCCGCCGTTCGCGTGGCGTGAATACGTGCTTCAGTCCTGGTTCGTCGCGCGGGTCTCGGTGCTCCCGGCGTTGATGCTGACGATGCCGTATTCGGTGTTGCTGGTGTTCACGTTCAACATTCTGCTCAAAGAGTTTGGCGCCTCGGACTTCTCGGGTACCGGGGCAGCGATCGGCACGGTCAATCAGATCGGTCCCATCGTGACGGTGCTGGTGGTGTCGGGGGCCGGTGCGACCGCGATGTGCGCCGACCTCGGAGCGCGCACCATCCGCGATGAACTCGACGCGCTGCGGGTGATGGGTATCAACCCGATTCAGGCGCTGGTAGTTCCGCGTGTGCTGGCAGCGACGACGGTGGCCTTGGCGTTGTCGGCAACGGTGATCATCGTCGGGTTGGCGGGGGCGTTCTTCTTCTGCGTCTTCGTGCAGCATGTGTCCGCAGGTGCGTTCATCACCGGGATGACGTTGTTGACCGGCGCGGGTGATGTCATCGTATCCCTCACCAAGGCAACCCTCTTCGGGCTATCTGCGGGGTTGATCGCCTGCTACAGGGGCATTTCGGTGCAGGGCGGGCCTGCTGGCGTCGGCAACGCGGTCAACGAGACCGTCGTCTTCACCTTCATGGTCCTGTTCGCCATCAACGTCATCGTGACCGCCGTCGGCATTCAGTTCACGGTGTAGAGGTCGAGATGAGCCTGACACTTCCCAGCACGCAGCACCCGCGATTGGCGCGGTCGGTGAACCACATCGTCGGAGGGTGGAACCAGATCGGCGCTCAGGCGCAGTTCTACGCCAAGACGGTCGGTGCGATTCCCGACGCCGTCATCAACTACCGCACCGAGCTGCTGCGCTTGATCGCCCAGATGGGTTTGGGCACCGGTGCTCTCGCGGTGGTCGGCGGAACGGTGGCGATCGTCGGCTTCCTGACGATGACGACCGGCGCCTTGGTGGCGGTGCAGGGTTACAACCAGTTGGCGTCGGTGGGGTTCGAAGCGCTGACCGGTTTCGCCTCGGCGTTCTTCAACGTCCGACTCATCGTGCCGGGGACCACCTCGGTGGCGCTGTCGGCCACCATCGGCGCAGGCGCCACCGCGCAATTGGGGGCGATGCGGATCAACGAGGAGATCGACGCGCTCGAGGTGATCGGCATCCGCAGTGTGTCCTACCTGGCGTCGACGCGCGTGGTGGCCGGTGTGATCGTGGTGATCCCGCTGTACTGCATCGCCGTGATGATGGCGTTCCTGGCGGCACGGCTGGGCACCGTCGTGGTCTATGGGCAGGGCTCGGGAGTCTACGACCACTACTTCAACACGTTCCTGAACCCGACGGACCTGATCTGGTCGTTCGGGCAGTCCGTGGCGATGACCGTCGTCATCATGCTGGTACACACCTACTACGGCTTTACGGCGAGCGGCGGACCGGCTGGCGTCGGGGAGGCCGTCGGTCGCGCCGTGCGCACTTCGATGGTGGTGGCTTCCGTTGAGATCGTGATGATTTCGTTGGCCGTCTATGGGCAGTCCGGCAACTTCAACTTGGCGGGCTGACGTGTTGCCACCCAGAGCCGGCGAGGCACGCATCCACACCGCCTGGTGGACCGTGATCCTGTTGGCGGTGATCGTCGCGTTCCTGGTCGTCACGGCTGGGGTCTTCGCTGGAGTGGGCAAGTCCTACGTGCCCGTGACGCTCGAGTCGGACCGGTCGGGTCTGGTGATGGAGACCGACGCCAAGGTCAAGATGCGCGGTGTCGAGGTCGGCCGGGTCCGGGACATCGTCGGTCGCCACGGGACCGCTGAGCTGCAGTTGGACATCTATCCGGGACAAATTCAGTTCATCCCCGCCAACGTCGACGCTCGGATTCAAGCCACGACGGCGTTTGGTGGCAAGTTCGTCGACCTCGTCTACCCGGCCGAGCCCAGTACCGAGAGCCTCACGGCGGGTGCGGTGTTGACGTCGGCGAACACCAGCACCGAAGTGAACACGGTGTTCGAGAACGTGGCCGATCTGCTGCAGATGGTCGATCCGGCCAAGCTGAACGCGGTGCTCACCGCGGTCGCCGAAGGGGTGCGCGGCAAGGGCGAGCGGATGGGCGAGGCCATCACCGCACTCAATCAGGTTCTCGCGGCGTTGAACTCGCGAAGCGACACCATCCGCGAGGATTGGCGCTCCTTCGCCGACTTCAACGCGACCTACGCCGCGGCGGCCGACGACATCGTCGAAGTTCTAGATGCCACGAGCACGACGGCGACGACCGTGGTAAACCATGCGCAGCAGTTGGATGCTCTGTTGCTCAACGCCATTGGCCTGTCGACCTCCGGTACGAGTCTCCTGGCAGCGAGCAAGGATGACTTCGTCGGGGCGATCAACACCCTCGCTCCCACCACGGATCTGCTGCTGAAGTACAACCCGGTCTACACCTGTTGGCTCCAGGGCTCGACGTGGTTCCTCGACAACGGCGGCTTCGATGTGTGGGGCGGCGCCAACGGTCGTTCGATTCAACTCGACGTCGGATTGCTTCTGGGCAACGACCCGTACAGTTACCCCGACAACCTGCCAAGGGTGGCGGCGAAGGGCGGCCCTGGCGGACAGCCCGGCTGCGGATCGCTACCCGACGCGACGAAGAACTTTCCAGTGCGGCAACTCATCACCGATACCGGCTTCGGCACCGGCCTGGACATTCGGCCCAACCCCGGGATCGGCAGGCCGTGCTATGCCGACTACTTCCCGGTGACACGGGGCACCCCGCGGCCACCGTCGATCCGCCAGTGTCTACCGGGACCCGCACCGGGGCCGATTCCCCATCCGGGTGCGCCGCCCTTCGGTGCCGCGCTCTACGGACCGGGTGGTGTCCCGCTGTGGCCGGGTGTGCCGCCTGCCGAACCCGGACCGGCAGCGCCACCCCCGGCGCCGTGATCGCCGAGCGCTACCAGGAGAGAGGACGGACACCATGAAGGACGACTTCAAGGGAGCGGCGTGGCGTCTCGCCGTCTTCCTGACGGTGTGTGCACTCGGTGCGTTTTTGCTGTTAACGGTGTTCGCCCAGTTTCGATTCGACGGCGGCAAGAGTTACTTCGCGGAGTTCACCAGTGTGTCGGGCCTGAAGGACGGTGACATGGTGCGCGTCGCGGGCGTGGAGGCAGGTCAGGTCAAGGAGATCTCCTTCAACCCGGATGCGACTCTGCGGGTCGAGTTCTCGGCCGACGACACGCTCGTCATCACCGAGGGGACCCGCGCGGCCATCCGCTACGACAACGTGATCGGTGGCCGGTACCTGGCGCTCGAGGAGGGGCCGGGCGGAATGCACGCGATGCAGGCGGGCCAGACCATTCCGGTGGCCCGCACGGCGCCGGCACTGGACCTGGACTCGGTGATCGGTGGATTCAAACCGCTGTTCCGGGCGCTGAATCCCGAGCAGGTCAATGCGCTCAGCGGTCAGTTGACGGCGGCGTTGCAGGGCCAGGGACCCAACATCGGGTCATTCCTGAATCAGGCTGCGGCCGTGACCAACACGTTGGCCAACCGGGATCAGCTGATCGGTCAGGTCATCGACAATCTCAACGTGGTACTAGGCTCTCTCGGTAGTCAGAGTGACCGGCTCGACACAGCCGTGACGTCGCTTTCGGAGCTGGTTCACGGACTCGCCGACCGCAAGGCCGACATCTCCAACGCGGTCGCCTATACCGACGCCGCCGCCGAGTCGATCGCCGACCTCCTGGCGCAGTCGCGGGAACCCCTCACGAAGGTGGTTCACGAGACCGACCGGGCCGCGTCAATCGCGGTCGCCGATCACGAATATCTGGACAAGATCCTGAACACGCTGCCGGACAAGTATCGAGCGCTCGCGCGCCAGGGGATCTACGGCGACTTCTTCAGCTTCTACCTGTGCGAGATCGTGCTGAAGGTGAACGGCAAGGGAGGTCAGCCGGTGTATGTGAAAGTGGCGGGCCAGGACTCGGGGCGGTGCACACCGAAGTGAAGTCATTCAGCGAGCGCAATCCACTCATCATCGGGGCGATCGGCGCCGCCCTGGTGGCCGTGCTGGTGCTGGGTGCACTGAACTACCAGAAGCTTCCGATTCTCAACCAGACCAAGAGCTATTCGGCCTACTTCGCCGATGCGGGCGGACTGTTCACCGGTGCTGGCGTCCAGGTGTCGGGTTACCCCGCAGGCAAGGTGTCGAGCATCAGCCTCGACGGAGCGCAGGTGCTCGTCACGTTCACCGTCGACGACAGCGTACGGATGGGAGAGGACTCGGAGGCCGCGATCAAGACGAAGAGTCTGCTCGGCACCAAGGTCCTCGACGTCACGCCGCGTGGCGGTGGGTCGCTCAACGGGCCGATCCCGCTGAGCCGGACGGTGTCGCCGTACCAATTGCCCGACGCCCTCGCCGATCTCGCGAAGACGATCAGTGGTCTCGACACCAATCAGCTATCCGGTTCCCTGTCCACCTTGTCGGACACGTTCGCCGACACGCCTGACGAACTGCGCAATGCGGTGCAGGGAGTAGCCCGGTTCGCCGAGACGATCAACACCAGGGACTCGCAATTGCGTTCGCTATTGGACAACGCCGCGAAAGTCACCGGTGTGCTGGCGAAGCGCACCGATGCGATCGTGAGCCTGGTCGGGGACACCAACGCGTTACTCGCGCAGCTTCGCATCCAGAGCGCGGCGGTGGACCGGCTATGGGACAGCATCTCGGCGGTGTCCCAACAGCTCAAGGCGTTCATCGGGGAGAACAGGGAGCAGCTCCGCCCGGCACTGGACAAGCTCAACGGCGTGTTGGCGATCGTCGACAATCGCAAGGGACGCCTCCAGGAGGCCGTCAAGCTCCTCAACACCTACGCGATGTCGCTGGGGGAGTCGGTGTCCTCCGGGCCGTTCTTCAAGGCATACGTGGCGAACCTGCTGCCGGGCCAATTCGTGCAACCGTTCGTCGACGCGGCCTTCTCCGATCTGGGTCTGGATCCCAACGTGCTGTTGCCCTCGCAACGGACCGATCCGCAAACCGGCCAACCGGGTACTCCGCCGCTCCCCGTTCCGTACCCGCGGACCGGTCAGGGCGGAGATCCCAATGTGACTCTGCCGGAGGCGATTACAGGCAACCCCGGTGATTCCCGCTACCCGTATCGCGAGCCGCTACCCGCGCCGCCCCCCGGCGGGCCGCCGCCGGGACCACCGGCCGATGTGCCGCCCGCACCGACTCCGTCAGCCGTGTTCGTTCCCGCCCCAGGCGAAGTCGGTCCGGACGGTCAGCCATGACGACGCGCCCCAGACTGGCCAGGGCCGCCCTGGCGATTGCACTGACCCTCACCCTGATCGGCGGGGTCGCCATCACGGTGCGCGGGATGGACCGCGAGGCGCGGACCTGGGTCGTCGCCTACTTCGAGAACAGCAACGGACTATTCGCCGGCGATGACGTCCGCATCCTCGGGGTGCCGGTGGGGCAGGTCGAGAAAATCGAGCCACAGCCGCAGCGGGCCAAGATCACGTTCTGGATCGACTCTGCCTATGAGGTTCCCGCGGATGCCAAGGCGGTGATTCTCTCGCCGCAGTTGGTCACCGGTCGCGCCATCCAACTGACGCCGGCCTATGCCGGCGGACCCGCGATGGCGAGTGGCACGGTGATACCGCAGGATCACACCGCGGTGCCCGTCGAATGGGACGACGTACGCGTGCAACTCGAGAGGTTGACCAAGCTGTTGGCGCCCACCGAGCCCGGCGGGGTGAGCACGCTCGGCGGCTTCGTCGACACCGCTGCCGACAACCTGCGCGGCCAGGGTGCCAACATCCGCGACACGATCGTCAAACTGTCACAGACGATTTCGCTACTGGGCGATCACAGCGACGACATCTTCACGACCTTCCGCAACCTGTCGACGTTGGTGTCGGCCCTGCACGACAGCGCGGATGTGCTGGAGTCCCTCAATGAGAATCTGGCATCGGTGACGTCTTTGATGGCCGACGACCCGCAAGAGGTCGGACAGGCCTTCGAGGACTTCAACGGCGTCGTCGATGACGTGAAGGACTTCGCCGCCGACAACCGGGACGCCATCGGCACCGCCACCGACGAGTTGGCCTCGATCTCCACGGCGCTGGTCGAGAGTCTCGACGACGTCAAGCAGACGCTGCACATCGCGCCGACGACGGTGGGCAACTTCTACAACATCTACGAACCCGCCAACGGCTCCCTGACCGGAGCGCTGGCGGTGAACAACTTCGCCAACCCGATCTCGTTCATCTGCGGGGCCATTCAGGCGGCATCGCGGCTCAACGCCGAGACGTCCTCGAAGCTGTGCGTGCAGTACCTGGCACCGATCGTAAAGAACCGGCAGTACAACTTCCCGCCGATCGGCGAGAACTTCTTCGTCGGAGCCCAGGCTCGACCGAACGAGGTGACCTACAGCGAAGATTGGATGGCGCCCGACTTCGTCCCGCCCGCCGTCACTGACGTCTCTGCGAGCCCGCCGTTGGCCGCCGAAGGGCCCACACCCGACAGCGCCGCTGTCGCCACGGATCCGGCGGCGGGTCTACCCGGCCTTATGCTTCCTCCTGGCGGTGGATCATGAGGTGTCGGCGCGTCGTGATCGCGCTGGCCGTCGCGGTTCTCACCGCAGCGCTGGCCGGTTGCGCCGATTGGCGTGGCTTGAACACGCTCCCGATGCCCGGCACGAGGGGCGATGGTCCCGGCGCGTTCGTCATCACTGCAGAGATGCCCGACGTCAACAACATTCAACCGAACTCGCGGGTGCGGGTCGCCGACGTCACCGTCGGCACGGTGACCAAGATCGAGCGGCAGGACTGGCACGCGCTGGTCACGATGCGCCTCGACGGTGACGTCGACGTACCAGAGAACGCGACGGCGAAGATCGGTCTCACCAGCCTGCTCGGTTCGCTGCACATCGAGCTCTCGCCACCGGTCGACGAGCCGCCGCACGGGAGGCTACACGAGGGATCGGTCATCCCGCTGTCGCACGGTGCTGCGTACCCGAGCACGGAGCAGACCCTGGCCGCCCTCTCGATGGTGCTCAACGGTGGCGGCCTGGGCCAGGTTCAGGACATCACGGAGGCATTCAGCACCGCGTTCCGCGGTCGCGAGCAAGACTTACGCGGACTGATCGGCCAGTTGGACACCTTCACCGCCAACCTCGACGACCAGACCGGCGACATCATCGCCGCCGCAGAGCAACTCGACGTTCTGGCCGGTAAGTTCGCCGCTCGGCAACCCGTTCTGGACCGTGCCTTGGAGACGGTTCCGCAAGCCTTGGCCGTGCTCAACGACGAGCGGAGCAATCTCGTCGAGGCCGTCGACAAGCTGGGGAAGTTCAGCGCGTTGACGGTCGACACGGTCAACCAGTCCAAGGAGAACCTGGTCAAGGAGCTGAAGGACGTCGGCCCGGTGTTGGAATCGCTGGCCAACGCCGGCCCGAGCATGACTCGTGCGCTCAGTCTGATCCCGACCTTCCCGTTCCCCAACGAGACCATCGAGAAATGGCAGCGGGGCGATTACGCGAACCTGACGGCCATCGTCGACCTGACGCTGAGCCGGATCGACAGCGGTTTCTTCACTGGCACTCGGTGGGAGGGCGACCTGACCGAGCTGGAATTGCAGTGGGGGCGCACGATTGGTCAATTCCCGAGCCCGTATACGGCCGGCAATCCCCTTACGGTGCCCTACAACCCGAACCAGGGCCGTTAGATGCGACTCAACGGACGGATGAAGTTCCAGCTCGCGCTGTTCACCGTGATCGCACTGGCCGCGGTGTCCCTGATGGCACTTCACTTCATGAAGTTGCCCGCCAAGTTGTTCGGCGTCGGTCGCTACACCGTGACCATGGAGCTCGACCAGGCCGGCGGCCTCTACAGCGGCGGAAACGTTACCTACCGGGGTACCGAGGTGGGCCGGGTCGAATCCGTGCGGCTGACGCGGACGGGTGTGGAGGCGACGCTGTCACTGAAGTCGGGGATCGCGATCCCGTCCAATTTGCGTGCAGAGGTGCACAGCCAGTCCGCGATCGGGGAGCAGTACGTCGCTCTGCTGCCTCGCGGTGACGCACGACCGCTCCGGGGCGGCGACGTGATCGCGCTGCCCGATACCTCCGTCCCGCCGGACATCAACTCCCTTCTCGCCGCCGCCAATACCGGGCTACGTGCGATCCCGCACGACGACCTCAAGACCGTCGTCGACGAGTCCTACACCGCTGTGGGTGGACTCGGTCCCGAGCTGTCGCGCATCGTGACGGGCACGTCGGATCTGGCGATCGACGCCCGTAAGAATCTCGATCCGCTGCTCACCCTGATCGATCAGTCCCAACCCGTCTTGAACTCTCAGGCCAACACCTCAGATGCCATCCGGCAGTGGGCCTCTCACGTGGCGACGGTGACCAGCCAGCTCAAGACCCACGACCAGGCCGTCACGGGGTTGATCACCAACGGCGGGCCCGCTGCCGCCGAAGTTCAGCTACTCCTCGAGCGGGTGCGACCCACTCTGCCGGTCTTGATGGCCAACCTGGTCAGCATCGGTCAGGTCGGCATCACCTACCGCAACGACATCGAGCAGCTACTGGTGCTGTTCCCCCAGGTCGTCTCCGCGGGACAGGCTGGACTGGTGGCCAACCTCGACACCAAGCAGGCCTACAAGGGGCAATACCTGAGCTTCAATCTCAACATCAATCTGCCTCCGGCCTGCACCACCGGCTTCCTGCCCGTCCAGCAGCAGCGCACCCCGACCTTCGAGGACGCGCCCGAACCGGTCGACGGCAGCCTGTACTGCCGGGTGCCGCAGGACTCCCCGTTGAATGTCCGTGGTGCTCGCAACATTCCATGCGAAGCCGTGCCTGGCAAGCGGGCACCGACCGTGAAGATGTGCGAGAGCGAGGAAAGCTATGTGCCGCTGAACGACGGCTTCAATTGGAAGGGTGACCCAAACGCCACGCTGTCTGGTCAGGCCGTGCCGCAGTCCGACCCGGGATCGCCACCGAGTGTCGCGGCGCGACCGGCAGCACCGGAAGTTGCGGTGGCACAATATGACCCGGCCAATGGCGGCTTCGTCGGTCCGGACGGGAAGGTCTATTCGCAGACGGACCTCTCCGTAGGAGCTCAGGGAGGAAAGACGTGGCAATCGATGCTCATACCGCCGACGGGTTGACGTGATGGCTTCGCAACCCAACGCCTTCCGTGTGGCCGCAACGGTGGCGGCGGGCACTACGCTCGTGCTAACCGGCATGGCGATCGCGCCTCCCGCCGGTGCCGACAACGCGCGGCTAAACAATGCGGTGGTCTCCAACTTCTACACGGTGCAGCACCGCGCCGGATGTACCAACGACGTTCGCGTCAACCCCCGGTTGCGGCTCGCCGCACAGTGGCACACGGACGACGTCCTGAACGACCGGACCCTCGACGGAGACATCGGTTCCGACGGCAGCACGCTTCAGGATCGCGCCGCGCGCGCAGGCTTCGGCGGAGTGGTCGCCGAGACGGTCGCCATCAACCCCGCCCTCGCCATCAGCGGCGTCGAGCTGATCAACCAGTGGTACGGCAATCCGGCCTACCTGGCGATCATGCGTGACTGTGCCAACACGGAGATCGGGGTGTGGTCGGCGAACAGTGTGGATCGCACGGTCGTCGTCGCGGTATACGGGCAACCGCGCAAGACCTAAGAGTGTCGCCCTCGTCGTCGGCGGGTATGGGTACCGACATGGCAATTGCAACTGTGTCCAAGGTCGACGTCGGTCCAAAGCGCGTCGGGCGACGGGTCCTGGTGACGGCACCCGCGGCCGAGATCTTCGCACTCGTCGCCGATCCTCACCGCCACCCCGAACTCGACGGCTCCGGAACGGTGCGTGACGTGGAGGTCAAGGGGCCGCATCACCTCGCGGTGGGTGACAAGTTCACCGTGGGGATGACGCAGTACGGCCTGCCCTACAAGATCACCTCGACGGTCACCGAGCTCCAGGACGGCAAGGTCATCGAGTGGCAGCACCCGCTCGGGCACCGCTGGCGCTGGGAGCTGACCGAGGCGACGCCGGGGGACACCACGGTCACCGAGGTCACCGAGATCTTCGATTACAGCACCGCCAAGGTGCCGTTGATGATCACCGCCTTCGGCTTCGACAAGAAGAACGGCGACGGCATGGCCTCGACGCTGGAGCGACTCGCGGGCCGTTTCAGCTCCTAGCGACAGGCGCGAGCGTGCGCATTCTCCGCTTTTGCGTCGGCGTGTTGTCCGCAGACGCGCACGCTCGCGCGAGAGCGGGGGGACGGGGGGCGGGGGGACGGGGCCGCTAGAGCGAGACCGTCCCGTACGAGCCGAGGCCGTCCATCAGCGTGTGCAGTTGGTCGTCGGCTGCCCCGAGCGTCTGATCGATCGCGGTGAGGCGGGCGGCGTAATGGCCGACCGGATACTCCGCAGTGACGCCGATACCGCCGTGAAGCTGGATCGCCTCCTGCGCGATGTGTCGACCCGACCGGCTGATCTGCAGCTTGGCGCGGGCGGCGATGAGGGGATCGAAGTTCCCGTCGGCGATCGAGATGGCGGCGTAGAAGCTCATGCTGCGGGCCAACTCGAGCGAGACGTACATGTCGGCGGCACGCTGCGTGAGCGTCTGGAAACTGCTGAGCGGCACGCCGAACTGCTTGCGGCTCTTGAGGTATTCGGTGGTCAGGCGCAGGGCCTCGTCCATGGCGCCGACTGCCTCGGCGCACAACGCGGACTGGTACCGGACCAGTGCGTTCCGCAGCGGCAGCGTCGCATCGCCACCCGCGCCGAGCGGCTGCGCGGCCGCCGCATCGAGGGTCACCTGTGCGCCGCGTTGGCCGTCGAACGTGCGGAAGGCGCGCCGGGTGACGTCACCGGCGTCGACGAGGAACAGGCCAACCCCGCCGTCGGGTAACGAGGCGCTGGTGACGAGGACGTCGGCGCAGTCGCCGAAGAGTACGGGGTTCTTGATCCCGGTGATGGTCCACGAATCACCTTGGCGCTCAGCGCTCGTCGTGACACGCGTCGACAGGCCACGGACGGCGGGTTCCTGATGCGCCAGGGCGAGTAGCGTCTGGCCCTCCGCGACGGCGTCGAGCAGGTCGCGTTGTCCGTCGTCGCCGTACTCGGCGATCAGACCGCCTGGAATGAGGGCGGCCTGGGCGACCGGTTCGAGGGCCAGCCGCCGACCGATCTCGGTGAGGACCACCATCAGCTCGATCTGACCGGACTCCTCCGGAGCGAAACCCAGACCGAGTATTCCGGTTTCGGCCAATTGCGACCAGACGTCGCGGCTCCAGCCGAGGTCGGTGTCGGCGAACTTCAGTCGCGTGTCGACGTCGTAGGTGCGTGCGAGTAGTTCGCGGGTGACGTCGCGCAGCAGGCCCTGCTCGTCGGTCAGGTCAAAGTTCATGGCGCGTCCTCACAGTCCGAGAATCGTCGAGGCGATGATGGTGCGTTGCACTTCGTTGGTGCCGCCGTAGATCGAGGTCTTGCGGTAGTTCAGGTACTTCGGGGCGGCGAGCTGCGCCCACGAGGGTGAGCTGATGTCGTCACCGGCACCGAACGGGAGTGCGTCGGGACCCGCCACGTCGACGAGCAACTCGGTGACCGTCTGTTGTAGCTGGCTGCCCTTCAACTTGAGGATCGACGACGCCGGGTTCGGCTTGCCGTCGGCCTCGGATCCACTGACCCGCAGCTGCGTCAATTCCAGTGCCAGCAACTCGTTCTCGGCCACCGCCACGCGGGCAGCGAATAGCGGATCGTCGAGCAGGGTGCCGCGGTCGGTGAGTGTCTTCGCGGCCCGTTCCTTCACCTGCGACAACCACACCTTGGTGGTACCGATCCTGGCGATGCCGGTGCGCTCGTTGCCCAGCAGGAACTTCGCATACGTCCACCCGTCGTTCTCCTCGCCGACGAGCTGATCAGCGGGGACGCGGACGTCTTCGAAGAACACCTCGTTGACCTCGTAACCGCCGTCGATCAGTTTGATCGGGCGCAACGTGATGCCTGGCGTCGACATCTCCGCGAGCAGGAACGAGATGCCCGCCTGCCGCTTGGGGGCGTCCGGATTGGTGCGGGCAAGGAGGAAGATCCAATCGGCGTGCTGACCGAGCGTGGTCCACGTCTTCTGCCCGTTGATCACGTAGTCGTCGCCATCGCGGACTGCCGTGGTGCGCAGAGACGCCAGATCCGAGCCGGCTTCCGGCTCGGAAAACCCCTGGCACCACCAGATGTCGAGGTTGGCGGTGGCCGGCAGGAACCGCTCCTTGAGCTCTTGGGAACCGAAACGGGCGATCACCGGGCCGACCATGCTGGCGTTGAAGGCCAGAGGTTCGGGCACGCACGCCAAACGCATCTCGTCGGACCAGATCTGCCGCTGAAGCGGAGTCCAGTCCTGGCCGCCCCATTCGACCGGCCAGTTCGGAACGGCGATGCCGCGCGCGTTCAGGAGACGCTGTGCGGTGACGATGTCCTCTGGCATGCGGAGCTCGCCGTCGCGCATGCGACTGCGGAGGTCGGCCGGTATCTGCGTGGTGAAGAACTCGCGCATCTCGTCACGAAATGCGGTTTCGGCGTCGCTGAGCGCCAACTTCACGGTGAAACCTCCAAGGACGTGCGTGCACGGCGCCATCGCCGGTACCGGGAGTCCCCGGTACCACTGAAACTACCGCGCCGCTCTGACGCACCGTCCGCAGCTAGACGGTGAACGCCGCCCGGAACGCCTCCAGCGCATCGACGTCGTCGCCCGAAGCGTAGCCCTCCAAACCAACGGTGCCGCGATAACCCATGTCGTGCAGTGCCTTTGCGACAGCGGGGTAGTAGATCTCGCCCGTTCCCGGTTGGCACCTGCCCGGCACGTCCGCGACCTGAATCTCGCCGATGGCGGGCCCGCAGCGGCGGACCAGCTCGATGAGGTTCCCCTCGCCGATCTGGGCGTGGTAGAGGTCGAGCATCATCTTGACGTGGGGGTGTCCCACTCCTTCGATCAGCGCGAGGACGTCCTTGGCCCGTGCCAGCGGTACGCCCGGGTGGTCGACGATCGTGTTGAGGTTCTCGACGACGAACGTCACACCCGACGACGCGCCCAGTTCACCCAGCTTCTCGAGTGTCCGCACCGCGGTGGTCCACATCGCCCCCGTCGCGCGAAGTCGAGGACGCGCAGGTAGGCCGTCGACCAGCTCGGCCGTGTGCAGGTTCAGGCGCGTCACGCCAAGTGTCTCGGCGGCCTTGACGCTCAACTCGGCGGTGCGAACGACCTCGTCGGCGGTCTGCGGGTCGATCAGGTCGCCATGGAGGTAGCCGGTCATCGAGGTAAACGTCGCACCGGTGGCGGCGAGGGCGTCGAGGTCCTTGTCGTGCCAGCTCCAGATCTCGGCGGCAAAGCCCAGATCGTGGATCCGCCTGACCCGCTCGACGATCGGCAGGTCGGTGAACACCATCTCGGCGCTGACCGCCAGTTCGAACTCACTCATACGCGTCAGTCTCGTGGAGATCTGCACCGGTTTCAACAGCGAAAACGCGGCAAAAACCCCTCATCGGGACATCGGCGAAACCGCCCACGTTGGTCGCCCATTCACCGGGACGACGCCGGATGGTGGCGCGCGCCACCATGCTCGATGTCCGGTTGCGCGGCACAATCGACACGTGGACATCGATCGCGAACGAGCGGCGCGCACGTCGGCCTGGCGTGACCCGTTGAGCCTGTCCTTCCGCGCACACCGCCAGGTGCTGCTGCTGCGCCTGCGCTGGCACGAACGCTCCACGGCGACGCGACCGCCGACCAGGCGCAGCAGGCGGCGGCCCTAGCGCCTGGTCAGTTGAAGGTGAAGATGCAGTGCGCGTCGCCGCCGACCGGCTGCTCCACGACGACCGTGCCATCTACCTTGATCCGGCAGCCCGGAGCCGTGTCGCCCCTAGCGACGGCGACGACCTGCAGCATGTCCTCGTCGGCCGTGACGTTCATGGTGCGTGACCACGGGATCTTGGTGTGGTCGGGCACCAATGGGCCCCCCGGATCGGTGTCGATGCTGAACACCTCGCCGGACCCGGTGACCTCGAAGACGACCGAGTGCCCGCTCGGGCCGTCGGCGGGCTTCTGCGTCACTGAACCGGGCTGGTTCGCTTGCTTGCGGGACGCGGCTGCTGCGTTGTCGGCCAACGTCGCAGACCGGACCGCAGGGGTGACGCAGATGGTGTCGCCGTCGAACGCCTCACGCCAGACGTAGCCCTGTGAGCAGGACTCTGGTCCGGAGGCTTGGCTGGGGTCCTTGTTGGCGCCGGCGTTGGCGTTCTGCGCTGCGATCTGGCCCCGGGTCGCGGGCGTGACGCAGACGGTGTCGCCGCTCCTCGCCTCGCGCCACACGAAGCCGTTGACGCAGGTGTCCGGACCATAGGGGAGTGGATCGGCGAACACCGGCGCCGGGAGGACGACGGCGAGGATGCCGAGTGTTGCGGATAGTGGAAGGGCTGACATGGCTCTCATCGGGGTTCCTTCGTGCGGGTTGGAGTGCTGCGAACACCGCAACCCTGGCCCGATGTGCACGCGCTCGGCGCGAGTAGTCGACTACCCGAAAACAGCGGAGGTTGCCACGGTTCGCCTCGTCAACGCGGTTGCATGCGCGCCGCGCGGTACGCGTCGTCCACGAAGGCCATGTTGGCCACCGCGTCGGCGATGCCGAACGGCAGTGCGGCGCCATGTTGCACGTGTGCGGCGAAGGCCTCGAGCTGGTACGTGTAGGACGCCCGGGTGCCGAGGTGTTCGACGGTGGTGCCGTCGGGTGTGTCGACCGTCAGACGGTCGTCGCTGCTCGGGCTGATGAAGTCGTGCACCACGACCTGACCCTTGGCGCCCGCGATGCGGATCGTGAACGAACGGTGATCGGCCACCATCGAATTGGCGGCGAGGCCCGTGGCGCCACCGGGGAAACCGATCTCGACGTCACACCAGGCGTCCACTCCCGGAGTGCGCTGCTCGGCGTGCGCGCGCACGACGGACGGCCGCCCCTCGATCCCGGGTGGGGCGAGGCGCCCCAGCGAGCGCATGACGTGCAGTCCGTAGCAGCCCAGGTCCATCAGGGCACCGCCTGCCAGATCGAGGGACCAGCGGGGGTCGTCGTCGGCGGGTGGCGGCATCGCCATCCGCACCTCGACGTGGGTGATCTCGCCGATGGTGCCGTCGGTGGCGAGTTCGAAGGCCCGCTTGGTGACGGGATGGAAGAAGTAGTGAAAGCCCTCGAGCACGCTCACGCCGGATGCACCGGCGGCCTCGGCGACGCGACGCGCCTCGGATTCGTTGCGTGCGAAGGGCTTTTCGCTGAGCACCGGCTTGCCCGCGGCGATCGCCGCAAGGTTCCACGGCGCGTGCAGCGAGTTGGCCAACGGGTTGTAGACGACGTCGACTTCGGCGTCGTCGATGACCTCCTGATAGCCGTCCAGCACCCGCTCCACGCCGTATCTCTCGGCGAATGCCTCGGCACGCGACCGGTCCCGCGCCGCTACCGCCACCAGTCGGTGGCCGAGGTCGGCTGCGGGGCCGACGAAGGCCGCTTCGGCGATTCGCGACGCGCCGAGAACTCCGATGCGGAGGGGCTCGAAGCTCATGCGGTGACGGAGCGAAGGTAGGCGACGCTGGCGAGCACATCGCGAACCGGACCTTCGCCGGTCGGCTCACCGTCGAGAATCGTGTCCTGCTCCAAGACGAACCACCCGTCGAAACCATTGTCCCGCAACACCGAGACGATCCCGGCGATGTCGACGTCACCGGTGCCGAGCGGGGTGTACATTCCTGCCTTCACGGCCTCGGTGTACGTCAGCTCACCGGACTGCACCTTCGCCGCCAACGCCGCGTCCACGTCCTTGAGGTGAGTGTGGGCGATGCGATTCGGGACGGCCTTGGCGAGCTCGAGCGGATCGGTGCCACCGATGAGCAAGTGCCCGGTGTCGAGACACAGCGGAATTGACGAGCCGTTGAGCACCCGGTCCACCTCGGAGCGAGTCTCGACAAGAGTGCCGACGTGTGGATGGAGCACGGCCAGCAGACCCCGGTCCGCGACGATGGCCGCCAGCCGGTCGAGGTTGGCCAGCAGCGTTGCCCACTGGGCCTCGTCGAGGACTGGGCGAGAGTCGTAGCCGTCGGATCCGGTGGTTGCGGCGAGCACGACGACACCGGCTCCCGCGGCGATGAGCGACTCGAGTGGACCGGCGAGGTCGTCGGCGGGGTCATGGTCGTCCTTGAACAGCACGGCTGGGACGAATCCGCCGACACACGTCAGATCCTTTTCGTGCAGAACCGATTTCAGTTCGTCGGTGCTGGTTGGCAGGAAGCCCTCGGGGCCTAGCTCGGTAGCGGTGAGCCCCGCGCCACGCATCTCGGTCAACACGCGGTCGGGGTCTAATTGATGGCCCCAACCGGGCACCTCGCAGACGCCCCACGAGATGGGTGCACCGGCAATGCGAATGGCGCTCATTCCCCTTCCCGACTCGCTTCGCTCCTGCCCGCCGCTCATGCGTTGCGCACTTCGTCGATGCGCACCGGGAGGCCCCGGCGGAGGGACTCGGTGGCGGCCTCGGCGAGGTAGGCCACCTCGACGGCATCGGCGACGGTGGCGCCCAGGATCGGGCCGCCCTTGGCGACCTCGACGAACGCAGCCAATTCGATCCGGAATGCATCGGTGAAGCGGTCCATGAAGAAGTGGTGCGGGGGTCCGGCGGGGAAGTCCTCCGCAGATCCGAAGCGCGGATCGGTGTTTCGCACCGGAACGCCCTGATCCCAGCCGGCGGCGACGCTGTCGTCGAATCCGTGGACCTCCAGGCGGCAGTCGTAGCCGCGGGCGTTGTACCTGGCGGCCGAGACGAGACCCATTGCGCCACCATCGAACGTGACGATGGCGGCGGCGGTGTCGACGTCGTCGTACTCGGCGAACAGCGGGTCACCCTGGACGGTTCCGGTGGCGTACACCTCGACGGCGCGCTGTCCGGTGATCCAGTTCAGCACGTCGAAGTCGTGCACGGCGCAGTCGCGGAAGATGCCACCCGATCCCTTGATGTAGGCCATCGGCGGGGGAGCGGGGTCCATCGTCGTGCTGCGCACCGTGTGCAAGGTGCCGAGCGAGCCGTCGTCGACCGCGCGCTTGGCCGCCGCGAATGCCGCGTCGAACCGGCGCTGGTAGCCGACCTGGACCGGCACCCCGGACGTGAGGATCACCTCGGCGACGCGCGCACTCTCGGCGGCCGTGGCGGCGATGGGCTTCTCGCAGAAGGTCGGGATGCCGCGTTCGACCGCGGCCAGGGTCAGCTCCGCGTGGGCGGGGGTGGCGGCGGCCACGACGACTCCGTCGACGCCGGAGGACAGCAGCTCCTCCACCGTCGCGACGAATTTGACGCCGTGCTTGGCGGCGACGGCCTCGGCCACGTCGGTGCGCTCGTCGGTGATCACCAACCCATCGAGACCGTCTAGGGCACTGAGGGTTTCGGTGTGGAAGGCGCCGATGCGGCCCAATCCGATGACGCCGAGGGTGGTCATGGGTTTCTCCTTGTCGTGTGGTTCGCGAGTGCGATGTCTAGTGCGTCGGGGGTGAGTCCGTCCGCCAGGGCGGCGAGGACGGTGTCGACCTGGCTCGGCGGCGCCAGGCTGCCGATGGGTTGGTCGTGGTCGAGGTTGGTGGGGAAGGCGTAACCCTCTGCCGTCGCGTTCACGGCGTTGCGGATCTCGCGGTCCGAGCGTCCGGCGGCCTGCATCGCCTGGAGGGCGGGATAGATGGCCCGCACCATCGCCGTGCGGTCCAGCGATTCCATGGCCCGCCCGAACGGCGATGAGACCTGCAACAGGTTCGCCATCCGGCGGATGTCGGTCGAGGTGTTGACGCCCGCGCCGTGCATGAGGGCGGGGTTGAAGAACACCGCGTCGCCCGTGCGCAGCGGTACCTGCACCTGCACCGTGGCGAAGAAGTCGATGAACTCTTTGCGGTAGAACGCGATGTAGCCGCCCACGAACTTCTGCGAATGGGGCAGCAGCATCGTCGGCCCACTCTCCACTGGCATGTCGGAGTGCGCGACGGCGCCCTGCAGGGTTAGGGCCGCCGACATGCGGTGCATGTGCGCCGGGTAGGCCGTCAGCTGGTCCTCGTCGACGAAGCCGAGGTGGTAGTCGCGGTGCGGAACCTGAGCGGCGCCACCGGGATTGACGACGTTGACCTGCGACGTGACCTGGTAGCGGGGACCCAGCCAGGCCTGGCAGACCAGCGCCAGCGCGTCGTTCGAGTAGTACTCCGCGAACACCTCCGGGGCGCGCAACGCAAGCTTCTGCGCGGCATTCCAGACCCGGTCGTTGGCGCCGGCCTTGCCAAAGTGGTCGCCGGCGGCGGCGCCCGTCGCGAGCTGCTCCTCGATGATCGCGGTGAACGCGGCGCTGGCCCGGTCAACGGTGTCGTGATCGAACGCGTCCTCGAACACCACGACACCGGGTCCGTCGGCAAGCGCGTGGATCAACTCCGTCTGCAGCGCGTGCCGGTCGGCGCCCGAGACGGTCCGCGCGGAGTAGACGAGGGCGCCCAGGCGAACGTCGCTGGCGAGCGGATAGTCGGCGAGATGGGTGTCAGCCGAGACGAGGGTGCGGAAGTCATCGAGATCGCAATCCCGCGCTTCGATCCACGCGCGGTGCGTATGTGAGATCGGCGCGGCCATGCCCGTTAGTCTTGTTGTGACTTGCGCCGCAATCAACACCAAAAAACCGTCAAAATAACCTCACCTCCGGGCGATTTCGGCGCGTTAACGTTCGGCCAGCGATCGTTTTCGCGCCGAAATCGCGAGAGGGAAGGAGGGGCATGCCGCACCGGTACAAGGTCCGCGAGATCGCACAGCAGTCGGGCCTGAGCGAGGCGACGGTGGATCGCGTGCTCAACGATCGCCCCGGCGTGCGGGAGAACACCCGCGCCGAGGTCGCCCAGGCGATCGACGACCTCGACAAGCAGCGAGCACAACTGCGACTCAACGGCCGCCGCTTCTTGATCGACGTCGTCATGCAGACCCCGCAACGGTTCTCCGATGCCTTCCGCGCCGCCGTCGAGGCCGAACTGCCCGCCTTCGCACCCGCGATGCTGCGGGCGCGGTTCCATCTGTGGGAATCGGGTTCCACCCGGCAGATGGCCGACGCATTGTCGAAGATCCGCGGCAGCCACGGCGTCGTGCTCAAGGCGCAGGACGCCCCCGAGGTGGCCGAGGCCGTCGACCGACTCGTGGGTGCGGGCGTACCCGTCGTGACCTATACCACCGACGTGCCCACCAGCGCCCGCTGCGCCTACGTAGGCATCGACAACCATGGTGCGGGCGTCACCGCCGCGTACCTGATGGATCAGTGGCTGGGCGCGGCGCCGTCAACCGTTCTGATCACGCTGAGCGGCACCGTGTTCCGCGGTGAGGGTGAGCGCGAGGTCGGCTTCCGCTCGGCGCTGCGGGGCTCCGGCCGGGAGGTCATCCGAGACGTCGTCGAGGTGAGCGACAGCGACGGCATCGATGCGACCACCGAGCGACTGGTGCTCGATGCGCTCGAACGGCACCCGTCCGTCGAGGCCGTCTACTCGCCGGGCGGCGGCAACACCGCGACCGTCGCCGCGTTCGAGAAGATCGGACGGGTCTGCAGGGTCTTCATCGCCCACGACCTCGACGCCGACAACCGCCGGCTGCTGCGTGACGGACGGATTTCGGTGGTCCTGCACAACGACCTGCGGGCCGACGCGCGCCTGGCCATGCGGCAGATCCTGCAGCGCCACGGCGCCCTGCCCGCGGAGGCGGTGCGACCCACGCCCATCCAGGTGATCACCCCCTTCAACCTGCCCGCCTGAGCATCAGGTCGTCGATTCGCGACCTCGCCGGATACCATTTCGCCTCACGGCGACTCCGGCGCGCCGACCGACAGCAGGAGACTCGAACGGTGCGGCCAGGGCTCGTCAATGGTGTGACCGTGCTCGGCAACCTCGCGATTGACGTCATCGACGGGGCGGCGCCGAGCCCGGGTGGCTGCGCGTCGTTCGCCGGTGTGGCCCTGGAGCATGCCGGCGGGTCCGGCCAGATCGTGGCGATGGGCGCCCCGCAGGACCACCAGTTGTTCGCGGGCGTGCTCGAACGGTTCGGTGCCCTCGTCAGGATCATCGACTCGGACCGGACGGCGGGGTTCCGGCTGGATTACGTCGACGTCGACCACCGGGCGATGTCGGTCGCAGCACTCGGACCCATCTGGGGTGCACCGCAGATCGAGGCCGCCGACCCGCAGACCACCTGGGTGCACCTGGCCCCGCTGCTGCGGGCGGACTTCCCCGCGAGCACGCTGGCGCTGCTGGCGGAACGCGGGCATCGCGTCGCCTACGACGGCCAGGGGCTGGTCCGCGCTGACCAGCTGGGTCCGCTCGTCGTGGACCGGGACTACCCGCACAGCCTGTTGCGGGACCTCAGCGTTCTCAAGCTGGCCGAGGACGAAGCCGTGATCGTGGCCGACGGCGAGTTCGACGAGGCGACGGCCGAACGGCTCGGCGTGCCGGAGATCCTGGTGACGCTGGGCTCGGAGGGCTGCGACATCTACACCGACGGCGCCGTCGTGCGGGTACCCGCCGCGTGGCGGGTCACGGGCGTCCAGGCGACGGGCGCGGGGGACATGTTCACGGCCTGTTACGTCGCCAACCGGGCGGCCGGGGCCGAACCCGTGGCGGCAGCCGAACGGGCCAGCGAACTCGTCGCGCGCGAGCTTCAGAAGCGCGTGACGATCACCTCACCCGACCGGGTATAGGCGCAGCTACCGGCGCGGCAGTCGACACGTGTCAACTCGCGGTCCGCGAGCGCTGGCCGCTCGCCTACCGGCCGGTAGCTTGGTTCTTGGTATTTGTGCCCCAGCGAACGTGATGAAGACCACAAATCCGGTGATCGTTCATCGCCGCTACGTCGTTGATCTGCGCGTTTGAAAGCACTTAACATGCAGGACACGCGGCCGCGCGGTAAAGGACACCCTAAGGCCAGTGCAATAATCGGTACTGCCAGTGACAGATAAGGACAGGTTGCCGTCCATCAGGTGGCGCGGGCGCGAGAAGCGCCCTCCTGCGACACGGATTCACCCCGCAACCTCGTGATGCGTGAAAGGCAGGGGTCGTGACGTTGAGCGGCAGCGAAGCCGGGACCAATTCCACCCCGCAGAAGCTCGAAAAGGTCGTGATCCGGTTCGCGGGCGACTCGGGTGACGGCATGCAGCTGACGGGCGACCGGTTCACCACCGAGGCCGCACTCTTCGGCAACGACCTTGCTACCCAACCGAATTACCCCGCCGAGATCCGCGCACCACAGGGCACGCTGCCCGGTGTGTCGTCGTTCCAGATCCAGATCGCCGACTTCGACATCCTCACCGCGGGCGACCGTCCCGACGTGCTCGTCGCCATGAATCCGGCCGCACTCAAGGCCAACGTGGGCGACCTGCCGCGTGGCGGTCTGGTCATCGCCAACTCCGACGAGTTCACCAAGCGCAACCTGGCGAAGGTCGGCTACGACTCGAACCCGCTGGAGACCGACGAGCTCTCCGACTACGTCGTGCAGGCCGTGCCGATGACCACGCTGACGCTGGGAGCCGTCGAAGAGATCGGTGCCTCGAAGAAGGACGGTTCGCGAGCCAAGAACATGTTCGCGCTCGGACTGCTGTCGTGGATGTACAGCCGCGAGCTCCAGCACAGCGAGAGATTCATCCGCGAGAAGTTCGCCCGCAAGCCCGAGATCGCCGAAGCCAACGTCCTCGCGCTGAAGGCCGGCTGGAACTACGGCGAGACCACCGAGGCGTTCGGCACCACCTACGAAGTGGCACCCGCCAAGCTGAAGTCCGGTGAGTACCGCCAGATCTCCGGCAACACCGCGCTGGCGTACGGCATCGTCGTCGCCGGTCAGCTGGCCGATACGCGGGTGATGCTCGGCAGCTACCCGATCACCCCGGCGTCGGACATCTTGCACGAGCTGTCCAAGCACAAGAACTTCAACGTGCTCACCTTCCAGGCGGAGGACGAGATCGCCGGTATCGGCGCGGCCCTCGGGGCGTCCTACGGCGGCGCGCTCGGCGTCACCAGTACCTCGGGTCCCGGCGTGGCCCTCAAGGCGGAGGCGATCGGCCTCGGCGTGATGGCCGAACTCCCGCTGCTCGTCGTCGACGTCCAGCGTGGCGGACCGTCCACCGGCCTGCCGACCAAGACCGAGCAGGCGGACCTGCTGCAGGCGCTGTACGGGCGCAACGGTGAATCGCCGGTGGCGGTGCTCGCACCGCAGTCGCCGTCGGACTGCTTCGAGATCGCCGTCGAGGCGGCCCGGATCGCCCTGACCTACCGCACGCCCGTGATCCTGCTGTCGGACGGCGCAATCGCCAACGGCTCGGAGCCGTGGCGCATCCCGGACGTCACTGATTCGTCCACGTTCGCACCGATCGACCACACCTTCGCCAAGCCGGACGAGCCCTTCCAGCCGTACGCCCGCGACCCCGAGACGCTGGCGCGCCAGTTCGCGGTTCCCGGCACGCCGGGCCTGGAGCACCGCATCGGCGGTCTCGAATCGGCCAACGGCTCGGGCAACATCTCCTACGAGCCCAAGAACCATGACCTGATGGTCCGTCTGCGCCAGGCCAAGATCGACGGCATCACCGTTCCCGATCTGGTGGTCGACGATCCGAGTGGTGCGGCGGAGCTCCTCATCGTGGGCTGGGGCAGCTCTTACGGCCCGATCGGCGAAGCGTGCCGACGCGCCCGGCGCCAGGGCATCAAGGTCGCGCACGCCCAGATCCGCCACCTCAACCCGCTGCCCGCCAACGTCGGCGACGTCCTGCGGAGTTACTCCAACGTGGTCGTGCCGGAGATGAACCTGGGACAGCTCGCCTTGCTGCTGCGGGGCAAGTTCCTCGTCGACATCCAGTCGGTGACGAAGGTGGAAGGCATGGCGTTCCTCGCCGAGGAGGTGGAGGGCATCATCGAATCCGCCCTCGACGGGACGCTGCGCGAAAAGGAAAGTGACAAGGCCAAGTTCGCCCGGTTGGCAGCCGCCACCGTGGAGACGGGCGTAGGAGCGGAACAATGACTGACCTAATCGGTACCGACCTGGGTCTCACGAAGGTCAGCGGCGTGCCGACGACCAACGAGCCGCAGAAGTCCAAGGACTTCGCCAGCGACCAGGAGGTGCGTTGGTGCCCGGGTTGCGGTGACTACGTCATCCTCAACACCATCCGCAGCTTCCTGCCCGAGCTTGGGCTCAAGCGCGAGAACATGGTGTTCGTCAGCGGTATCGGCTGCTCCAGCCGGTTCCCCTACTACCTCGAGACCTACGGCCTGCACTCCATCCACGGACGCGCCCCGACCTTCGCGACCGGCCTCGCGCTGGCCCGCGACGACCTGTCGGTCTGGGTCGTCACCGGTGACGGCGACGCGTTGTCCATTGGCGGCAACCACCTGATCCACGCCCTGCGGCGAAACGTGAACATCACGATTCTGCTGTTCAACAACCGCATCTACGGTCTGACCAAGGGCCAGTACTCACCGACCTCCGAAGTCGGCAAGGTCACGAAGTCGACGCCGATGGGTTCGCTGGACTACCCCTTCAACCCGGTGTCGCTGGCGCTGGGCGCGGAGGCGTCGTTCGTCGGTCGCGCGTTGGATTCGGACAAGAAGGGCCTGACCGAGGTGCTGCGGGCCGCGGCCAGCCACCGCGGCGCTGCGCTCGTCGAGATCATGCAGGACTGCCCGATCTTCAACGACGGTTCCTTCGACGCGCTGCGCAAGGAGGGCTCCGAGGAGCGGTTGATCAGTGTGTCTCACGGTCAGCCGATCACGTTCGGGATCGACGGCGAGTACTGCGTGGTGAAGTCCGGGTTCGGCCTCGAGGTCGCCAAGACCGCCGATGTGTCCGTCGACGAGATCGTCCTGCACGACGCGACCACTCAGGATCCGGCCTACGCGTTCGCGCTGTCGCGGTTGAGTGAGCAGAACCTCGAACACACCGTCATGGGTATCTTCCGTCAGGTGAGTCGGCCGACCTACGACGAGATGGCGCACGATCAGGTGACCTCTGCGAGGGAATCCAAGCCCCATGACACCGAAGCTCTGCAATCCTTGCTTCGTGGCAAGGACACCTGGAACGTCGAATAGCAGCGAGGTTCTCGAAACCTCCACCGCTCCGCTGGCAGCCATCGTGCTGGCGGGTGGTGCCTCCCGGCGCATGGGCCGAGACAAGGCGATGCTCGAATTCTCCGGGCGGACGTTCGTCGAGCAGATCGTCGCGACGCTGGCCGGCCGCTGCGCGCCCGTCTTCGTCGTGGCTGCGCCGGGGCAGCCGCTGCCTGCCCTCGACGCCGAGGTGCTGCGCGACGACGTCCGTGGTGTCGGCCCACTGCTGGCGACGGCCAGGGGATTGCGAGCCGCAGCCGACGCCGGCGTGGAACGGGCCTTCGTCTCCGCCGTCGACATGCCCTACCTGACCGCTGATCTGATCGACCTGCTGGTCGGTCCCTCGGTGCGGTTGGGGGCCGACGTGGTGTTGCCATGGGACGGGCGCGATCACTATCTGGCCGGCGTCTACCGCACCGATCTCGCGTCCCGCGCCGAGGAACTGGTCGCTGCGGGGGAGCGCAGCATGCGTGCCCTGGTGGATGCCGTCGACACGCAGCGCATCGTATTGCCGGAACAGCGCTCGCTCACCAACGTGAACGCGCCCTCCGACTGGGGTTAGTCGCAGCAAACGGCCGCTGTCATCGTCGCTCGACGCCAGTCGACGGGTGACCGGCAAGTCGACGCCAACGAGACGGTATCGACCTTCGAACATGCTGTCGCACAGCTGATCTCATCGGTGCCGATGGGGGGATCTCGGAGATGCGGACAGCGAAAACGGTTTTCACGCGGCGCCATGCTCCTGGGCCGGCGACAGCACCAAATCTGTGAGCCAATCAGTCAAAGTCATTGCGGGACAACAACGTGCGTCGACTGCCGCAGATCCTCCACTTGCAACTCGGTTTGCCGCCACCGCGGCGTGCCATCGATGAAGCGTTGTAGGACAACACGTGTCATTCAGGGCGACCGGGACGGCCCCGTCGGCTGCGCGTAGCAACTTGCGGTCGGTGAACGGTGCCGGTGGTCAATATTGCTGTCAGAGAACCGAACTCAGTTAAGGATGTGGCGCATGTGGTCACTCCATCGTGGGTCGGATCACATTTTAACCGTGAGATGGCTCACCATGGCGCGGGCTAGCCGCACCCTCGATTCGCCAGCTGAATACCCGGGATGACCTGGGTAAACAGTGAACGACGGCACCGTTATCCGTCCGTTACCAAATCGCGACTTACCCATTTCGGCATGTGACTTTCCTGAGAAGGGTTTGTACCTTCCATATGACTCCTCAACCGGAGCAAACAATTAAAACCACGAACCTGCGTGTGAGTGGGGCGGCCACCGGCCCGGCAACTGATCCGGAGTCGGGGCTGCCGTCGGGCGATGCGCCCGACGTGGTCTGTCTGGCCACCCGCTGCCGTACCCGACCGAGACGGTGCGGCCCAAAACTCTCCCGTCTGCTCTTGCAGGCTTCACGCCCGCCTATGCGCGGGTGTCCTTGGTGCGCGCTTGGCGAAAGGATCGACATTGAAGAACATCCGCAGAACCTGTGGTCTGGCCACCATCGCCGGGGCGCTCGTCGTGGCCCCGATGGTTTCGACGGTGATGGGCGCCGGCATCGCTCATGCGGACGGTGGCGTGAACTGGGATGCCGTTGCGGCCTGCGAGTCGGGCGGCAACTGGAGCACCGCGACCGGGAACGGTTACTACGGCGGCCTGCAGTTCGCGATGGGCACCTGGCGAGCCAACGGTGGCAGCGGCTCGCCGCACCACGCGAGCAAGGAAGAGCAGATCCGCGTTGCCAACAACGTGTTGAAGTCTCAGGGCATCGGCGCATGGCCGGTGTGTGGCCGACGCGGCTGATTTCCTCAGACTCAGAGAGAACGGCGCCGGGCGACACGCCCGAGCGCCGTTTTCTCTTTCACCCCTTCTACCTCAGCATTCCCTTGATTCCGTCACGCCCCGATAAAGAACTTTCGTCGCTTGTGTAACACGTGAGATCGATCACCCGAATTACCGGTTGACCGCGTCAATTTTCTCAGGAGTAGCCGCGGTCCTCGTGTCAACCGGTCGGGGAAGGACCGCACTCATGAAGATCAACGGCATCGCCAAGACCATCGCCGGCAGCGTCAAGCTGATCGTGCTCACCGGCGCCTTCGCCATCCTCGCGATGGCCATGGCGACCGGTATGTCGACGGGCACCGCGCACGCCGACTCGATGAACTGGGATGCCGTGGCCAAGTGTGAGTCGGGCGGCAACTGGGCCGCCAACACCGGCAACGGTAATTACGGCGGACTCCAGTTCAAGCCGGCCACCTGGAGCTCGCACGGCGGCGTCGGATCGCCCGCGACGGCCTCACGTGAGGAGCAGATCCGCGTGGCCGAGAACGTCCTGGTCAGCCAAGGCCCCGGCGCATGGCCGACATGCGGCGCCAAGGGCGGCACTCCGACGATCTGGAACGCCTCGACGACGACCGCCCCGACAGCGCCGGCCGCGACCGGCTGCCAGGCGATGCCGACCAAGGGACTGCTCGGCTTCATCAACCCCCGCCAGATGTGCACCGCCTTCCTCAACCCGCTGGGCGCCCTGACCGTTCAGCGCTGACGCCGCGGCACCTCGGGCAACGCGAAGGCCGAGCGCCCGGCGACCGACGCCAGATGGCGCATCAAGACCACCTCCGGCACGAGTGACGAGGCCCGTACGGCTGCCGCCCCCAGCAGGGCGGGTCGCGCGTTGACGACCCGGCCCACGATCCGCGACTCCCGCGCCAGTGCACGCGTCCGCGGCTTCCGAAACTCCGCGTAGCGGGCGAAGGCTGCGGACAGATCGTCACCCGAGGCGACGCAGTGCGCCAGGACGGCGGCGTCCTCCAAGCCCTGACAACCGCCCTGGCCCAGGTGCGGCCTCATCGGATGGGCGGCATCACCCACCAGCACGACGGGTCCGCGGGACCATCGTCGAGCCGCCTCGCGGTCGTACAGGTCGTTGCGCAACACGTCGTCGGGTTGAGTGGCGGCCAAGAGGGCGGGGATGGGATCGGCCCAGCGGCCGTACTTCGTCCGGAGGTGGGCCAACTCGCCGTCGGGGGAGGCGGTGCCCTCGGGCCGGCGTTCGGTGCCGAACCAGTAGGTGTGGGAGGGGCCGAGCGGTACGTGACCGAACTCGGTTCCGGTGCCGACGGTCTCGCCGGCCAACTGAGGATCGAGGGCGTACTCGGCGACTCCCCGCCATGCGGTGTAGCCCGCGTAGCGGTGGCGCAATGCGCCATTGAGATGGCGTGCCACCATCGACCCCACGCCGTCCGCGCCGACGACGGCCGCCGCCTCGCGTGTGCTCCCGTCCGTCAGGGTGACCCGGACCCCGGCGGCGGTGACCACGAGTTCGCTTGCTGCCAAACCGGTTTCGATGGTGCCCGGCACCAGCGCCTCGGTCAGGAGTTTCGTCAGCGTGGAGCGGCGCACCACCACCAGCGGCTCGCCGAGCGCCGTGACGATGCGTTCGGCTTCCGGACGGCGGAGCCATGCGCCGTCGGACCACCGCATGGCCCCCGCTGCGACCCGGCCACCCGAGGCGCGGACGGCGTCGCCGAGGCCGATCTCGTCCAGCGCGGCCAACGCGTTGGGCCAGAGGCTGATTCCCGCGCCCGACGAGGTGTCCGCCCGCTCCTCGACGATGGTCACCCGATGCTGGCGGCGTTGCAGGGCCACCGCGGTCGCCAACCCCGCGATGCCCGCCCCGACGACGAGGATTTCTGACGTCACCACACGACGCTAGCGTCGCCACCGGTGACCCGGGTTTCACACCCGCGAAACGCATCTGTGGTTTCCTCGGAGGAGATTCCCATGAGAACCGCCATCGAGTTGACCAGTGTGCCTGCCTGGGCGATTGCGCCCAGTCATCCGGACGTCGACCTGTCCGGGCGGTACTGGACGATCGTGGCCTTCGACGGGGACGCCGAGACCGCGCAGATCGTCGCCGGCTGGCTCACCCGAATCGCGGCGCACCGCCCCGCGGCGACTCCGCGCGTCCACCATGTTCGCGACGACGCCGCGGCGCGTTCCGAGGTCTCCGAGGACATGGCCACCGCCGTCGTCGGATGGCGGCTGATGATTGCCGGGCCGGCCGACGCGTGCCTGCGCCTGCGGGCGCACGCCGTCGGGAATCACGTCGGCGACGACGAGATCACGGTGGCCACCACCGGCATCGCGGACCGTGACGTGCAGTGTGCGCATTGCCGTGCGGTGACACGCGCTGCGGTCGAACTCGACGGTGTCCTGCCGTGCCGGGGCTGCGGACGCCAGCTCGTCGTCCAGCGACATGTGTCACGTCGCCTCGGCGCGCATCTTGGGACCATGGCGTGAGCACCGCGGAGTTGGTGGTGGTCGCCCTCGACGACCGGATCCCCGGTGTCCGGAGTCTGCGATTGGCGCGACGCGACGGCGGACCGTTGCCGTCGTTCACACCGGGCAGTCACCTCGTCGTCGAATGCGGACCCGTCCTCAACGCGTACTCGCTCACCAGCGACGGGGTCGCACCGACCGGCTATGAGATCTCGGTCCTGGAGCGCCCGGACGGTTCCGGTGGGTCCGGATGGATCCACCAACTCGACGTGGGCGACACCGTCGCCACCCGCCCACCCCGCAGCGCCTTCGCCCCCGTATTGCGGGCCACCAGGCACCTGCTGGTGGCGGCGGGAATCGGCATCACGCCGATGGTGTCGCATCTGCGCAGCGCCCGCCGCTGGGGCAGGGACGCCGAACTGCTGTACGTCCACCGGCCCGGGCGCGGGGCCCACGTCCAGGACGTCGAGCGGCTGACCGCAGCCGTCTCGATCTTCACCGACCGTGCGGCGTTCACGTCGGCGCTTGCCGGTGCGCTCGCTCGGCAGCCACTCGGCACACACCTCTATCTCTGCGGCCCCGCAGCCTTCATGGACGACGTGACCGCCATGGCCACCGATCTCGGATGGCCTCCGAGCCGTGTGCACGTCGAGCACTTCGGGACCGCCGCGTTCGACCCCGGCGAGCCGTTCGAGGTGCATCTGACCATCTCCGGTGACCGATTCACCGTCGACGCCGGGGTCTCGCTGCTCGCGGCGCTGCAGGCGCGCGGCCACGCCGTTCCCCACCTGTGCAGGCGGGGTGTGTGCGGCGAATGCCGGATCGCGGTGACCGGCGGCGAGATATTGCACCGTGACCTCTACCTGAGCGAGTCCGAGCGCGACATCGGGGACTCCATGATGTGCTGCGTCTCCCGGGCGGCCGGAGACCGATTGGAGTTGGCCCTATGACCGTCTCGGCTCCAGACCTGTTGGCCACCTTCCCCTTTCCGTTCTCGGCCGACAGCTACCGGTACAGCACCAACCTGGCGCCCGCGGGCACCGCGGTGACGACCTCCACCGGACAATGGGGCGACCGGATCGTCGACGTGGATAGCGAGTACGAGGCCGAACTCGCCGAGCGGGCCGCGATCCTGGCCGTAGATCCCACCCGCCACGCCGTCCTGCCCCACATGCGGCCCGCGGCCTGGGACACGATGCTGACCCTCATGCGCGAACTGGCGACCGCCCATCCGGAGAGCATGTCGCTGGATCGGAACGGCGCCACCTGGCACTGGCGCAACTCCCGACTCGGGGTGAGCCAGGACTTCGTGTACGGCGACGAGTCGACGCTGCCGGTCGAACCGCTGCTCTACATCGCGGGGCAGGTGCAGGAGGACATCGTCCTTCTGGATCAACGCGGCGGCGAGTTGTTCGTCGATGCCGGCGTGGTCACCTTCGCCGCGGCCTGGTCGTTCGGCTTCGACCTCGGGATGGAGTTCCTCGAGGTCCACGGCCCCGTGCCGCGGCTACGCGAGAGCGGCGTCATCACCCGCGCCCGTGACTTCATCCTGCGATTGCAACCGAACGACGCCTTCCGGCGCACCAACTGGTCGATGGCGATCGGCCGCCGCCTCGACCTCTCGCTGGAGCGCTATCCCGAGTGGGCACCCGATCGGGACCTGGCCGCCGCCGCCGACGACGACGAGTTCGGGCGGCTCATCCACCTTCGGGTCGAGGCGCAACACCTGATCAGGCTGCCGGAGTCCGGCGCCGTCTGCTTCTTGATCCGCACGTACATGCTGCCGCTGTGCGACCTCGCCACCGTCGAGCCGTGGCGGCTGCGCATGGCGGCGGTGCTCGCCGAACTCCCCGAGGACCTCGCCGACTACAAGGGCATCACCGCTTACCGCGACCGCGTCGTGCAGTGGCTGCGATCGCACGGACCGTCGTGACGGGCCACCCCTTCGCCGATCTCGACGCGTTCCTCGCGTGGCCGCGGCTGTCCGGTCTCGCCGTGTCCGCCGACGGGACCCGTGCGGTCACCACGGTCAGCGAACTCGACGCGAAGCGCACCGAATACGTCACCGCGATATGGGAACTCGACGTCACCGGGGAGCGGCCGGCCCGGCGCCTGACGCGAGGCGTGAAGGGTGAGTCATCGCCGGTGTTCAGCGCCGCCGGTGACCTCTACTTCGTCGCCACGCGCGACGTCGCCGGTGCCGATCCGGGTGACGAACCGACCGCATCGCTGTGGCAGCTGCCCGCCGCCGGGGGCGAGGCGGTGTGCGTGCTGGAACTCCCGGGCGGGGTGGACGCCGTGCACACTGCGCGTACGGCCGACGTCACGCTGGTCACGGCGGCGCTGATGCCTTCGGCCAGCAGCGTCGAGGACGACGAGCGGATCCGGGCGCTGCGCAAGGACGGCAAGATCACCGCCATGCTCCACACGGGTTATCCGGTGCGGCACTGGGATCACGACATCGGGCCGGCCGAGCCGCATCTCATCGACGTCGCCGGTGTCCACGACCTCGTCCCCGGCCCTGGCCAGGGTCTTCGCGAGGCAGGGGTCGACGTCAGCGCCGACGGCCGGTTCGCCGTGACGTCCTGGTCGGTGGCCGGGCCCGGCGCCTCGCTCCGCAACGTGCTGATGCGGATCGACATCGCCACCGCCGAGCGCACGACGATCGCCGACGATCCGCTGGCCGATCTCGGCGCCCCGGCGATCTCACCCGACGGCACCACGGCGGCATTCATTCGCGAGACGCATTCGACCCCAGTGCAGGCACCTCGAATGACGTTGTGCCTCATGACGTTCGGGCACGACTTCGTCGAGATCATCACCGACTGGGACCGCTGGCCGTCCTCCGTGGCGTGGACGGTGGACGGCTCGCGGCTGATCGTCACCGCCGACGACGCGGGTCGCTGCCCGGTGTTCCTCGTCGATCCCGCCGACTCCTCGGTGACCCGGCTGACGCCCGACGACTTCAGCTACTCCAACGTGTGCCCCGCGCCAGGTGGGGTGATCTTCGCGCTGCGCAGCTCCTACCGGTCGCCGTCGCACCCCGTGCGCATCGATCCCGACGGCGCCGTCACACCGCTGCCGTGCCTCGACGCGCCGCCGCTGCCGGGCGAGCTGACCGAGGTCACCGCCGTCGCCGACGACGGCAGCCGGGTCCGGTCCTGGCTGGTGTTGCCCTCTCGCGACCAGCTCGCCCCGCTGGTGCTGTGGATCCACGGCGGGCCGCTGGCCAGTTGGAACAGCTGGCACTGGCGCTGGAACCCCTGGCTGCTGGCGGCGCGCGGGTACGCGGTGTTGTTGCCCGACCCGGCGCTGTCGACGGGCTACGGCCAGGAGTTCATCCAACGTGGCTGGGGTGCTTGGGGATTCGCGCCGTATACCGACCTGATGGTGGCCACCGACGCGGCGCTGGAGCATCCGCGGGTCGATGCGACCCGCACCGCGGCGATGGGCGGGTCGTTCGGCGGCTACATGGCCAACTGGATCGCCGGCCACACCGACCGGTTCGAGGCGATCGTCACCCATGCCAGCCTGTGGGCGCTCGACCAGTTTGGGTCGACCACCGACGCCGCCTACTGGTGGGCTCGAGAGATGTCGGCGGAGATGGCCGAACTCAATTCCCCGCACCGAAGCGTGGGGAAGGTGTCCACCCCGACGCTGGTGATCCACGGGGACAAGGACTATCGCGTGCCGATCGGCGAGGGCCTGCGGCTGTGGTTCGACCTGCTGACGGCGTCGGGCTTGCCCGCCGCCGACGACGGCACCAGCCCGCACCGGTTCCTGTACTTCCCGACCGAGGGGCACTGGGTGCTCGCGCCGCAACACACCAAGATCTGGTATCAGGTCGTCCTGGGTTTTTTGGGCCAGCACCTAATGGGCGACGCCGTCGAGCTTCCGGAAGCGCTCGGGTGAGGCACCGGTAGCTTGGGTTCATGACCGAACCGCAGCGTGAATTCGACATCGTGCTCTACGGGGCGACCGGCTTCGTCGGCAAGTTGACGGCCCAGTACCTGGCCGCGGTCGGCGGCCAGGCCCGCATCGCCCTGGCCGGCCGATCGGTGGCCAAGCTCCGCGACGTCAAGGAATCACTCGGGCCTGCAGCGCAGTCGTGGGAGCTGATCGAGGCCGAGGCCGGCCAGCCGTCCCAACTCAACGACATGGCCGCGCGCACGCGGGTGGTCGTCGCCACGGTCGGGCCGTACACGAAGTACGGGTTGCCGGTCGTCGCGGCGTGCGCCGCCGCCGGCACCGACTACGCGGACCTCACCGGTGAGACGATGTTCATCCGCGACAGCATCGACACCTACCACAAGGAAGCGGCCGACAACGGTGCCCGCATCGTGCACTCATGCGGATTCGATTCCGTCCCATCGGATCTCACGGTCTATGCGCTCTACAAGCGGGCGCTGGCCGACGGCGCGGGCGAACTCGGAGAGACCAACTTCGTGCTCCGCGGCTTCGCCGGTGGCGTGTCGGGTGGCACCGCCGCCTCGATGGTGGAGGTGATGCACACCTCGTCGACCGACCCCGAGGCGCGGCGGGCGATGAGTGACCCCTACACGCTGACGACGGACCGGGGCGCCGAACCGGAGTTGGGCCACCAGTCCGACACCCCGTGGCGGCGTGGCCGCGACATTGCCCCCGAACTCGACGGCATCTGGACGGGTGCGTTCGTCATGGGCGCGCCGAACGCCCGCATCGTGCGACGCAGCAATGCACTGCTCGACTGGGCGTACGGCCGCACCTTCCGCTACACGGAGAACATGAGCGTGGGGTCGTCGGTGGTGGCGCCCGTCGCCGCCGCCCTAGGCACCGCGGCCAACGCCGCCGTGCTGGGGCTCGGCAGCCGGTACTTCGACAAGCTGCCCCGCAGCCTTGTCGAGCGCGTACTGCCCAAGCCCGGCAGCGGTCCCAGCGAGCAGGCCCGGGAGAACGGCCACTACCGGGTGGAGACGTACACCACGACGTCCAGTGGCGCGCGGTACCGGGCCGTCATGGCGCAGCGTGGTGACCCCGGATACAAGGCGACCTCGGTGTTGTTGGGGGAGTGCGGGCTGGCGCTCGCGTTCGATCGCGACGCCCTCTCCGAGCTCCGCGGCGTGCTGACACCCGCGGTGTCGCTCGGTGACGCGCTGCTAGCGCGGCTTCCCGTCGCAGGCGTGACGATGACGACCGAACGGCTGTAAGTCAAGATCATTCGCGTTAATGTCGCAACGCGATCGTGCACACCCAACGACGAAGGCGGACAGGCCATGGCTGGTCTCGATGAACTCCTCAACGAGATTCCCACACAACAGATTGCCAGCAAACTAGGTGCCGACGAGGGCGAGGTGAACAGCGCGATTCAGACGCTGGTGCCGCTGCTCGTCGGTGGCCTGCAGCAGAACGCGCAAGACCCGGGCCACGCCGCCCACATCGAGAGCGCGGCCTCCAATCACGCCGCCAGCGGTCTGCTCGATGGAGGGGTCAGCGTCGACCAGGTCGACGAGGCCGACGGCTCTAAGGCGGTCGCGAGGATCTTCGGTGGCAACGACACCGGCCAGGTCGCGGCAGCGCTTGCCGGCGGCGGCGCAGGCAACGGGGACCTGATCAAGAAGTTGCTGCCCATCCTCGCGCCGATCGTCCTCGCCTACCTTGGCAAGCAGCTGACGAAGGGTTCGGCGCCCGCCGCACAGCAGCCGCAGGCCGCCTCCGGTGGCGGGATCGGCGACATCCTCGGCAGCATCCTCGGCGGCGCGGCCGGCGGCGGTGGCGGTGGCGCTGCCAACAACAACCCCCTCGGCAGCATCCTCGGGAGTGTGCTCGGCGGCGGCAACAGTGGCGGCCTCGGCGACATCCTCGGCGGCTTGCTCGGCGGCAAGAAGTAATCCCGCGAGCAGTCCGCGAGCAGACGCAAATGGCCCTGAAATTCCGCGATCGAGGGCCTTTTACGTCTGCTCGCGGGTAGTTCCTAGACTGTCGAGGTGACCGTCAGCCCGATATCTGCAGAGAGCCCAGGGGTGCAGTCCCTACCGAAGTCGTGGGATCCGGCTGCCGTAGAGACCGAGCTGTATCAGGGCTGGGTCGACGCGGGTTACTTCACGGCCGACGCGTCGAGCGACAAGCCGCCGTATTCGATCGTGCTGCCGCCGCCGAACGTGACGGGCAGCCTGCACATGGGGCATGCGCTCGACCACACGTTGATGGATGCCCTCACCCGGCGCAAGCGCATGCAGGGCTACGAGGTGCTGTGGCTGCCGGGCATGGACCACGCGGGTATCGCGACCCAGAGCGTCGTCGAGAAGCAGCTCGCGGTGGACGGCAAGACCAAGGAGGACTTCGGTCGGGAGCTGTTCATCGACAAGGTGTGGGACTGGAAGCACGAGTCCGGTGGCACCATCGGCGCGCAGATGCGGCGTCTCGGTGACGGCGTCGACTGGAGCCGGGACCGCTTCACCATGGACGAAGGGCTGTCCCGCGCGGTCCGCACCATCTTCAAGCGTCTCTACGACGCGGGTCTGATCTACCAGGCCGAGCGGCTGGTCAACTGGTCGCCGGTGCTGGAGACCGCGATCTCCGACCTCGAGGTCAAGTACTCCGACGTCGAGGGTGAGCTCGTCTCGTTCCGGTACGGGTCGATGGATGACGCGCAGCCGCATCTGGTGGTGGCCACCACCCGGATCGAGACCATGCTCGGTGACACGGCGATCGCCGTGCACCCCGACGACGAGCGCTATCGGGCGCTGGTCGGCCAGAGCCTGCCGCATCCGTTCCTCGACACGCAGGTAATCATCGTCGCCGACGCGCACGTCGACCCCGAATTCGGTACTGGCGCAGTCAAGGTCACGCCCGCGCACGACCCCAATGACTTCGAGATCGGCGTCCGTCACGACCTGCCGATGCCATCGATCATGGACACCAAGGGCCGCATCGCCGGCACCGGGACGCGCTTCGACGGCATGGACCGCTTCGAGGCGCGCGTCGCGGTGCGTGAAGCGCTGGCCGCGGAGGGCCGGATCGTCGAGGAGAAGCGGCCCTACCTGCACAGCGTTGGCCATTCCGAGCGCAGCGGCGAGCCCATCGAGCCTCGGCTGTCACTGCAATGGTGGGTCAACGTCGCATCGCTGGCGACGGCCGCGGGTGACGCAGTCCGCAACGGCGACACAGTGATTCACCCCGCCAGCCTCGAACCGCGGTGGTTCGGCTGGGTCGACGACATGCACGACTGGTGCATATCGCGGCAGCTGTGGTGGGGGCATCGCATCCCCATTTGGCACGGCCCGAACGGCGAGAAGGTGTGTGTCGGCCCGGACGAGACCCCGCCCGACGGCTGGGAGCAGGACCCCGACGTGCTGGACACGTGGTTCTCCTCGGCGCTGTGGCCATTCTCCACCATGGGCTGGCCCGATCGGACACCTGAGCTCGAGAAGTTCTATCCGACCAGCGTTCTCGTCACCGGGTACGACATCTTGTTCTTCTGGGTGGCCCGGATGATGATGTTCGGCACCTTCGTCGGAGACGATGACGCCATCACCCTCGGCGGCAACCGCGGGCCGCAGGTGCCATTCGAGAACGTCTTCCTGCACGGCCTCATCCGCGACGAGTTCGGCAGCAAGATGAGCAAGTCCAAGGGCAACGGAATCGATCCGTTGGACTGGGTCGACGCGTACGGCGCGGACGCACTGCGGTTCACCTTGGCGCGAGGGGCCAGTCCCGGCGGCGACATGTCGATCGGCGAGGACTACGCACGGGCCTCGCGGAACTTTGCGACGAAGCTCTTCAACGCCACCCGGTTTGCGTTGATGAACGGGGCGGCACCCGCGCCGCTGCCCGGGCTCGACGAGCTCACCGATGCCGACCGCTGGATCCTGGGCAGGCTGGAAGAGGTTCGGGCCGAAGTGGATTCGGCGTTCGACGGTTACGAATTCAGTCGGGCCTGCGAATCGCTCTACCACTTCGCCTGGGACGAGTTCTGCGACTGGTACCTCGAGCTCGCCAAGGTGCAGCTGGCCGAGCAGCCCGACGGGCCGACCAACGCCGTGTTGGCGGCCGTCCTCGACAGCTTGCTGAAACTGCTGCACCCGGTGATGCCGTTCGTCACCGAGACGCTGTGGAAGACGCTCACCGGTCGCGAGTCACTGGTGATCGCCGAATGGCCGCATCCCTCGGGCATCGGACTCGACGCCCGGGCGAGCAGTCGCATCGCCGACATGCAGAAGCTCGTCACCGAAGTCCGTCGCTTCCGCAGCGATCAGGGGCTCAACGACAGGCAGCGCGTGCCTGCGCGGCTCGTCGGCATCACCGAGGCCGATCTCGGCACCCAGGTCGCCGCCACCACGTCGCTGGCCTGGCTCACCGAACCGGCCGACAGCTTCACCCCGTCGGCCGCCGTCGAGGTCAGGCTGTCCCACGGGATGGTGCTGGTCGAACTCGACACCTCCGGCACCGTCGACGTGGCTGCCGAGCGGAGGCGCCTGGAGAAGGATCTCGCCGTTGCGCAGAAGGACCTGGCGCAGACCGCCGCGAAGCTCGGCAACGAGGAGTTCCTGGCCAAGGCGCCCGACGCCGTCGTCGACAAGATCCGTACCCGGCAGCGGGTCGCGGGGGAAGAGGTCGAGCGGATCACGGCCCGGCTGGCGTCCCTGTCGTGACCGAGCCGCTGCCTGATCTGACACCCGAGCCCACACTCGACGAGATCGCCGCCCTGCTGCAGGTCGAGCATCTTCTGGATCAGCGCTGGCCCGAGACGAAACTCGAGCCGAGCACTACGCGGATCGTGGCGCTGCTGGAACTCCTGGGATCGCCGCAGCGCGCCTACCCGAGCATCCACGTCGCAGGCACCAACGGGAAGACGTCGGTGGCGCGGATCATCGACGCGCTGCTGACCGCCCTGCACCGGCGCACCGGGCGCACCACCAGCCCTCATCTGCAGTCGGCGGTGGAGCGCATCTCCATCGACGGCAAGCCGATCACCCCGGCCGTTTACGTCGACACCTACCGCGAGCTGGAGCCATTCATCGAGCTGGTCGACCGGCAGTCCGAGTCGGCCGGTGGTCCGCGGCTGAGCAAGTTCGAGGTCGTCACGGCGATGGCCTTCGCGGCGTTCGCCGACGCGCCGATCGACGTGGCCGTGGTCGAGGTCGGCATGGGTGGCCGATGGGACGCCACCAACGTCGTCGACGCTCCCGTCGCAGTCATTACGCCCATCGGCGTCGACCACACCGAGTATCTGGGCGATACCATCCCCGAGATCGCCGCGGAAAAGGCAGGCATCATCGTCAAACGAGACGGCGCCGGTCCGGGCACCGACACGGTGGTGATCATCGGACGACAAGTCCCCGAGGCAATGGAAGTGGTTCTAGCGGAAGCGGTTCGGGCTGATGCGGCAGTGGCTCGCGAGGGTTCGGAGTTCGCGGTGCTCCGCCGCCAGGTGGCCATCGGCGGGCAGCTGCTCGAACTACAGGGCCTCGGCGGCGTCTACCCCGAGGTCTTCCTGCCGCTGCACGGTGAGCACCAGGCGCACAACGCCCTGCTCGCGCTCGCCGCGGTGGAGGCGTTCTTCGGCGCGGGTGCACAGCGGCAGCTCGACGTCGACGCGGTGCGCGAGGGTTTCGCTTCGGCGATGAGCCCGGGCCGGCTGGAACGCATGCGCAGTGCCCCTACGGTATTCATCGACGCGGCGCACAACCCCGCAGGCGCCGCGGCGCTCACCCAGGCCCTGGCCGACGAGTTCGACTTCCGGCACCTGGTGGGCGTCGTCTCGGTGATGGGCGACAAGGACGTCGACGGCATTCTGGCCGCCCTGGAACCCGCCTTCGACCAGATCGTGGTGACGCACAACGGTTCTGCGCGAGCGATGGACGTCGAAGGGCTGGCCCTGCGCGCCGAGGACCACTTCGGGCCCGACCGGGTCCTCACCGCGCCGACGCTGCCCGACGCCATCGAGACGGCGACCGCGCTGGCCGAGGAGAGCGTCGACGACGGGGCGTTCCCCGACGGCTTCTCGGGAAGCGGCATCGTCATCACCGGCTCGGTGTTCACCGCGGGTGCCGCCCGCACCCTCTTCGGACGGGATCCCTCGTGAGCGAACCCGTGACACCGCAACCGGCCGGCCCCGATCCGTGGAAGAGCTTCCGCGGGGTGATGGCGGGCACCCTCATCCTCGAAGCGATCGTGGTTCTGCTTGCGCTGCCGGTGGTTTCGGTCTCTCAGGGCGGCCTGACGTGGGTCAGTGGCGGCTTCCTCATCGGCATCACGGGAGTGCTGATCCTGCTCGCGGGTGTCCAGGGCAAGCCGTGGGCGCTGAAGGCGAACCTGGCCGTACAGGTAGTGCTGATCGGCGGGGTGGTCATCTCCGGGGCGATCGCCTTCATCGGGGTGGTGTTCGCCGCGGTGTGGGGGCTGATCGCGTATCTGCGCGCCGAGGTGAAGCGCCGTCAGGACCGTGGGCTGCTGCCCGGTCAGCAGCCCCCGCCTACTGACGGGTAGGCTTCCTCGCCGTGACTGAGCGGACGCTGGTGTTGGTGAAGCCCGACGGCGTGAAACGCCTCCTGGTGGGGGAGATTCTCAGCCGTATCGAACGCAAGGGCCTGACGATCGCGGCCCTGGAACTGAAGGACGTCAGCGAGGACGTCGCGCGGCAACACTATGCCGAGCACGAAGGCAAGCCCTTCTTCCCCTCGCTGCTCGAGTTCATCACCTCGGGACCCGTCGTGGCCGTCATCGTGGAGGGCCCCAGGGCCATTGCGGCGTTCCGGCAGATCGCCGGCGGCACCGATCCGGTCGAGAAGGCCGCGCCCGGCACCATCCGCGGTGACCTGGCCCTGGTGACCCAGGACAACCTCGTCCACGGCTCCGACTCGCCCGACTCCGCGGCCCGCGAAATCGAGCTGTGGTTTCCCGGACGCTGACTGTTCGAGGGGCCTAAACCGGCACCTCGTCCGGGATTGCCGCTGCGGTATGGGATACTGGCTGAGGGTGACCTGCTTCATAACGGAGCGGGACACCCGGATGAAGACTTGGGCGAGCGCGACCACCTAGGACGTTCTCCGAGTGCGGCGCGGAGTCCAGTCGTCATTCAGCCAGGCACTGAGGGTTCGTCACGAGCCGCTCGGAGCGAGACCATGACAAGCCCGGGAAGAGTTCCACGGGTCCATAGCGAGAGCCCTCGCGTGGCCGCGTCACCACGACGCGCCCGGGGGCTTGAGGAGAGTACGTGGCTGACCGTGATATTTCCGCCCCATTCGATCTGTCTGAAGACGCGCGGCGCAACGAGGACCCTCCGGCGCAACTGAACCGCGATCCCGGCGCGGTCTTCACCGAGACCGTCGCAGCTACCGTTCCGGCGGCCGCCGAAGCGCTCGAAGTGGATCCCGAGCCGCCACCGGTGCCGGAACCGCTGCCCGAGACGGCAACGCCTGCTCCCTACATGCCGCTGTTCGTCGCGCCGCAGCCCGTCGCGTTCGTCCCACCGAAGCCAGTCGTCATCGCCGAGGACGACGAGGATGAGGACGACGAGGACGACGAGGACGATGACGACGTCCAGGGCGAGGGTGACGACGAGCAGGGCGATCGCCCCGCCAACCGCCGCCGCCGCCGCGGGCGACGCGGACGTGGGCGTGGGCGTGGTGAGCAGAGCGCCGACGACGATGGCGACAGCGAGGCGTCCGACCAGGGCGACTCCGATGACACCGCGGACGACGAGGACGCCGACGACGACGACGGCTCCGACGACGAGAACGCGGGCGGGGACGGTGCCAACCGTCGCCGCCGGCGCAGGCGTCGTCGCAAGACCACCGGCGCGGACGGCGACGAGCCCAGCTCGCCCGACGACCCCCCGAACACCGTCGTCCACGAGCGTCAACCGCGGGCCGCCAAGGCGGCGAAGGCCGAGAACAACGAGATCCAGGGCATCGCGGGGTCGACCCGTCTGGAGGCCAAGCGCCAGCGCCGTCGTGACGGTCGCGACGCAGGCCGGCGTCGTCCGCCGATCCTGAGCGAGGCCGAGTTCCTGGCCCGGCGCGAAGCGGTGCAGCGGATGATGGTGATCCGCGACAAGGTCCGTTCCGAGCCGCCGCACGAAGGCGACCGCTACACGCAGATCGCGGTGCTGGAGGACGGTGTGCTCGTCGAGCACTTCGTGACCAGTGCGGCGTCGGCGTCCCTGGTCGGCAACGTCTACCTCGGCATCGTGCAGAACGTGCTGCCCTCGATGGAGGCGGCGTTCGTCGACATCGGTCGCGGGCGCAACGGCGTGCTGTACGCCGGCGAAGTCAACTGGGAGGCCGCCGGCCTCGGGGGCGCGCAGCGCAAGATCGAGCAGGCGCTGAAGCCCGGCGACTACGTCGTCGTGCAGGTCAGCAAGGATCCCGTCGGCCACAAGGGCGCCCGATTGACGACGCAGGTGTCGTTGGCGGGGCGCTATCTGGTCTACGTTCCCGGTGCCTCGTCGACGGGCATCAGCCGCAAGTTGCCCGACACCGAGCGTCAGCGGTTGAAGGAGATCCTCCGGGAGGTCGTCCCGGCGGACGCGGGCGTGATCATCCGCACCGCGTCGGAGGGTGTCAAGGAAGACGACATCCGGACCGACGTCAACCGACTGCAGGAACGCTGGGCGCAGATCGAGGCGAAGGGCGCGGACATCACCGCGAAGGCGGCGGGCGCTGCCGTTGCCCTGTACGAAGAGCCCGACGTCCTGGTCAAGGTCATCCGCGATCTGTTCAACGAGGACTTCACCGGCCTCATCGTCTCCGGTGAAGACGCCTGGAACACCATCAGCGACTACGTGACGTCGGTGGCGCCGGAACTCCTTCCGCGGATGAGCAAGTACGAGCCCGCCGCGACCGAAGGCCCTGACGTGTTCGCCGTGCACCGAATCGACGAGCAGTTGACCAAGGCGATGGATCGCAAGGTGTGGCTGCCGTCCGGCGGCACCCTGGTCATCGACCGCACCGAGGCGATGACCGTCGTCGACGTCAACACCGGCAAGTTCACCGGTTCGGGCGGAAACCTCGAGCAGACCGTCACGCGCAACAACCTCGAGGCCGCCGAGGAGACCGTCCGGCAGCTTCGGCTGCGCGACATCGGCGGCATCATCGTCATCGACTTCATCGACATGGTTCTGGAGTCCAACCGGGACCTGGTGCTGCGCCGACTCACGGAGGCCCTGTCGCGCGACCGCACCCGACACCAGGTGTCCGAGGTGACCTCGCTGGGCCTCGTCCAGTTGACGCGAAAGAAGCTGGGCACCGGCCTCATCGAGGCGTTCTCTACCACGTGCCCGCACTGCGCCGGGCGCGGAATCATGCTCCACGGCGATCCCGTCGACTCGAACTCGACGGCAGGGCGCAAGAACGAGCCGGGGACCGGCCGTCGCAGCAAGCGCGGCAAGAAGGGTGGCCGCACCGAAGAAGAGGTTCAGGTCGCCAAGGTCCCTGTGCACGCTGCCGGTGAGCATCCGATGTTCCGGGCCATGGCCGCGGCGACCGGCCGCGAAGAGGGCGATGAGGACGAGGTCGCCGAAGACGTCGAGGGTGCCGAAGACATCGTCGTCGAGGGCGCCGAGGGCCTGGCGACGCGTGAGCCCGTCGAAGAGGTGCTGGCGGAGGAGTCCGACGACTCCGACGACGACGAGGACGATGAGGACGACGACCTCGAAGACGAGGACGACGAGGACGACGAGGACGACGACATCGAAGTCATCGACGTGAATGCGGACGACGACTCCGATGACGAGGACGACGAGGATGACGACGAGGACCTCGATGACGATGACGACGACGACTCTGATGACGACGATGACGAGGATGACGAAGACGACGACGAGGATGAACCCCTCGTCGCCGTGACCAGCCGTCCCCGGCGCCGTCGTGCGGCCGCTCGCCCCGCAGGTCCACCGGTTTCATGATGGCGGTTTGACCCTCTACCCGCTGGTCACGTAACCTTGCACAGTTGTCTGCAGGCCCCTTGACGACGGGGGGTCGGTGACAGGCGGGCATTCGACCCCGCACCCCAGATCCGCGTTCGCAGCCTTCGGGTGGCGCGCGCCCGCAAGTGAAGCAGAGGAAGACGACAACGATGGCGACATACGCAATCGTCAAGACCGGCGGCAAGCAGTACAAGGTCGCGGTCGGTGACATAGTCAAGGTCGAGAAGCTGGAGCTCGAGGCGGGCGACTCCGTCTCGCTGCCGGTGGCGCTGGTCGTCGATGGCGCGAACGTGACCACCGCGGCCGATGCTTTGGCGAAGGTTGCCGTGACGGCCGAGATCCTCGAGCACACCAAGGGCCCGAAGATCCGCATCCACAAGTTCAAGAACAAGACCGGCTACCACAAGCGGCAGGGCCACCGGCAGAAGCTGACGGTCGTCAAAGTCACCGGAATCAAGTAGTAGAGGGAGCGAACCAACATGGCACACAAGAAGGGCGCTTCCAGCTCGCGCAACGGTCGCGACTCCAACTCTCAGCGCCTCGGCGTGAAGCGGTTCGGCGGTCAGGTCGTCAAGGCGGGCGAGATCATCGTTCGCCAGCGTGGTACTCATTTCCACCCCGGCACGAACGTCGGACGTGGTGGCGACGACACCCTGTTCGCCACGGCTCCCGGCGCCGTGCAGTTCGGTGAGAAGCGCGGCCGCAAGACCGTCAACATCGTGCGCACCGTCCGCGCGGAGGCCAACGTCACCGCCGGAGCGGCTCCGGAGGCCTAACTCCAAGTCGAGATCGACGTTTTGCAGCTCGGCTCTCGCACAAGCTCTGCAAAACGTAGATTTCTTCATGGGAAGGACGTCCGATGCCTCGATTCGTCGACCGCGTCATCATTCACGCGCGGGCTGGTAACGGCGGTAGGGGCTGCGCCTCGGTACACCGCGAGAAGTTCAAGCCCCTCGGCGGGCCCGATGGCGGCAACGGTGGGCGCGGCGGCAGCATCGTCTTCGTGGTCGATCCGCAGGTGCATACGCTCCTCGACTTCCACTTCCACCCGCACGTCGATGCGCCGTCCGGCAAGCAGGGGATGGGCAACAACCGCGACGGCGCGTTCGGTGCCGACCTGGAACTGAGGGTGCCCGACGGCACCATCGTCCTCGACGAACAAGGCCGGCTGCTCGCCGATCTCACCGGAGAGGGCACCCGCTTCGAAGCTGCCGCTGGCGGACGCGGCGGGCTTGGCAACGCCTCGCTGGCATCGCGGGCGCGCAAGGCCCCTGGCTTCGCCCTGCTCGGCGAGCCGGGCCAGGCCCGTGACCTCACCCTCGAGCTCAAGACCGTCGCCGACGTCGGCCTGATTGGGTTCCCGTCAGCGGGCAAGTCCTCACTGGTCTCGGTGATCTCGGCGGCCAAGCCGAAGATCGCCGACTATCCGTTCACCACCTTGGCGCCCAACCTGGGCGTCGTGGCGGCCGGCGAGAACACGTTCACCGTCGCCGACGTGCCCGGCCTGATTCCCGGCGCCTCGCAGGGCCGCGGCCTCGGGCTGGACTTCCTGCGCCACATCGAGCGCTGCGCCGTTCTGGTGCACGTCGTCGATTGCGCCACCATGGATCCCGGGCGTGACCCGATCTCCGATATCGACGCGCTGGAGGCTGAGCTGGCCGCCTACACCCCGACGCTGCAGGGCGATTCGTCGTTGGGCGATCTCGCCGACCGGCCGCGCGCGGTCGTGCTGAACAAGATCGACGTTCCCGATGCCCGCGAATTGGCCGACTTCGTCCGCGACGAGGTCGCCGCCAAGTACGGCTGGCCCGTCTACGAGATCTCCACGGTAAGCCGAGATGGGTTACGGCCGTTGATCTTCGCGCTGTGGGACATGGTGGCGGCCTACCGTGCGGCCCAACCCGTGGCGCCACCCCGGCGGGCGGTCATCAGGCCCATCGCGGTCGACGAGAGCGGCTTCACCGTCACCTCAGACGGCGAAGGCGGCTTCGTGGTCCGGGGTACGCGGCCCGAGCGCTGGGTCGGCCAGACCGACTTCGCCAACGACGAGGCCGTCGGATACCTGGGCGACCGGTTGGCGCGCCTCGGTGTCGAGGACGAACTGTTGAAGCAGGGCGCGAAAGCGGGCTGCGCGGTGACCATCGGCACCATGACCTTCGACTGGGAGCCCCAGACCCCGGCGGGTATCGACGTCACCATGTCGGGACGCGGGACGGACCTGCGCCTCGAGCAGGACGACCGGGTCCGCGCGGACGAGCGCAAGATCGCCCGCAAGCAGCGACGGGAGAGTCGCGAACACCTAGGTTCTGCGGGCGACGAGCCGTCGTGACCAGCCCGCACCGCGATGCCATCCGAACGGCCCGCAGCGTGGTCGTCAAGATCGGCACCACTGCGCTCACCACGTCGTCGGGCATGTTCGACGCGAGCCGGCTGGCGTCGTTGGCCGAGGCCATTCAGGCCCGGATGAAGGCGGGCTCGGACGTGGTGATCGTCTCGTCGGGGGCGATCGCGGCGGGCATCGAACCGCTAGGCCTGACCCGTCGGCCCACCGATCTCGCCACCAAGCAGGCCGCGGCCAGCGTCGGACAGGTGGCCCTGGTGAACGCGTGGAGTGCGGCGTTCGGCCGGTACGGCCGCACGGTCGGGCAGGTGCTGCTCAGCGCCCATGACATCTCGATGCGCGTCCAGCACACGAACGCCCAACGCACGCTGGACCGGTTGCGTGCGTTGCACGCCGTCGCGATCGTCAACGAGAACGACACCGTCGCCACCAACGAGATCCGGTTCGGTGACAACGACCGCCTGTCGGCCTTGGTGGCCCATCTCGTCGGAGCCGACGCCCTGATCTTGCTGTCGGACATCGATGGGTTGTACGACGGTGATCCGCGAAAGGCGTCCTCCGACAACCCAGCCCGCTTCATCTCCGAGGTCGCGGGCGCCGACGACCTGGACGGTGTCATCGCGGGCGGTGGCAGTCGGCTGGGCACCGGCGGCATGGCGTCGAAGTTGTCCTCGGCGCTGTTGGCGGCCGATGCCGGGGTGCCCGTGCTGTTGGCGGCAGCCGCCGACGCGGCCGACGCGCTGGCCGACGCATCGGTGGGAACGGTGTTCGCACCCCGGCCCGAACGCATGACGTCGCGCCGGTTCTGGGTCCGCTATGCGGCCGAGTCGACGGGAGCGCTGATGCTCGACGACGGCGCCGTGCGCGCGGTCGTCGACCGGCGACGCTCGCTATTGCCCGCAGGCATCACCGAGGTGTCCGGTCGCTTCCATGGCGGTGACGTGGTCGAACTCCGCGGTCTGGACGGCACGGTGGTGGCCAGGGGCGTAGTGGCCTATGACGCAACGGAATTGGCCACCATGGTGGGTCGCTCGACGTCTGACCTACCCGCCGAGATGCGCCGACCCGCGGTGCACGCCGACGATCTCGTCGCCGTCTAGGGCGTTTCGAGATACAGGGCGCCCCAGACGATCTGGGTCAAGGTGGCGGCTAGTTCCTGGTCATATGACGGCGGTCGGCCCGGCAGGCTCTGCTGGCAGGTCCGCTCGGTCATCCACGTCAACGTGGAAGCGACGACGTCCGCCGACAGCTCGCGCCGGATGGAGCCGTCGGCTTGGCCCGCCTCGATGACGGTTTCGAGGCGGCCCGCGATCGACTCCAGGGCCTCGCGGTAGGTGGCGCCGACCTGTGGGTCGTAGGCGGCCATCTCGTTGAGCGCCACCAGCAGTGGTTGATGCGTGCGATAGCCGGCGACGAGGGCGGTCATGCACGCCAGCACGTCGGCGGGGTCGCGTCGTGAGGAGACGCCCCACCAGAGTTCGGCGGCCGCCCCCAGATCATCGAAGATCTGGCCGGTCAAGCGCCGCAACAGATGGCCCTTGTCCTCGAAGTAGATGTAGAAGCTCGCGCGGGAGATGCCCGCCTCGGTGGCCAGCCGGTCGACGCTGAGCGCGGTGAAGCTGGCCCCGCCCGCCATCAGGCGCTCCGTCGCGTCGAGCAGGCGGCGTTCGACCTGCTCGCGCCGCTGCTGCCGGTTGGCCTGCGGTTTCCTGGTGACCGACGGCATGGGCAAAGCGTAGCCGGACCGTCGGCACCTTGACTAGACATAGTGTCTAGACTTATCGTCACTGTCATGTTTGTGTCGCCGCTCACACCCGCTCCGCCGCGCCCGTACGATTCCATCGACCTGTCCTCGCGCGCGTTCTGGTCCACGACCGCCGCCGACCGCGAGAGGTCGTTCGCCGAACTGCGCAAGAGTCGACCGGTCAGTTGGCATCCACCCGTCGAGGACGCGCTGATGCACGATCCCGCCGACCGCGGCTTCTGGGCGGTGACCCGCCACGCCGACATCGTCACCGTCAGCCGCGACAGCGACACCTTCCTCTCGGGTAGGGGTGTGCTGTTCGAGAACGTGCCCGAGGAACTGCTCGAGGCGTCCCAGTCCTTCCTCGCCATGGACCCGCCGCGTCACACCATGATTCGCAAGGTCGTGCACGCCGCCTTCACCCCGCGGCAGGTCCGCCGCATCGAAGATTCGATCAAGGCCAACGCAGCCGCCATCGTCGACGAGTTACGCGACGCGGGCAGCGGTGCCGACTTCGTCGAACACTGCGCCAAGGAACTGCCGATCCGCACGCTGTCGGACATGGTGGGCATCCCCGAATCCGAGCGGATGCAGGTAGCCGACGCCGCCGACGCGATGGTGTCATGGGGTGACCCGGTGTACCTGGACGGACGAAACCCGTTGGAGGTACTGGTCGGAAGCCAGATGTACCTGCACCAGGTGGCGGGTGAACTGGCGGCCGATCGGCGCGCGCACCCCGGCGACGACCTCATCAGTGCGCTGGTTCAGGCGGAGGTCGACGGGAACCGGCTCACCGACGCCGAGATCGCCGCCTTCTTCGTGCTGCTGGCCGTGGCGGGCAACGACACCACGCGCCAGACGGCGAGCCATACCGTGAAGGCGCTCAGCGACTTCGGGGATCAGCGATCGTGGCTGATGGCGGACTTCGAGGACCGCATCGGCGGCTCCGTCGAGGAGTTCCTCCGCTGGGCCACCCCGGTGATGACCTTCCGCCGCACGGCCGCGATCGACTGCCGGCTCGGCGAGCAGGACGTCGCCGCCGGCGAGAAGGTCGTGATGTTCTACGCCTCCGGCAACTTCGACGACTCGGCCATCGTGGACCCGCACCGCTTCGACCTTGCCCGCAAGCCCAATCCGCACCTCGCCTTCGGAGGCGGCGGCAGGCACTTCTGCCTGGGCGCGCACGTCGCCCGGGCTCAGTTGCGCGCGCTCTTCGGCGAACTGCTGGCCCAGTTGCCCGGGATCGAGGCCGGTGATGCGTCGTACGTCCCGGGCAACTTCGTCCACGGCGTCCGCTCGTTGCCGGTGACCTTCTAGCGGGCGGAGATCGGGGAGAGTTCGTCAGCGAGGAGCACCAGCAGCTCCGAGCAGCCGGCGTCGAGCTTGACGGTCGCCAGGGGGTCGCCGCGCGTGGGTCCGCGGTTGACGATCGCGACGGGCTTACCCGTGGCCACGGCATGGCGGACGAATCGCAGTCCCGAGAACACCGTCAACGACGAACCGGCAACGAGGAGCGCGTCCGCCGCGTCGACCATCGAAAAGGATTGCGCAACGCGCAGTTTGGGCACGCTCTCACCGAAGTAGACGATGTCGGGCTTCAGCATGCCCCCGCAGCGCGGGCAGTCGACGTAGCGGAACGACGACGTCTGCTCGACCATGGCGTCGGCGTCGGGCGCTACGGCGATGCCGCCGACCCGTTCGGCGCGTTCGGCGAAGCCGGGGTTCAACGCCTCGAGTTCGTCGGCCAGCTGCGCGCGCGCGAGCGTGAACCCGCATGCCAGACATATGACCTGCGCGTACGTGCCGTGCAGGTTGATCACGGCCCGACTGCCGGCCTTGGTGTGCAGTAGGTCGACGTTCTGGGTGATGAGTCCCGTGACCACGCCCGCGCGCTCCAGCTCGGCGAGGGCGCGGTGCCCGGCGTTGGGCAGCGTGTCGTGCATGTGCCGCCAGCCGACGTGATTGCGCGCCCAGTACCGCTGCCGGTAGACGGGGTCGGACGTGAACTGGCGGATGGTCATGGGGTTGCTCGGCGGCGAGTCGGGACCGCGGTAGTCGGGGATGCCCGAATCGGTGGACATGCCGGCGCCGGTGAGCACGGCCAGCCGCCGACCTGCGAGCACGTTGACCAGTTCTGGAGCTCCTGCGCCGTTCATCTCCATCCAGGATAGGCGGTGCCGTCGACGTGTGATCGGGTGTCGACGGCTCAGTGCCGCGTTATCGTGCCTGCATGGACGTGACCGTGCGGAAGCTCCGCTACTTCGCGGTCGTTGCAGAGGAGCGCCACTTCACCCGGGCAGCGGCCCGACTGTTCATGGCCCAGCAATCACTGTCGCGGCAGATTCGCGATCTCGAAGGGGAGGTCGGTGCGCTGCTGTTCTACCGGACCACCAGGTCCGTGGAACTGACGCCCGCGGGCGCAGCGTTTCTCGTGGGCGTGCAGTCTGCGCTGGCCAGCCTCGACGCGGCGATTGAGGAAGCCCGGCGCCACGACGTCGGTGCGGTCGGCCATCTCCGCATCGGGTTCGGGTTGGGAGCAGCGCTGGAGCTGACGCCCTTCATCGTCGAGGAATTCTCGCGGCAATTTCCCAACGTGGAGATCGAGATGCGTGAGTTCGGGCTCCCGGACCAGAGCGCCGGGTTGTCGAACCATTGGGCGGACGTCGCGATCATCCGGCCGCCCCTGGCCGACTCCAGCATCGTCGCTCACACACTCTTCGTGGAGCCGCGGGTGCTGACGGTGTCCGTACGTCACCCTCTCGCACAACGAACGACGTTGTCGGTGAACGACATTCTCGACGTGCCGCTTGCCGTGGGTCGTTCCGGCGACGAGGAATACCGGCGCTTCTGGTCCCTTCAGGACTTTCGCACCGGGATGACCGACCCGTTGCTCACGCCGACGACCAGCAACACCGAGGAGATCGAGCTGATCGCCGCCGGGCTGGCCTGCACCGTCAACCCGGCCGCGATCATGCGTTACATACCGCACACGGGAGTTCGCTACATCCCGATCGTGGACGTTCCGGGTTCTGCAGTGGCCATCGCCTGGCGACGGGACCGGGTATCGCCGCTCGCCGTCGCCTTCAATCGGGTTGCCCAAGAAGTCCGCAGCCGTGAGGTGGAGACGGTCGAGGGCATCGAAAACCCTTTCAAGGGAGTTCAATTCACGCTTGCCGCACCGTGTCCTCGAACTTCGCCACCCCGGACTCGCCCCGTTTGATGCGACCCCGCAACACCAGAACGTGCCACAACACCGCCAGGACGGTCGCTCCTGCTACCACCTTCACTGCGCCGTGGAAGTCAGCGGGGATGGTCAGGATCAGCAGTGCGCTGACGATCCACAGCAGTCCGACGACCATCAACGGCACACCCCATCGCCCGAGGTTGAAGGCACCTGGCGCGGCCGCCAGGGTCGGGCGTCGGCGCATGTACGATCCGACGATCAGAAGGTAGACCAGGTACGGCGCGATGGAGGTCGCCCCGACGAGCGTCGTGAACGAATCCGTTTGCAGGAAGCCGTAGATCATGAACCCGACGCTGACCACGCCTCCCACGATGAGTGCTCGCATCGGCGTCTGGGTCCGAGGGTTGACCAAGCGGAAGTGCCGTGAGAACGGCAGCATGTTGTCCCGCCCCATCGAGTACATCAGTCGAGCCTGGGCGGCCTGGTTGGCGATCACCAGCGCGATCATGGAGAACGCCACCACCACGATGAAGACCTTCACCAGAGTGGTCGGCAGATAGAACTCGGCGATCGTCACGATGGGGGCATCAGATGCCTGTGCCGCTTCCAGATTCGGCATGGCGACGGTGAAGCAGATCAGCGCCAACATGCCGAGCACCGCGGAGCCGATGACGCCCATCAGGACCCCCCGCGGCACGGCCTTCTGCGAATCGACCGCCTCCTCGGTCAGGTCGGCGGAAAGCTCGAAGCCGACCATCGTGTAGATGCCCAGCAGGCCGGCAAGGACGAAGTGGCCGATGCCCGAGCCCGCCGTTCCGGTGCTGTCCGTCAGATTGGCGACCGAGCCACCGTCGTCCCCGGCATACAACCCGAACGCGACGACCACCGTGATGGCCAGCAATACCGTGCCGACGATTTCGGCGATCACCGCGGTGTTGTTGACCCTGGCTGCCAATTGAACGCCCACGATGTTGATGAGGACGGTGAACGCGAGGATGGCGATCGCGACACCGAGCAACACGCCGTCGGGTGGACTCGTGCCCAACGCCTCGAACAACAGCGGGGTGGCGCCCAACAGGATGATCGCACCACCCGTGATGCTCATGTACAGCAGACCGAAGAAGCCCGTGTACCAGCCATAGGTCGAGCCGACCAGCCGAGCTCCCCACTGGTAGGCGTAACCGGCCAACGGGATCTTGGTGCTCAGTTCGGCGATGAGCAGTGCCATCACGATCTGGCCGGCCGCGGCGATGGGCCACGTCCAAATCGACGCGCCGCCAAACTGATTGATGGCGAAGCCGTAGTTCAGGAAGATGCCCGTCGAGATGGACACGATCGAGAAGGAGATTGCGAACAGCGAGAAGAAGCGCAACGTGCGCTTGAGCTCCTGGGTGTAGCCGAACGACGCCAGCGTCGCGTCGTTGGGGTTCGCTTCGGGTCGCGACGCGGCATTGCGCCGGGCGGCGGGGCGGTCGAGTTCGGTCATGGGATCTCCTTGATGGGTGCGGCGAGGTCAGTTGGTGCCGAATTGCCTTCGCACGGCGGCGAACGCGGGCTCGGTGCCGCGCAAGGCCCGGTCGACGACGGCGTCCTCCATCGCGCAGGACATGAACCAGTTGTGCTTGGGATGCAGGTAGACGCCAGCGGCTAGGGCAGCCTCGGCGAAGCACGTCATCCGGGCGTGATGGACGTCTCCGGCGAAGGTCATGTAGGGCATCACGTCGGGACCGGTGTAGGCGATCACGAGCCCGTTGTCGGCGGCCTGCGCGAGCAGGCCCTCCCGCAATCGGGCGCCGGCCCGCCGCATCAACGAGACCCCGTCGATCTCCCCGAGCCGTGTGATGGTGGCAAGTGCTGCCGCCATCGGTGTCGCGTTCATCCAAAATGACCCGGTGAGGAACACCGTCGAGGCCGCATCGCGCAAGGCCTCGCGGCCCGTGACCGCCGCCAGTGGATAACCGTTCGCGATGGCCTTGCTCCACGCACTCAGGTCCGCAGCCACGCCGAGCGGTTCCCAGCTACCGCCGTAGGCGAGCCGGAACCCGCAGCGCACGTCGTCGAGGATGAGGACGGCGTCAAGGGCGTCGCATCGTCGTCGGACGTGCCGCGCGAACTCTTGGTCGACGAGTTCCTGATCCTCGCCCTCGACGTGGCGGAAGGGGGTCAGCATGACCCCGGCGAGATCCTCGCCCGCCGCTTCCACGGCCCGGTCGAAGTCGGCCTGATCGTTGTAGTCGAAGTACCCCATTGCGGCTCGATCGCTTGGCAGGGTTCCGGTTGGAACGGGCGAACACCACGGCGCAGCGCCGTGGTAAACGCCGCGGGCGACCAAGATCACCGACCGTGACGTATGGGCCCGGGCGATGGTCAGGCACGCGGTGGTGGCATCGGTTCCGTTCTTCCCGAACAGAATCCAGTCGGCGTCGGAGATGACGCGGACCAGGGTCTCGGCCAGGTCGACCAGCACGGGCCCCGGTCCGTCGAGACAGTCGCCGACCTCCATCTGAGCCTGCACCGCCTGCGTGACGACCGGATCGCGGTGACCCAGCACTATGGGTCCCCAACTGCACACGAGGTCGACGTATTCGTTCCCGTCGACGTCGGTAATCAACGCCCCATCGCCAGCTGCGAAGAACTGCGGGTAGGCCGACGACATGTGACGAACCGCTTGGTGCCCGTACATGCCGCCGGGCACGACCTTGGCCGCGCGTCGGCTGAGTTCGACGTCGATGCTCCTGGCGGCGGCGACTGAAGTCACGTACTGCTCCTTGTTTGGCATGGGCCGATTCGCCCTGCGGCCATGATTGGCCATCGCGGTCCTGGGGAGAAACACCCGTTGCGCAGGTATTCACAACGAAATGGTTGTGAAACGGCGCGGCACGGCGACTGCCACTTCCGATACGTCGTTGAGACCACCAAACGGGCTCGTGCGTCACCTGCTTTGGAATGATGACCCCGTGGACTTCTATTCGGCCTATCGGCACGACTTCGTGCGGGTGGCCGCCTGCACCCATCACACGACACTCGCCGACCCGCAAGCGAACGCCGAGTCGGTGCTGCGGCTGGCGCGCGAATGCCATGACGAGGGTGTCGCCCTGGCGGTCTTTCCCGAGCTGACGCTGTGCGGGTACTCGATCGAGGACATCCTCCTGCAGGACACCCTGCTGGACGCCGTCGAGGAGGCCATCGACGGGTTGGTGTCGGCGTCGGCCGACCTGCTGCCGGTGCTGGTGGTCGGCGCGCCCCTGCGGCATCGCCACCGGATCTACAACACCGCGGTCGTGATTCACCGCGGCACAGTTCTCGGGGTGGCGCCGAAGTCCTACCTTCCGACCTATCGCGAGTTCTACGAACGGCGCCAGGTCGCGCCCGGCGACGATCAGGGCGGCGTCATCCGCGTCGGCGGTAGCGAGGCACCGTTCGGACCCGACCTGCTGTTCACGGCGACCGATCTGCCCGGTTTCGTGCTGCACGTCGAGATCTGCGAGGACATGTGGGTTCCCCTGCCGCCCAGCGCCGAAGCCGCGCTGGCCGGTGCGACCGTGTTGGCGAACCTCTCCGGCAGCCCCATTACCATCGGGCGGGCCGACGACCGCAAGCTCCTAGCGCAGTCGGCGTCGTCGCGGTGCCTGGCAGCCTACGTCTACGCCGCCGCGGGGGAGGGCGAGTCGACCACCGACCTGGCCTGGGATGGCCAGACGATGATCTACGAGAACGGCGTGCTGCTCGCCGAGTCCGAACGGTTCCCGAAGGGTGAACGCAAGTCGGTCGCCGACGTGGACACCGAACTCCTCCGCGCCGAGCGGTTGCGCATGGGCACGTTCGACGACAACCGCCGCCACCACCACGCTCTCACCGACCGCTTTCGTCAGGTCGAGTTCGTCGTCGACCCACCAGCGGGTGACATCGGGCTGCGGCGCACGGTCGAACGTCTTCCCTTCGTACCGTCCGATCCCGCTCGGCTGCAACAGGATTGCTACGAGGCCTACAGCATTCAGGTGTCCGGACTGGAACAGCGACTTCGCGCGCTGAACTATCCCAAGATCGTCATCGGCGTGTCCGGTGGGCTCGATTCAACCCACGCGCTGATCGTCGCGGCCCGGGCGATGGACCGCGAGGGTCGTCCGCGCAGTGACATCCTGGCGTTCACGTTGCCCGGCTTCGCCACCGGGGACCGCACCAAGGGCAATGCGGTCGCGCTCGGCGCGGCGCTCGGCGTGACGTTCGCCGAGATCGACATCCGTGACACGGCAGCACTGATGCTCACCGAGATGGACCATCCGTTCGCGCGCGGTGAGGAGGTCTACGACGTCACGTTCGAGAACGTCCAGGCCGGCCTGCGGACCGACTACCTGTTCCGGCTGGCCAATCAGCGCGGCGGCATCGTGCTCGGCACCGGAGACCTGTCCGAGCTCGCGCTCGGCTGGTCGACGTACGGCGTCGGTGACCAGATGTCGCACTACAACGTCAACGGCGGAGTGCCGAAGACGTTGATTCAGCACCTGATTCGCTGGGTGATCGCCTCCGGCGAGTTCTCCGACGACGTCAACACCGTGCTGCAGTCGGTGGTCGACACCGAGATCACCCCGGAACTGGTACCCGCCGGGGAGGACGAGGAGATCCAGAGCAGCGAGGCCAAGGTGGGACCCTATGTGCTGCAGGACTTCTCACTGTTTCAGATGCTCCGTTGGGGGTATCGGCCGTCGAAGGTCGCCTTCCTGGCGTGGCACGCTTGGCACGACGCAGAGGCGGGTGAGTGGCCGGCGGGTTACCCGGTGGACAAGCGACCGGAGTACACCCTGAGCGAGATCCGGCACTGGCTCCAGGTCTTCGTGCAGCGCTTCTACTCGTTCAGCCAGTTCAAGCGTTCCGCGCTGCCGAACGGACCCAAGGTGTCAGCGGGCGGGGCACTCTCACCGCGCGGTGACTGGCGCGCGCCGTCGGACATGTCGGCGCGGGTGTGGCTCGAGGAGATCGAGCGCAACATACCGGAAGGCTGATCGGGGCTGCGCCCGGCATGGTCAACCGTCACCAACCGGCGTAGCGTCATTTCCCGAGCGTGCCAACCTGGAATCGGGGCACTCATGGCCGACCCGTGGGAACTCATCCTCCATCACGCCTACGTCGGCACGCCGGGCGTCGTCTTCGACCAGTCACCCGGCCGCGGCAGTCACGGGGTAGCCGTGAACGTGCCCGACGCCGACTTCCTGAGCGATGGTGCACAGCCGGGCTCCGGAGCAATCAACCTCCAGCGCACCAGCATGATTCGCGTACGTGCCACGAAGGCCTGGAATCCGCTGAGGGCCGTTCGCGCCGAGGTGGTATGCATCCGCGACGTCGCCGGGGGTACCGACGTGATGATCGACGCCGACTCGTTCACGTTCTCGCTTCGTGGTGACGGCTTCGGTGCGCGCTTCAGCTCGTATCCTCACTACGCCGAGATCTGGACGCACTTCAACGCCTTCGATCCGACGTTCGAAGTGCCCACCGGGCGATGGATGACGCTCGGGTTCCTCCACGATGGCGTGTCCACGATGGAGCTGTACGTCGACGGTCAGACCGTAGCTCGACTCAGCAGGCCCCTGTGGCCGATCAATACGACCACCGCCGTGACGATCGGCAACTTCACCAGCACGCCCACTTTCGGGCTGGCCGGCCGAATCGACGACGTGAAGGTCTGGCGAATCGATCCCCATCGGGTCGACCAAGAGTTCACCGGCCGCCCCGTGGACGACAGCGTGAAGACCTGCTGGGCGGAATGGAGTCACGCCTTCGGCGAGGTCCTCGACGAGCATCGGGACTGTGAGATACGGCTGCGCCAGATGCTCGTACGAGCGGTCGACGGCATCCTTCGCGATGGCCTCAACCACGGTGATCAAACGCGAGATCGCTGGCGATCGGTCGCAGATGACTACCGGCGACTCTGGTCGGCCGGCACCCTTGCAGACATCGTTCCCATCCTGGCCGATCTGATCTCCTTCCTGCAGCTCGCCGGGCTGGATCCACTCCAGAATCCCGACGTCATCGCCCTTCTGGGCGAGCCATGCCTCAAGACCATCGCCGACCAGGTGCCGCCGATGTACTGCGACGACCAGTTCAGCGACATGATCGAGAATCTGACGAAGACCGTGGAGAAGCGGAACCGGAATCAGCACGTCACGACCAAGGTCCGCGGGACGGAGAACCGTGGCACGTAGGAAGCTCACGGCCGGCAACTCCATCGGTGACGGCAGCCTGTACCAGACGGCGATCGTCCAGCCGGGCGCAAATACCCTGGTGCTGCTCTTCGTCGCGAACACCAGACCGGGAAACCCAGGTGGGTTGGCGATCGCGCCGACGGTGAGCGGCAACGGCCTGACGTGGACCGTGGTCAGGACCGTCACTACCGGTGGTGGCGACAACCGGCGTCTGACCTGCTTCCGAGCCATGGCGCCGGCTCCGTCAGCCGGGCAGGTCCTCATCGACTTCGGCGGCCAGACACAGGATCTGTGTGCCTGGTCGGTGTTCGAGTACGACGACGTCGATACGACCGGCGCCGACGGAGCCACGGCCGTTGCCCAGAGCAACACCGCTACCACGACCGCCACGGCGTTGACCGCCAGCCTCGCTCCGTCCGCAGATCCTTTGCGGAACTTCACCGTTGGCGGCATCATGCTCGATCTCTTCAACGATCCACTGCGACCGGTGACTCCGGGTGTCGGCTTCACCGAGATCGACGAACAGACACCGAACCAGTTCCTGGGCAAGGGAGCGACGCTGCAGACCCAGGACTCAGCCACTGCCCTGTCAGGAGTCGGGTGGACGTGGAACGCCGCCGAGAACGCCGCGGCTGTCGTGCTCGAGGTGAAAGTCGCTCCCCTGAGCGTGATCACGCCGGAATCTCCGGTGGATCCCACGGAGGCGTTGATTCGTCGCTTCGAGCCCGTGTTGTTCTGTCATCCCGACGAGCCCTTCTTTCCGGTGGACGCCAAACGATTCGTCGAGCACGCCGCGCTGTGGTCATCGCAATCGGCGTTCGACGACAAGGAGAACTGGGGCGGCAACCCCGGTGACCCGTTCCCCCGCGCGCCGCTGGCGGGCCCGGGCCTGGCCGCCACCGACGGCGAGCCCGGCGCACGCCTGAGCACACCGTCGTTCCTTCTCGATGGCGAGCGTGATCAACGCTTCCTCGAATTGGGTGGGTGGAAGGACAAGAACGGCCAGCACGAACCCGACGTCACGACGTCGAGTGCCGACGTCTACGCCGACAGAAACGAGATTGCGGCCCGGTACTCGGCCGACCTGGAACTGGCGGCCAGTCGATTCTGGTATCACGCAGAGGTTTTCGACCCCGACAGGTTGGTTCGGCTCGCCGCCCGAGTCAACGCACCCGACCTCGGCAAGGTCCTCGCGCGGTTCAAGAATCCGATCCTGCTCTGCTACTACCTCTTCTTCCCCGCCCACGAGCAGTCGCTGAACGTGGTGTCCTGCCAGAATGTCGAGGCAACGGAGGCGTTGTGTCGGGCCGGCGACTGGCAGTGCATAGCGATCCTGCTCGACGGTGACGGCAAACTTCCGTCCGCCATGCCGCGGTTCTTCGGACATACGGGAGCCCGGCCCAGTCCGGTGCTGATCAACGGGACGTGGACCTACCGGCCCTACGAGTTCGACGCCGACGGCCTCACGGTGATGAAGGTGGAGGGTTGGCGACCCGAGACAGGGATGACCGCGGGCCAGCCGGAAGTCGTCGGCGAGCACCCTCGGCTCTACGTCGCCCGTGGATCGCACGGCCTCTACACGACACCCGGCAGCCATATCTTGGAACCGTTTCAGAACGGCGAACGGCCCACTCACTGCGGCCTTTACGACACGGCGAGTGTGACGCCCGACGCCGACAGTGACTTCGCCGAGGACGCGGGCGCCTTCATCGCCAAGATCGTCGCCGGTTGGTCACTGGGGCCCTGGGGCCTCGTCGCCGGGGTGGTCAGCGCCGCCGTCGAAGGTCTGATTCCGGAACCATCTGGCTTCGACGGGGTCGCCACGGGGGACGGCGCCGAGCCCGACGTGGCGCCCGCGGCGGGGGACGGCAAGACGATACGGCCCGCCGGTCTGGCCATCGCCGACGGTGGTGGCGACGTGCACGACTGGGCTGCACGACAGAACCTGAGCGTGAACGGCCGCCGGTACGACTTCATCGTCGACCGGGCGACCCAGGTCTGGTGGCCGTCCGATGGCGGCGAGACGGGCTTTCGCGGTCGGTGGGGTCAGCAGGTGACGTCGGACCCGCTCGGGCGGCGATCGGGGCCCCGCTTTCCCGACTACGTGACGATGTTCTTGAAGGCCCTCGCCGCCGGTGACGCCGCCGGGCAGCTCGACCTCAGCCGTTAGAGCCGGCCGTCGACCCGGAGAGCCGGATGCACCCACTCGGGTGAGCGCCTGCCCTTGAACGCGAGGAAGCCCTCCCTGGCCTCGTCGCCGCTGTAGCTGGCCTTCATGCCGATCCGGTCGAACAGGCCCAGGTAATTGTCCAGGCTCGACTTCACCACCGAGCGGGCACGCGGTGCGGTGCGGCAGCACTGGGTCAACACCTCGCGGGCGGCCGCGGCGAGATCGTCGTGGGGCACCAGCCGGCCCACCATGCCCCAGTCGACGGCCTCCTGCGCGGACAGCGTGCGCCCGGTGAACATCAGGTCCCTGGTCCGGACCGGCCCAATGATCCGCGCCAACATCTGGCTGTAGTAGGTGTCGGCGATGCCGCGGTACAGCTCGGGCACCCGGAACGTCGCGCGATCGCTGACGACGGCCATGTCGCTGCACATCGCGATCTGCAAGCCGCCGCCCTAGCAGAGCCCGTTGACGGCCGACACCACCGGTTTGACTGACTGACGCAGGGTTTCGAACGGTGTTACGTCCATCGACAGCGCGGCGCCGAAGCTCATCCAGTCGTCCACGCCGTCACCACCACCCAGATCGCCACCGGGGGCGAAGACGTCACCGGTACCCGTGATCAGCAGCCCGGCGAGGTCGTCGTCGGCCTCGACGTGGGTGACGGCGTAGCGGATACCGAAGTACATGGCGGGCGTCATCGCGTTGCGTGCCTCGGGCCGGTCGAGGGTGACCACGGCGAACGGTCCCTCGCGTTCGAATCTCAGGAAGGGCGTGCCCAGCCAGTCTCCGTCGGGTGGACGGGGGGCGTGCGCAGCGGTGGTCATGGGTCTCCCTGGTCGTCGTCGAGTACGTCGTCGATGGCTTCGGCCGTTGGGGCACAATCCCCGGCGCCGGTCGTCAGGGTGGCCAGGGCGCCCGCCGCACACGCGCGTCGCAGTGCGCGTTGCGGACCGGAAAGCCACTCGGCCGCAAGGACTCCGGCGAAGACGTCACCCGCGCCGGTGGTGTCGACGGCCTCGACGGGGGGAGCGGGAACATCCAGGCTGATCTCGCCGGCCTGGTACCGGGCGCCGGCCGCTCCCCGGGTGACGACGAGATGTTCGACCGGCCAACGCCATTGCGCGGCCTCGACGTCGTTGACCACGACGACGTCGACCACCTGGGCCAGGGCGGCGAGCGCCGCGGGGTCGGCGCCCGACGGTGACGCGTTCACGATCACGAGGGCCCCTGCGTCCCGAGCCAGGCGAGCGCCCGCCAGCACCGTCGCCATGGGGATCTCCAACTGCAGCAACACCACCTCGGCGCTGGACACCACGCGCCTGGCCGCAGCCGACGCCATGGACAGGTGCTCATTGGCTCCCGGTGCCACCACGATGACGTTCTCCGCCGTGGCATCCACGACTATCGCCGCCGCCCCGCTCGGTCCCGGCACCGTCACCGTGCCGTCCAGCCCAACGTCGTTGTCGTGAAGGTGGGAGCGCAATCTCGACGCCGCGGCGTCATCGCCCAGCGCCGCGACGAGTTGAACCGAGGCGCCCGCCCGGGCGGCGGCGACGGCCTGATTGCCGCCCTTGCCGCCGGGAGACGACGACGACGAGGAGGCCAGTACCGTCTCGCCCGGCTGTGGCAGCCTGGCCACGGCGAACGACTGGTCGAGGTTCACGCTTCCGATCACGCATACCCTCGCCACGCCGCTACCGTAACCCCAACCGGGCCGTTCGCGGGATACCTCGATAAGCTGCACTAATGAGCGTCGAGGCTCCTCCCCAGACCGATCTGCGCCAACAGGTCCACGACGCGGCCCGTCGGGCCCGCGTCGCCGCGCGCAGCCTCGGGTCGCTGAACACCGAGACCAAGAACCGGGCGCTACACGCCGCCGCCGACGCCGTGCTGGCCCACGCCCACGACGTGCTTGCCGCCAACGTCGCAGACCTCGACGCCGCGCGTGCGACAGGCACTCCCGAGGCCCTCCTGGATCGGCTGGCCCTCAACCCCCAGCGCATCGACGGCATCGCGGCGGGTCTGCGGCAGGTCGCCGGGCTCCCCGACCCGATCGGCGAAGTACTCCGCGGCCGCACCCTGCCCAATGGTTTGCAGATCCGGCAGCAGCGCGTGCCGCTCGGCGTCGTCGGCATGGTCTACGAGGGCCGTCCCAACGTCACCGTCGATGCCTTCGGGCTGACGCTGAAGTCCGGTAACGCGGTGCTGCTGCGCGGGAGTTCGTCGGCCGCCAGGTCCAACCACGCCTTGGTGGTCGCACTGCGGGCCGCCCTGCTCGGTGAAGGCCTGGTGGAGGACGCCGTACAGCTGCTGCCCAGCGCGGACCGGGCCAGCGTCACGCACCTCATCCAGGCCCGCGGTCTGGTCGACGTCGTCATCCCGCGCGGGGGAGCCGGGCTCATCGACGCGGTCGTGCGCGATGCCACGGTGCCCACCATCGAGACCGGTGTCGGCAACTGCCACGTCTACGTGCACGCTGCGGCGGATCTCGACACCGCCGAGCGAATCCTGTTGAACTCCAAGACCCGTCGCCCCAGCGTGTGCAACTCCGCCGAGACGCTGCTGATCGACTCCGGGATCGCCGACGTGGCGTTGCCGAGGTTGGTCGGCGCACTCGAGACGGCGGGCGTCACCGTGCACCTCGACCCCAGCGAAGAGGAGTTGCGCGCCGAGTTCCTGTCGATGGACATCGCGGTGGCGATCGTCGACGGTGTGGATGCGGCCGTCGAGCACGTCAACGAGTACGGCACCGGTCACACCGAGGCCATCGTCACGACCGAACTCGCTGCCGCGCAACGGTTCAGCGAACGGGTCGACGCCGCCGCGGTGATGGTCAACGCCTCGACGGCGTTCACCGACGGCGAGCAGTTCGGCTTCGGCGCCGAGATCGGCATCTCCACCCAGAAGCTGCACGCCCGCGGACCGATGGGCCTGCCGGAGTTGACCTCGACCAAATGGATCGTGTGGGGTGACGGCCACACCCGTCCTTCCTGACAGGAGAACACCTCGCGTGAGTGCCCCCGCCCAGCCGACGCCGCTCTTCACCGACATCGACGATGTCGCCAAGCGGCTTGCCGAGACCGGTTATCTGCCCGATACCGCCACGGCCACAGCCGTCTTCCTCGCCGACCGGCTGGGCAAGCCCCTGCTCGTCGAAGGTCCGGCCGGTGTCGGCAAGACCGAGTTGGCGCGCGCCGTCGCGCAGTGCACGGGTTCCGGTCTGGTGCGACTCCAGTGTTACGAGGGCGTCGATGAGGCGAGGGCGCTCTACGAGTGGAACCACGCCAAGCAGATCCTGCGGATCCAGTCTGGGTCGAGCGACTGGGATCAGACCAAGATGGACGTGTTCAGCGAGGAGTTCCTGCTGTCGCGGCCGCTTCTGACGGCAATCCGCCGTACCGAGCCGACCGTGCTCCTGATCGACGAGACCGACAAGGCCGACATCGAGATCGAGGGCCTGTTGCTCGAGGTGCTGTCCGACTTCGCCGTCACCGTGCCGGAATTGGGCACCATCACCGCGACGCGAAAGCCGTTCGTGCTGCTGACGTCCAACGCGACGCGCGAGCTGTCCGAGGCGCTGAAGCGTCGTTGCCTGTTCCTGCACATCGACTTTCCCGACCCGGAGCTGGAGCGGCGCATCCTGCTGTCCCGCGTTCCGGAGCTCCCGGAGAAACTGGCGGAGGAGCTGGTTCGGGTCATCGGAGTGCTGCGTGACATGCAACTCAAGAAGGTGCCCTCGGTGGCGGAGACCATCGACTGGGGTCGCACGGTGTTGGCGCTCGGCATGGACACCATCGACGACGAGATGATCGCGGCCACCCTCGGGGTCGTGCTCAAACATCAGTCCGATCAGGTGAAGGCCAGCGGGGAGCTGAGGCTCAACTGATGGCCGTCCGTCGCACGCGCCCGCCGCAACCCCTTGCGCCGCATGGCATTCCCGGACACCTGGTGGAGTTCGTCGAAGCCCTGCGCAGTGTGGGGATCGCCGTGGGACCGTCTGAGACCGTCGATGCCGGACGGGTGATGACCGTCCTGGGTCTCGGTGACCGCGAGGTGCTGCGCGAGGGTCTGGCGTGTGCGGTGCTGCGGCGTCCGGACCACCGCAGCACCTATGACGCGATGTTCGACCTGTGGTTCCCTGCGGCCCTCGGTGCGCGCACGGTGGTGTCCGACGACGACGGCGACACAGACTCCAACGGCGAGACCGACGGGCTGCCGAGCCAGGACGTCGAGGGGCTGCGGGCCGCTCTGGTGGAAATGCTCTCGAACAACGAGGGCATGGCCAACATGGACGCTCGGCTGGCCGCGATGATCACCCAGATCGTCGAAGCGTTCGGCAAGTACAGCTCCAGCCGCGGACCGTCGTATTCGTCCTATCAGGCGCTCAAGGCGATGGCCCTCGACGAATTGGAGGGCAAGCTGCTGGCCGGGCTGCTGGCACCCTATGGCGAGGAGCCCACGCCCACCCAGGAGCAGATCGCCAAGGCGATCGCCGCCAAGCGCATCGCCCAGCTGCGGCAGATGGTGGAGGCGGAGACCAAGCGCCGCACCGCCGAGCAGCTCGGGCGCGAACACGTCCAGACCTACGGCATCCCGCAGCTCGCCGAGAACGTGGAGTTCCTCCGTGCCTCAGGCGACCAGCTTCGTCAGATGCGCCGCGTGGTCGCCCCACTGGCCAGGACGCTCGCCTCGCGGCTGGCCGCCCGCCGCAGGCGTTCTCGAGCCGGTGAGATCGACCTGCGAAAGACGCTGCGCAAGTCGATGTCCACCGGCGGCGTGCCGATCGACGTCGTGCTGAAGAAACCGCATCCCGCCCGCCCGGAACTCGTCGTGCTCTGCGACGTGTCGGGGTCGGTGGCCGGGTTCAGCCACTTCACGCTGCTGCTGGTGCACGCCCTGCGCCAGCAGTTCAGTCGGGTTCGCGTCTTCGCCTTCATCGACACCACCGACGAGGTGACCGAGTTGTTCGGGCCGGACTCCGACCTGGCCGTCGCCGTGCAGCGCATCACCAGGGAGGCCGGCGTGTACACCCGCGACGGCCACTCGGACTACGGGCACGCGTTCGTGTCGTTCCTGGAGAAGTACCCCAGCGTGCTGTCGCCGCGAAGCTCGCTGCTGGTGCTCGGCGACGGGCGCAACAACTACCGCAACCCGGAAGTGGACCTGCTCACCCACATGGTGACCGCCAGCCGCCATGCGCACTGGCTCAATCCCGAGCCCAAGCACCTGTGGGGCAGCGGCGACTCGGCGGTACCACGGTACGAAGACGTGATCACGATGCACGAGTGCCGGTCGGCCAAGCAGCTGGCCTCGGTGATCGATCAGCTGCTGCCCGTCTAGGCCGCCTCTCCGCCGCCGCCGACTGTGCGGTGTCATACGAGACACGCCGGTGGGGCCGGATGAATCCGCACGTTCGAGCGTTGGTCGCTGAGCGGCAGCGCTGCTGGCCGCTCCCGTAAGCTGCCTATTCGTGACGAGACGCAGGCTGGGGGTGATGGGCGGGACGTTCGATCCCATCCATCACGGTCACCTGGTCGCCGCCAGTGAGGTGGCCGCCCTGTTCGATCTCGACGAAGTCGTGTTCGTGCCCACCGGCCAGCCCTGGCAGAAGCGCGCCCGCGCCGTCACCGCCGCCGAGGACCGATATCTGATGACCGTCATCGCGACCGCGGCCAATCCGCGCTTCTCGGTGAGCCGCGTCGACATCGATCGCGGCGGCCCCACCTACACCAAGGACACCCTGCGCGACCTCGGGGCGCTCAACCCCGACGCCGACCTGTACTTCATCACCGGCGCAGATGCCCTCGGGTCGATTCTGTCCTGGCAGAACTGGGAGGACCTCTTCTCCATGGCCAACTTCGTCGGCGTGAGCCGGCCCGGCTACGAACTGGACGGCGAACACATCCAGGCGGCGATGAACGAGCTGCCCACGGATGCGCTGAAGCTCGTCGAGGTCCCAGCGCTGGCCATTTCGTCGAGCGACTGCCGCCAGCGGGCCGAAGAGGGCAGACCCATCTGGTACCTGGTGCCCGATGGCGTCGTGCAGTACGTCACCAAGCGGGGTTTGTATCCCGCGACCGTTCTTGCGACAGGGGATTCTCGATCATGACCGCCTCCGAAGAAGCCGTCGCCATGGCGACGATCGCCGCCAGGGCCGCGTCCGACAAGCTCGCCGACGACGTCGTCGTCATCGACGTCTCGGAGCAACTCGTCATCACCGACTGCTTCGTCGTCGCGTCGGCGTCCAACGACCGACAGGTCAACGCCATCGTCGACGAGGTCGAGGAGAAGATGCGGCTCGCGGGGTACAAGCCCGCCCGCCGTGAGGGCACCCGCGAGGGGCGCTGGGTGCTGCTCGACTACGTGGACGTCGTGGCGCACATCCAGCATCAGGACGAACGCAACTTCTACGCCCTCGACCGGTTGTGGCGGGACTGTCCCCTCGTCCCCGTCGATCTCGCCGATGAGCCGCTTGCGCGAAGAGAAAAGGACGGTGAAGCGCAGTGAGGGTCCGCCGCCTGGTGCTGCTGCGGCACGGTCAGACGGAATACAACGCCGGCAGCCGGATGCAGGGCCAGCTCGACACCGACCTCAGCGATCTCGGCCGGGAGCAGGCCGCTGCCGCCGCCGAGGTACTGGCCAAGCGGTACCCGCTGGTGATCGTGTCCTCTGATCTGCGTCGCGCCCTCGACACTGCGACCGCGCTCGCCGAGCGCAGCGGCGTCCCCGTATCGGTCGACATCCGGCTTCGCGAAACGCATCTCGGCGACTGGCAGGGCCTCACGCATCTCGACGTGGACGCCACCGCACCCGGTGCACGGCTCGCGTGGCGCGACGACGCCCGGTGGGCACCGCACGGCGGGGAGAGCCGGGTCGACGTGGCCGAGCGCAGCATGCCGCTGGTCGCCGAACTGCTCGACCAGCTGGGCGATTGGGGCTCGGACGGCGCGGGGGACGCATCGGATCGGCCGGTCGTCCTGGTGGCTCACGGCGGGCTGATCGCGGCGCTGACCGCCGCACTGCTGGGCTTGCCGGTGGACAACTGGCCCGTGCTGGGAGGGATGGGGAACGCCAGCTGGGTGCAGCTGTCCGGGCATTCGGCGGACGAAGCGGCGCCCGAGGACGTCAACTGGCGCCTCGACGTGTGGAACGCCTCGGCTCAGGTCGCCAACGATGTCCTCTAGCGAGCCCCGCCTCGATGATCCCCCGAGTCACTCCGCTCCAGCCCGCCGGACCCTGCTCGTCTTCTGCGACTCGCTCTCCTACTACGGCCCGGCCGGCGGGTTGCCTGCCGATGACCCCAGAATATGGCCGAACATCGTTGCCTCGCAATTGGATTGGGACGTCGAGCTGATCGGACGAATCGGGTGGACGTGCCGCGACGTCTGGTGGGCGGCGATTCAGGACCCTCGCGCGTGGGCTGCGCTGCCTCGAGCGGGCGCGGTGGTGTTCGCGACCTGCGGGATGGACTCCCTGCCCTCGCCGCTGCCCACCGCCGTGCGGGAACTGATCCGCTACGTGCGGCCCCCGCTCCTTCGGCGCTGGGCACGGGACGGATACGGCTGGTTGCAGCCCAGGTTGTCACCGATCGCCCGACCCGCCCTGCCGCCCCACTTGAGTGCTTACTACCTCGAACAGACCCGCGCGGCAATCGATTTCAACCGTCCCGGCATTCCCTTCGTGGCGTGCATCCCGTCGGTCCACGTCGCGGACACCTACGGTAGGTCGCATCGGTGGCGCGATGGCACGGTGGCCGCGATCACCGACTGGGGACGCGAGCACGACGTGCCGATCGTCGACCTCAAGGCAGCGGTCGCCGATCAGGTGCTGAGCGGGCGCGGGAACCCCGACGGCATCCACTGGAACTTCGAGGCCCACCGCGCCGTGGCCGACCTGATGGTGAAGGGGCTCGCCGAGGCGGGAGTGACCGCCGTGGGCACCGGCGGCTGAGGATGGCCGTCATCGTGGTGACCGATTCGTCGGCACGTCTGGATTCAGAAGAGTTGCAAGAGTTGGGGATTCGGCAGGTGCCACTGCACGTCCTGATCGATGGCACCGATCTGCGGGACGGCGTCGACGCCGTGCCCCGTGACGTCCATGCGCACGCACACGTCACCACCGCGGGAGCCGCACCCGTCGACCTCGCCGAGAGCTATCGCAAGGCACTGGCCGACAGCGGTGGCGACGGGGTGGTCGCCGTACACCTGTCCGCTGCGCTGTCGAGCACCTTCAGCTCGGCGGTCGGGGCGGCCCGGGAGTTCGGACCGGCGGTGCGCGTGGTGAACTCGCGATCGGCCGCGGCCGGGGTGGGGTTCGTGGCGATGGCTGCGGCCCGCGCGGCCGCCGCCGGTGACGACCTCGACGCGGTCGAGGCGGCAGCGAGGGCGATGGTGCCCCGCGGCCACGCCTTCATCGTCGTGCACCGGCTCGACAATCTGCGGCGCAGCGGCCGAATCGGCACCGCCGCTTCGTGGTTGGGCACGGCGCTGTCGCTCAAGCCGTTGCTCTGCCTGGACGTCGACGGACGGCTGGTGTTGTCCCAGCGCATCCGCACGGTCACCAAGGCGCGGGCGGCGCTGGTGGAGGCGGTCGCCGACGTCGTCGGTGAGCATCCGGCGACGCTGGCCGTCCACCACGTCGACAATCACGAGGGGGCGGTCGAGGTGGCCGAAGCGCTGACGGCGCGCCTGCCCCAGGTTGATTCGCCGTCCATCACCGACATGGGCCCGGTGCTCTCGGTGCACGTCGGCGGCGGGTCCGTCGGGGTGTGCGTGACCGTGGCCGACTGAGGAGACCCGTGTCGTACGTCGACCTGGTGCGCGCGGAACGGCGGGACTTCGCCGACCTGCTCGCGGACCTCACCTCCGAACAGTGGGCCAGCCCGTCGCTGTGTGCGGGATGGTCGGTGCGCGACGCCGCTGCGCATTGCGTGAGCTTCGAGGGCCTGACGCCGCGGGAGCTGACGTCACGCTTCGTGAGGGGCCGCCTGCGGACCGACCGGATCAACGCGATCGCCGTCGAGGATCTCGCGGACCGCTCGACCGAACAGGTCATCGCGCTCTTCCGCGACCATACCGAGCCGCATGGCCTGACCGCCGGCTTTGGCGGGCGGATCGCCCTCACCGACAACATGATTCATCACCAGGACATCCGACGGCCGTTGGGTTTGGTGCGGTCGATCCCGCCCGAACGTCTCCGTGTCGCACTGGACTTCGTGCGCTACGCGCCGACCATCCGCGGTGCCTGGCGCGCCCGCGGGGTGCGGCTCGTCGCCACCGACCTCGACTGGTCGCACGGAAGCGGACCCGAGGTGCGAGGCACCGGTGAGGCGCTGCTGATGATCATGGCGGGCCGTCCGAACGCGCTGGCCGACCTCGACGGACCGGGTGTCGCTACCCTCGCCGCGCGCGTCCGGTGACCGGCGGTAGGTCCTTCAGAGTGACGATGCCGGGCGACGCGGCCACCACGGCGGGTACGGCATTGGTCACCGGCATCGCGGTGTAGATCATGCCGAGGCCCATGAAGCCGGGCTCCTGCCAGTCGCGGGGCGGCAGGCAGTGCAGCACGGTCCGCATGTTGGGTGTGCCAAACACCTGGATGACGTGGCCGTGTTCCAGCGGCTTCGGCGGCGTGACGTGGTTACCCATGGTCCAGTTGAAACCCACACTGACGACGTTCTTCTCGCCGACCCACCCGCGGTGATAGCCGAAGACGCCTGCGACGGTGTCGGTGGGAATCTGCATGAAGCCGAGGTCGGTGTCACCCGTGGCGGCCGTGAACTCGACGTCGAACGTCAGCCTGTCCAGCGTGGCGCCGATCGCGTCGGCCATCATGGCTGCCGACTCGGCGAACACCTCGCTCTCGCGACGGACGCTCTCGGCGAGATCGGGCGTGTTCGGATCCCGACCGAACCCCATCGCCGACTGGGTGCCCGCCGACTCGTAGGTGGAACAGTCCACCGACTCGGTGATCCGGATCTCGTCGACGTTCTCGCAGGCGCCGGAGAGCACCATGCCGACCATGTTCGTCATGCCGGGATGTGCTCCGCTGCCGAAGATCGTGGACTTCCCTGTCGCACAGGCCTTTCGGATCCGGTCGAGGTCTTCGGGCGTCTGCTTTCCGCCGGTGATCCACGCGGCGCTGGAGCAGACGTTCACGCCCGCTTCGAGCAACCTGGTGAGCTCGTCGACGTTCGGCCACAGCGGGTTGTAGCAGCACGCGTCGGGCCGCAACGCGATTAGCGCCTCGATGTCATCGGTCGCGGTCACCCCGGTGGGCGTCGGCCAGCCGGCCAGTTCCGCGGCGTCGACCCCGACCTTGTCCGCGCCGTGGGCGTACACCCCGACCAACTCCATGTCGTCACGTCCGATGATGGCGTGAAGCGAACGCCTGCCGATGTTGCCGGTGGTCCACTGGATGACGCGGAGGGGTCGGTCGGTGATCGGTGAGGTCATGGGGCAGACACTATTCGCCATGTGTGCACCCGGCGGGCCAAATCCTCCAGTCCGTCGCCGCGCCGACCCGCTCGTCCGCTGGCATGATCGCCGGATGCACCACTTCCTCCCCGCCACGCCGTCGACGGTGCACTGGGGTTTCTTCGATCCCAGACTCGAGCCGGTGATCACCGTCGCCTCGGGGGATCTCGTGCAGCTCGAGACGCTGACCCACCACGCGGGCGACGCCCCCGACCTCCTCATGGACCCCGGCATCGCCGCCGTCTTCGATGAGGTCACCGACCGCGGGCCAGGACCACACCTGCTCACCGGGCCAATCGCCGTGGAAGGTGCCCGACCGGGTGACGTCCTGCAGGTGGACATCCTCGAGGCGGTTCCACGGCTGCCCTACGGATCCAACCTGGCCGCGCACTGGGGCCACCTCTACGACGCGGTGCCGGGCGAACGAGTCACGGTCTACGAGTTCGACGCCCATGCCCTCACTGGCCGCGCACTCTTCGGCTACGACTGGACGGTGACACCGCTGGCCGATCAACCCGGGACCATCGTCGCTCCGGATCCCGCGACGCGCGAACCTGCGCTGGCAGGCGTCGTCATCCCGCTGCGCCCGCACTTCGGGACCATGGGGGTGGCTCCTCGCGAACCGCAGCGGGTGTCGTCGGTGCCGCCGGGGGATCACGGCGGCAACGTCGACAATTGGCGCATCGGCGCGGGCGGGCGCATGTACTACCCGGTCCAGGTTCCCGGGGGACTGCTGTCGGTGGGGGACCCGCACGTCTCGCAGGGCGACGGGGAGATCAGCGGCACGGCGTTGGAAGCGTCCCTGAACGGGTTGCTGCGCTTGACCATTCGACGCGATCTGCCGTTCACCGTCCCGGTGCTCGAGACGGCGACGGAGCTGTTGGTACACGGTTTCGGCGACACCCTCGACGCGGCGATGAAGGCAGCGGCGCTGCGGACCCTCGGCGTCCTCGAGCGCAGTTTCGGCCTGTCGCGCAAGGATGCGTACTCGTTCATGTCGGTGGCCGTCGACTTCACGGTCACCCAGGTCGTCGACCAACGTCAGGGTGTCCACGGTCGCATCGACAAGCGGTGCTTCCCGAGTTGGCCACTCGTCGCGTGACCGGCATCCGCGCCTTTACGTTCAGCCCGGCGGACGGTGTGCCGCCGGGCGTCGCGCCGTTCGTCCACGCCACCGCGGCGGGCCAGACGCTGTACGTCACCGGGCAGATGCCCACCGGGGTGGACGGCGCGGTGGTCGGTGCCGACGTGGACGCGCAGACGGATCAGGTGCTGCACAACCTCTCTCGCGTCACCGAGCTGTGCGGGGGAGGGCTGGCCGACGTCGTCTCGGTGCGTGCGTACCTGATGGACTGGGCCGACTACGACGCCTTCAACGTCGCCTACGCCGCATGGTTTCCGGAACGGCTGCCATCGCGGACGTGTGTCGGGGTGACGGGCCTCGCCGTCGGTGCGCTGGTCGAAATCGACTGGGTGTGCTGGCGCGAAGCCGGGTGGGGTTAGACACGTTCATCCACAGAGCGACTTTCATCCACAGCCCATGACCGATGGCCGTGGGAAGCGCCGGTGGTGTCCACCGCCCCGCCTACCGTCACGGCATGCGTACCGAACGACCGGTCGACAGGGCAGAGCGCCGCCTGGCCGGACCACGAACCTCCGACGAGACTGCCTCCGAGGCCTCCGCCGACGGCGAGGAGTCCGACACCTCGCTGTCACGATGGCTGCCGGAGACCACGGGGGGTGGGGCGGCCGGTTGGCTCGCGACGGTGCGCGCCGACCCGGGTCGAGCCGGGGTCGTCGGACTCGGGGTCGTCGGGGTGGTCGCTGTGCTGGTCACGGTATTCACGCTGATGCGGGACGACGGTCCCGCGGTCACCTCGGCGAAGTTTCCTCCGGTGCAGATGATTTCGTCGACACAGCCAGCCGCACCGACGGGCGAGCCGGCGAACGGGCAGGTCGTCGTCAGCGTGGTCGGCCTGGTGCACCAACCCGGTCTGGTGACCCTCGGGGCGGGTGCCCGCATCGCGGATGCGCTGACCGCTGCCGGCGGTCCGCTGGACGGTGCCGATCTGGTCGGCATCAACATGGCCCGGCGACTCGGTGACGGGGAGCAGATCGTCGTCGGTCTGTCGTCGCCGCCCGGTGCGCCGCCGGCCATGGGCAGTTCCGTCACCTCACCGCCCGAGGCGGCGCCGGCCTCGGCCGTGCCCGGCGAGAAGCCCTCCGCCCCAGACGGTTTGGTGGATCTGAACACGGCGACCCTCGACCAGCTCGACACCCTGCCGGGCGTTGGTCCCGTCACCGCCGCGGCGATCATCGCGTGGCGGGACGCCAATGGGCGGTTCGCGGGCGTGGATCAACTCGGTGAGGTCGACGGTATCGGCCCGGCCCGGCTGGAGAAGTTGCGTGCGCTGGTCAGGGTGTGACGACGAACCCGTCTGTCACCACCACGCCCGACGTGCGTCTGGTGCCCGCCGCACTGACCAGTTGGGCGGTCACCGCGGCGGGCATCGTGTGGAGTCCGTCGGTGTCCGTGGCGGTGGCGATGGTCGCGGTATTCGCAGCGGCGGTGCTCGGGTGGCGACTGCGTTGCCGCTCGACGGTCGTCGTCGCCACGTGGCCGGCCGTGCTTGCCGTCGGGGTGGTCGGGGCATCGTTCGCCGCGGCCGTGGCCCTCCGGGTGGACGACGTGCGGCACCACCCCGTCGCCTCGCGGTACGGCACGACGGCGCTGGTCGTCGTCGTACCCAGCGAGTCGCCCCGGTCCCTCGGCGCCACCCGAATGATGTTCCGCGGCACGTTGTCCTGGCTCGATGGTCAACAGACCGGTGGTCGCGTCGTGGTGTTCGCGTCGGCCACCGACTACGAGGGTCTGACGGCGGGTCGGCCGGTGGCCTTCCTGGCGGGGATCTCGCGGCCGACGCGGCGCGATCTGTCGGTGGCGGTGTTGATCGCCGCCGGCAGGCCGACACTGGGGACGGCGAGCGCGATCCAACGCGCAGCGGCCGGGGTGCGGTCCGACTTCGCCGTCGCGGCACGGTCGGTGCTGCCCGCCGACCAGGCGGCGATGTTGCCCGCCCTGGTGCTGGGGGACACGTCCGCTCTGAGCAACGACGCGGTCGGCGAGTTCCGGGCGGCGGGGTTGACGCACCTGACGGCCGTGTCGGGGGCCAACGTGACGATCGTGTGCGGCGCGGTGCTGCTGGCGGCGGGGCTGGCCGGTCCGCGGATGGCCGTCGCGTTGGCAGCCGTGGCACTGGCGGCCTTCGTCGTGGTGGTGGAGCCGTCGGCGAGTGTGCTGCGCGCTGCGGTGATGGGTGCGATCGCCCTCTTCGCGGTGGTCTCGCGGCGGCGGCGACAAGCGATCCCCGCGTTGTCGGCGTGCGTTCTCGTGCTCCTGGTCGTGGCCCCCGAACTCGCCGTCGACCTCGGGTTCGCGTTGTCGGTATCGGCCACCGCCGCGTTGGTCGTCATCGCGCCGGTGTGGTCGCGTCGACTCGTCGATCGCGGCTGGCCGGAACCGCTGGCGGCCGGGGTGAGCGTCGCGATGGCGGCCCAGCTCGTCACGGCACCGCTCGTCGCGGGGATCTCGGGCCAGGTCAGCATGGTGTCGGTCCTCGCGAATCTGGCTGTTGCCATGGTCATTCCGCCGATCACCGTGATCGGTACCGCGGCGGCCGCGCTGACGGTGCCGTGGCCCGCCGCGGCGGAGCTGATGATCCGGTTCACGGGGCCGGAACTGTGGTGGCTGGGCAGGGTCGCGCACTGGACGTCGGCAGTCCCCGGTGCGGTCGTCACGGTGCCGTCGGGCTGGCCTGGCGTGGTGACCGTCGCGACCGCCTGCGTGGCCGCGGTGGTGTCGTGGCGCTGGAGGTGGGGACGCGTCATGGTGGGTGCGGCGGCGGCATGTCTGATCGCGTGGTCGCTGTCGGGGCACGATGTGAATCGCGTCGGTGCGGCGTGACACCATCGGGGCGTGAGCCAACTGCACCTGGTGCTGGGTGATGAAGACCTCCTCGTCGACCGCGCCATCGCCGACGTGCTGCGCGCCGCTCGCAAGGAGGCCGGTACCCAGCAAGTACCCGTCGACCGCATGCGGGCCGGTGAGGTCAGCACCAATGAACTCGCCGAACTGCTCAGCCCCTCACTGTTCGCCGACGAACGGGTCGTGGTGCTCGAGGCGGCCGCCGAGGCGGGCAAGGACGCCGTGGCGCTCATTGCCGGCGCGGCCGCCGACCTTCAACCGGGCACCGTGCTCGTCATCGTGCACTCCGGCGCGGGCCGCGCCAAGGCGCTAGCCGATCAGTTGAAGACGCTCGGCGCCGAGGTGCACCCCTGCGCGAAGATCACCAAGGCCGGTGAGCGGGCCGACTTCGTCCGCCGCGAATTTCGCACCCTCAAGGTCAAGGTCGGAGACGACACGGTCACCGCGGTGCTCGACGCCGTGGGCTCCGACATCCGCGAACTCGCCGCCGCCTGCTCACAGCTCGTCGCCGATACCGGCGGCGAGGTCGATGCCGCGGCGGTGCGCCGCTATCACAGCGGAAAGGCGGAGGTGAAGGGCTTCGACATCGCCGACAAGGCGGTGACGGGTGACGTCGCGGGGGCGGCCGAGGCGCTGCGCTGGGCGATGATCGGCGGGGAACCGCACGTCGTGCTGGCCGATGCGTTGGCCGAAGCGGTGCACGCCATCGCGCGGGTGGGTCCGCTGTCGGGCGATCCGTACCGGCTGGCCGGTGAACTGGGCATGCCGCCGTGGCGGGTGCAGAAGGCGCAGAAGCAGTCCAGGCGCTGGTCGCGGGACTCGGTGGCCGAGGCGATGCGGCTGGTGGCAGCGTTGAACGCCGACGTCAAGGGCGCAGCAGCCGACCCCGACTATGCGCTGGAATCAGCGGTGCGGAAGGTGGCCGAACTGGCCGGGGGGCACTAGCTCAGAGCTTGTGGAGCGCAGTCGCCAGCGCGGACTTCTTGTTCGCCGCCTGGTTCTTGTGGATGACGCCCTTGCTGGCGGCCTTGTCCAGCTTGCGGCTGGTGGTGGCCAGCAGTTCGGCGGCCTTGTCCTTCTCGCCGGCGTCGATCGCCGCGCGGAAGCCGCGGACAGCCGTGCGGAGAGCGGACTTCACCGACTGGTTGCGCAGACGCGCGCGCTCGTTGGTGAGAATGCGCTTCTGCTGCGACTTGATGTTGGCCACGCGTAAGTTCCTTTGCGAATATCAGCTGGGTTTACCAAAGTGTTGCGGGCGCCCGGCAGGAGAGCCAGCGGGCAGCAAGGGATGAGGTTACCAGCGCGGTAGGGAAATCCCCAAAGCGGCGTGGCCTGGCCTGCCGAAACGAAATGGTTGGGGCAGCATGTCCATCGTGAGCCTTCGAACCCTGCCTGCGGATGGTGCCCGTTCGGGGCGCAAGACCGCGTCCGCGTCCACACGTCACGATGGCATCTTCGTTGGGTACAACAACGTCGGCGACTATTCCAAGGCGTTCGACGAGATGTTCGACGCGCAGGGCAACGTCCGCGGCCCCTACAAGGGCATCTTCGCCGAGCTCGCGCCGTCGGACGCCTCCGAACTGGCGGCCCGATCCGAGGCGCTGGGACGCGCGTTCATCGACCAAGGCATCACCTTCTCGCTGTCGGGCCAAGAGCGTCCGTTCCCCCTGGACCTGGTCCCGCGGGTGATCTCGGCCGCCGAGTGGTCCCGGCTCGAGCGCGGTATCAAGCAGCGGGTCAAGGCGCTGGAGATGTTCCTCGACGACATCTACGGCGAGCAGGAGATCCTGCGCGACGGTGTCATCCCCCGACGCTTGATCACCTCCTGTGAGCACTTCCACCGCGAGGCGGCGGGGATCGTCCCGCCCAACGGGGTGCGCATTCACGTGGCGGGCATCGACCTGGTGCGTGACGGCCAGGGCACCTTCCGGGTGCTCGAGGACAACCTGCGGTCTCCCTCGGGGGTGTCCTACGTGATGGAGAACCGCCGCACCATGGCGCGGGTGTTCCCCAACCTGTTCGCCACGCATCGCGTACGGGCGGTCGGCGACTACGCCTCGCACCTCCTGCTCGCGTTGCGCAAGGCCGCGGCGTCGAACGAGGCCGACCCCACGGTCGTCGTCCTCACTCCCGGCGTCTACAACTCGGCCTACTTCGAGCACTCGCTGCTGGCCCGCCAGATGGGTGTCGAACTCGTCGAGGGGCGCGATCTGTTCTGCCGCGACAACACCGTGTACATGCGGACCACCGAGGGTGAGCGGCAGGTCGACGTCATCTACCGGCGCATCGACGACGAGTTCCTCGACCCCATGCACTTCAAGCCCGACTCGGTCCTCGGGGTGGCGGGCCTCCTCAACGCCGCCCGCGCCGGCAACGTGGTCATCTCCAGCGCAATCGGCAACGGGGTCGGCGACGACAAGCTCGTCTACTGCTACGTCCCGACGATCGTCGAGTACTACCTCGGCGAGAAGCTGGCGTTGGCCAACGTGGACACGTTCCGCTGCTGGCTCGACGACGAACGGGAGGAGGTGCTCGATCGGATCGACGAACTCGTCATCAAACCCGTCGAGGGTTCTGGCGGGTACGGCATCGTCTTCGGTCCGAGCGCCACGGAGAAGGAACTCGCGACGATCACCAAGAAGGTCCGCAACGACCCGCGCGGTTGGATCGCCCAGCCCGTCGTGCAGCTGTCCACGGTGCCGACCCAGATCGGTGACAACCTCGCCCCACGCCACGTCGACCTCCGACCGTTCGCCGTCAACGACGGTGACGACGTCTGGGTGTTGCCCGGCGGCCTCACGCGGGTGGCGCTACCGGAGGGGTCGCTGGTGGTGAACTCCAGCCAGGGCGGCGGCTCGAAGGACACCTGGGTGCTTGCGTCGCGGACGTCGGTGGCCGACCGTGAACTCGCGGCGGCGGAGGTGGTGCGCGCCCTACCGAAGACGGGCAAGGGGTCCAAACCGGAGAAGAACGGCGACGGCTCGCCACAGCAGCAGCAACAGCCCCAGGCCACCAGCCCCCAGGAAGAGCAGCAACAGCAGCAGCAACAGCAACAGGCGGTGAACTGATGCTCGCCCGCAACGCGGAATCGCTCTACTGGATCGGCCGCTACGTCGAACGCGCCGACGACACTGCCCGCATCCTCGACGTCACGGTCCACCAGCTGCTCGAGGACTCCAGCGTCGACCCCGACCAGGCGTCGCGAACGCTGTTGAACGTGCTCGGCATCGAAGCGCCGGAGAACGAGGCGCTCGACCTCTGGTCACTGACCGACCTGGTGGCGTTCAGCCGAGATAGCCACGGCGGCTGCTCGATCGTCGACTCGATCTCTGCTGCACGCGAGAATGCCCGCGGCGCAAGGGAAGTCACGTCGACCGAGATCTGGGAGTGCCTCAACACCACCTACAATGCGCTCCCCGAGCGGGAACGCGCCGCCAAGCGCCTCGGGCCGCACGAGTTCCTGTCCTACGTCGAGGGGCGCGCCGCCCAGTTCGCCGGCTTGGCCGACTCCACGCTCTCCCGCGACGACGGCTACCGCTTCATGGTGCTGGGACGCGCCATCGAACGCGTCGACATGATCGTGCGGTTGTTGCTGTCCCGCGTCGGCGACAGCGCATCCTCACCCGCGTGGGTGACGGTGCTGCGGTCCGCGGGCGCCCACGACACCTACCTGCGTACCTACCGCGGCGTCCTCGACGCCACCCGGGTGGTCGAGTTCATGATGCTCGACCGGCTGTTTCCCCGGTCCATCATGTACTCGCTGCGGCTCGCCGAGCACAGCCTCGACGAACTCCACCACCGCAGGCTGAATCGCGTCGGGGCGACGGCGGAGGCGCAGCGTCTGCTGGGCCGGGCCCGCAGCGAGTTGGAGTTCCTGCGACCGGGGGTGCTGCTCGAATCGCTCGAGGAGCGACTCGGTGCGCTGCAAACCACGTGCGCCGACGTCGGAGAAGCCTTGGCGCTGGAGTACTTCTACTCGGCGCCGTGGGTGGCCTGGACCGATGCGGGTCGCGACGGCTTCGCCGTCATCGAGGAGGGTGAGGTCTGAGATGTGGCGTATGCGCGTCATCCACGCCACCGGCTACGCCTACAAGTCGCCGGTCACCGCGTCGTTCAACGAGGCCCGACTCACCCCGCGGTCGGACTCCCGCCAGAACGTCGTCCTCAATCGCGTCGAGACCGTCCCGGCCACGCGGTCCTACCGATACGTCGACTACTGGGGAACCGCCGTCACGGCCTTCGACCTGCACGCCCCACACACCGAGCTGGAGGTGACGGCCTCCTCGGTCGTCGAGACCGACAAGGGTGAGCTGCCGAAGGATCGGGTCGGCTGGGAGGAGTTGGGCTCGGAGGCGGTGAAGGACCGCTTCGACGAGTACCTGGCGCCGTCGGCGTACACGCCTGTCAGCAAGCGCATGGCGCGCGTGGGCGAACGGATCGCCAAGTACCAGGATCCCCAGGCGGCGATCATCGAGGCGTCGCAGTGGGTGCACGCCGAGCTGGCCTACGTGCCGGGGACCACCGGTGTGCACTCATCGGGTCTCGACGCGCTCCGCGAGGGTAAGGGCGTCTGCCAGGACTACGCCCACCTCACGCTGATTCTGTTGCGCAGCATGGGGATTCCGGCGCGCTACGTGTCGGGCTACCTGCATCCGAACGCCAAGGCGAAGGTGGGCGACACCATCGACGGTCAGAGCCACGCCTGGATTCAGGCCTGGACCGGTGGCTGGTGGAACTACGACCCCACCAACGACAAGGAGATCAGCGAGCAGTACATCAGCGTCGGCATGGGCCGGGACTACCACGACGTCACGCCGCTCAAGGGCATCTACTCGGGGGAGGGATCCACCGACCTCGACGTGGTCGTGGAGATCACCCGGCTGGCGTGACCGCCGTGCGCGCGGTGACGTCGACCCGGTGCAGATCGTCCCCGAGTTCGACTCTGCCGCCGAAGACGCTGGCCGCCAAGGCCCGCCAGGCCTCCTCCTGACCGGGCGCCAGCGGTGGCACGTAGTGCGTGAGGATCAACGTGTCGACGCCCGCGCGCTCCGCGGTGGCCGCAGCCTGTTCGACCGAGGAGTGATAGTCGAGGATGTCCTTGAGTCGCTGCTGCTGCACCATCGCGATGAGATCCGCGCGGATCACGGTGTGCACCAACGCGTCGGCGCCGGCGGCCAACTGATCGAGGGTCGCGCACGGCACCGAGTCACCGGCCAATACCACTGCGGCGCCCTCGAATTCGATCCGGAAGCCGATGGTGGGCTCGACCGGGCGGTGATCGGTGGGGGCGACCGCGATCCGGACGCCGTCGCGTCCCCACACCACGCCGTCGGTGACCTCCTCCACCTCGATGCTCGGCGGTTCGGTGATGTCGGCGTGGTGGCCGATCCGGTAGCTGATGTCGGGCGCCAGAGCGTCCAACGTGGCGTCCACGACGGCCGCGGTCCCCGGCGGTCCGATCACCAGTAGGGGAGTGCGGACGAACGTGGTGACCCATCGGGTCGTGATGACGTCGGAGAGATCGGTGATGTGGTCACTGTGCAGGTGTGTCAGCAGCAGCGCCGTGATGTCGGCTGCGCCGACGCCGACCGCCGCGGCCCGCATCAGCACTCCGCGGCCGCAGTCCACCAGGAAGGTTTGATCACCCGCCCGCACCAGGGTCGACGGGCCGGCGCGGTTCGGATCCACCATCGGGCTGCCGGTGCCCAGCAGCGTCACATTGATCATGACGTCATCCCTACCCGCTTCGGTGCGGCCGCGCAGCCCTACCGCCCGATCGACTGAGTTCGCCGCGTTACTCGCGGCCGGCCGACACCCAGGCCAGATCGGCGAATCGGTTGCCGGACACCGCCTTCGCCGCCTCGTCGAGCCGTGCGAGCTGTTCCTCGCCGAGGGCCACGTCCAGCGAGCCGAGGTTCTCCTCGACGCGTCCGGCGCGGCGGGTGCCGGGGATCGGCACCGACGCCACCGCGAACTCGTCGGCCCGGTACCGCAGCCAGGCCAGGGCGATCTGGGCCGGGGTCGCCTCGCGTTCGTCGGCGACCGTGCGAATCACCTCGACGACCGCCAGGTTGGCCTCGAGTGCCTCCTCGGAGAAGCGCGGCAGGTTGCGGCGAAAGTCCGACGACTCCGTCAGATCGGCCGCCGACGTCACCGTGCCGGTCAGGAAGCCCCGCCCCAGTGGCGAATACGGGACGAAGCCAACGCCGAGTTCGGCGGCCGTCGGGACGACGCGACGTTCGACGTCGCGGCTCCAGATCGACCACTCGCTCTGCACGGCGGCGATGGGGTGCACCGCGACGGCGGCGCGCAGCTCGTCGGCCGTGACCTCGGACAAGCCGAGATGGCGGACCTTCCCCGCGGTCACTAGCTCGGCCATCGCGCCCACGGTCTCCTCGATCGGCACCGTCAGATCGCGCCGGTGCATGTAGTAGAGGTCGACGACGTCGATCCCGAGGCGACCGAGACTCTCGTCGATGCACTGCCGCACGTAAGGGGCATCGCCGCGGGCGGCCGGCTTGCCCGACGCGCGGTCGGCGGGATTTCCGGTGATGCCGAACTTCGTCGCGAGGGTGACCTCGTCGCGTCGATCGGCGAGCAGGCTCGCGATCAGTCGCTCGTTCGCCCCGCCCCCGTAGACGTTCGCGGTGTCGACGAACGTCACGCCGAGGTCGATGGCGCGGTGCAGGGTGGCCAGCGACTCGGTGTCGTCAACGTCGCCGTAGACCGGCGTCAACGCCATGGCGCCGAAACCGATGGCGCTCACGGTCAGATCGTCGCCGAGCGTGACGGTGTCGTTCACATTCATCCCCTTGGTTTCAGCGGCGCCGACCGGCCCGCTACCGCTACCAACGGACGTCGTCGGCGATGTGTTCCGCCGAAGGGCTTCGAGCGCCGGACGACGGACGTAGCCTAGTGTGAGCCAGGTCACGCAGGAGGCCCCGATGCGCATCGCCGACGTGTTGAAGAACAAGGGCGCGGGGGTGTTGACGATCACCCCGGACACCCTCGTCAGCGACCTGCTCGCCGGGTTGGTCACCCGCAACGTCGGCGCGATGGTCGTCGTCGGCGCCGACGGGGTAGTCGGCATCGTCTCCGAACGCGACGTCATCCGAATGCTGCACGATCACGGCGCGCGCGCGCTCGGCCGGCCGGTGGCCGACATCATGACCAGTGAGGTGATCACCTGCTCGCCCGACGATTCCGTGGACAGCCTGAGCGTCCTGATGACCACCCATCGGGTTCGGCACGTTCCCGTCGTGGAGAACGGCCAGCTGGCCGGCATCGTCAGCATCGGTGACGTCGTCAAGACGCGGATGGAGGCGTTGCAGGCCGAACGCGAACAGTTGGCGGCGTACATCACCCAGGGGTGAGACGATGACCAGCGTGCTGGCCAGACCTGCGACGCGTACCGACGTCGGCGCCATGTCCACGACCCTCGGGCGAGCCTTCTTCGACGACCCCGTCATGTGTTGGATGCTGCCCGACGCCGAGCGCCGCAGGCGGAAGCTGCACGAGCTGTTCGCCGCGCTCACGCGCTACCACCACCTGGCGCGGGGCGGAGTCGAGGTCGTCCCCGACGGTTCCGGCGGCATCGGCGGCGCTGCACTGTGGGACCCGCCCGGCGAGTGGCGGCAGACCCGCCTCGAGGAGCTGCGCGCCATGCCACGGTTGCTGTGGGCGTTCGGCCGGTCGCTACAGCGCGGGCTGGTCCTCGAGGAGCTGATGAAGAAGGCTCATCCCGAGGAGCCGCACTGGTACCTCGCGATCATCGGCAGCGATCCCGAGGTCCGCGGCAAGGGTTACGGACAGGCGTTGATGAGCTCGCGCCTCGACCGCTGCGACGCCGAGCACGCGCCCGCCTACCTGGAGTCGAGCAATCCCGACAACGTGCCCTACTACCAGCGGTTCGGCTTCGAGATCACCGGCGAGATCACCCCGCCGGGGGGCCCCACGCTGATTGCGATGTGGCGCGCGCCGCGCTAGCTCCAGGAGAATTCCGCGCGCAGCCGCCTCGCCACGACCTCGAAGGTGTCGCGATCCAGGATCGCCCCCTCGCGGCGAATGCCCTCCTCCGGAACGTCCAGGACCCGGTCGAGCCGCACCCAGCTGGCGCGCCCCTCGTAATCCCAACTACCGCTTCCGATTCCGACCCAGGAGAGGTCGCCGAGGTGGCGTTCCTGGCTGGACAGCATCAAGCCCAGCAGAGTGTTCCGGTCGCGGCCGACGACCAGCACGGGGCGGTCCTTGCCACGCGAGGGGTCCTCCTCGTAGGCCACCCAGGTCCAGACGATCTCACCCGGATCGGCCTGGCCGTCGAGATCGGGTGCATAGGACACGGCGCGCGCCCGATGTGCCGTGGGAACGCCGCTCTTGGTGACCGGCCGGCCCGCGGCGATCGCCCGCTGCGGCTCGGGCGCCGCGCCCATCAGAACACTGAGGCCGACGTCGATCCCCATCTTGATGCCCTGCTGCAGGGTGCGCGGCCGGGTGTCCGGACTCTGCAGTTGGCGGATGATCTTCGGCGCCTCTCCGAACACCAGGTTCTCCGTGGTCTTGATGATTCGCTGCCACGGACTCCGCTGTGAAGCCATGCGACGAGCATAAGCACGATTGTGTCGACACGACGTTTGGTCGATACGCTGGCAATGCAGGTAACACGGGCCGACACACGTCGGGGCCCCACCCCATCAGGAGATTCCCATCAGCAGCTTCGCCGACAAGACGTTCACTGCGCCGGCGCGGATCCGGAACTTCTGCATCATCGCCCACATCGATCACGGCAAGTCGACCCTGGCCGACCGGATGCTGGGGATCACCGGGGTGGTCGCCGACCGGGACATGCGGGCGCAGTACCTCGACCGGATGGACATCGAGCGCGAGCGCGGCATCACCATCAAGGCGCAGAACGTGCGTCTGCCGTGGGTGGTTAACGACGAAGAGTTCGTGCTGCACCTCATCGACACCCCGGGCCACGTCGACTTCACCTACGAGGTGTCGCGTGCGCTGGAGGCCTGTGAAGGCGCCGTCCTCCTCGTCGACGCCGCCCAGGGCATCGAGGCGCAGACGCTGGCGAACCTCTACCTGGCGCTCGACCGCGGGCTGACCATCATCCCGGTGCTGAACAAGATCGACCTGCCTGCCGCCGACCCGGACCGCTATGCCGGTGAGATCGCCCACATCATCGGCTGCGAGCCCGAGGAGGTGCTGCGGGTGTCCGGCAAGACCGGCGTCGGCGTCCGCGAACTGCTCGACGAGGTGGTCCGGTTGGTTCCCGCGCCGGTCGGCGATCCCGACGCACCGGCCAGGGCGATGATCTTCGACTCGGTGTACGACATCTACCGCGGCGTGGTGACCTACGTCCGCGTGGTGGACGGCAAGCTGACCCCGCGCGAGAAGATCAAGATGATGTCCACCGGAACCACCCACGAACTCCTGGAAGTCGGCATCGTCTCACCCGATCCGAAGCCCAGCGTCGGCCTCGGGGTCGGTGAGGTCGGATACCTCATCACCGGGGTGAAGGACGTCCGGCAGTCGAAGGTCGGCGACACCGTGACCTCCTTCCGAAATGGCGCTACCCAGGCGCTCACCGGCTACCGGGAGCCCCGGCCGATGGTCTACTCCGGCCTCTACCCGGTCGACGGTTCGGACTACCCCAACCTGCGCGATGCGCTGGAGCGGTTGCAGCTCAACGACGCGGCGCTGGTGTGGGAGCCCGAGACGTCGGTCGCGTTGGGTTTCGGTTTTCGGTGCGGGTTCCTCGGCCTGCTGCACATGGAGATCACCCGCGAGCGTCTGGAACGCGAGTTCGACCTCGATCTGATCTCCACCGCACCCAACGTGGTGTACCGGGTGGTCAAGGACGACGGCGCGGAACTGATCGTGACCAACCCCTCGGACTGGCAGGAGGGCAAGGTACGGGCGGTCTTCGAGCCCATCGTGAAGACCACGGTCATCGCGCCGAGTGAGTTCATCGGCACCATCATGGAGCTGTGCCAGTCACGGCGCGGTGAGCTCGGCGGCATGGATTACCTGTCGCCGGAACGTGTCGAGCTTCGCTACACGATGCCCTTGGGCGAGATCATCTTCGACTTCTTCGACTCGCTGAAGTCGCGTACCCGCGGCTACGCCAGCCTGGACTACGAGGAGGCGGGCGAGCAGGAGGCCGACCTGGTCAAGGTCGACATCCTCCTTCAGGGCGAGGCCGTCGATGCGTTCAGCGCCATCGTGCACAAGGACGGCGCCGCTGCGTACGGCAACAAGATGACGACCAAGCTCAAGGAACTCATTCCGCGCCAGCAGTTCGAGGTGCCGATCCAGGCTGCGATCGGATCGAGAATCATTGCGCGCGAAAACATTCGGGCGATCCGCAAGGACGTCCTGAGCAAGTGCTACGGCGGTGACATCACCCGCAAGCGCAAGCTGCTGGAGAAGCAGAAGGAGGGCAAGAAGCGGATGAAGACCATCGGTCGCGTCGAGGTTCCGCAGGAAGCCTTCGTCGCGGCCCTGTCCGCCGATGCTGCCAGCGACAAGCCGAAGAAGTAGCACCCGCCCATGCGCTGGCTGGCGGGAGGCCTCTCGATCGTCTTGCTGCTGGCAGGCTGCGCCCAGACCGTCGAGGGTGCGGCCCGAGCCGCCACGACCGCAACGAAGCTACTTCCCTCCGAGGACGAGATCACCTCGGCCGCCCAAAGTCCGTTGAGCACCTTCGGTTTTCAACCCTTTAGTGGTGGCGTGGAAATCCTGCCGGACGGTTACCGCACCGACGCCGACGCCTCGCCGATCAGCTGCGCCGCCGTGACCGACACCGCGCCGCGCATCGTCTACGAACCCCTTCCCGTTCTGGAAGCCGCGAGGCAGAGCTACTTCAACTGGGACGAAGGCGTCGACACCTCGGGTGCGGACGTGGCGGTGGTGCGCCTGGCGACCTCTGAGGCGGCCATCGCGACGTTCGACACGTTCGCCGCGCAGTGGCAGCAGTGCTCGGGCACCACCGTCGTCAAACACGTGGGGGAGTCGGTGATCGACGCCGACCTCTCCGATGTCGCCATACGAGATTCGGTGGTCTCGGCGACGGTCCGCACGACGCAGCGCCCGAATGCCCCCGCCTCCCGATACGAACGCGCACTCGGGGTGCGCGGTGACGCCCTGGTCGAGGTCTCGCTGGCCATCACCTCGACGGGTGAGGGGCAAGCGGACCCGCAGGCCGCGGCCGTCCGCATCGTCGAATCGATCCTCGCCAAGACCGGGGGATCGGCGTGAACGGGATGACGGCCCGCCTGCGGACGGGTGCGGCGCTGGCCCTCACCCTCGTCGTGGTGTCGGGCTGCACCACCACGGTCACCGGCGTGCCCGTCCGCAATGCCGACTCCGGCCCGACGGGGGTGCAGCCGCTGCGGCCGTCGCAGCTCGACGACGTCCTGCTGAGCATCGACCGGCTCAACGAGATCTCCGGTGCCACCGACATGGAAGTCGTCCTGGAGGGCGAGGAGATGTCGGACAACAGCGAGGCCGTGTCCGACCCGGACTGTCTCGGCTCGATCTTCGGCGCCGAGGACCAGGTGTATCGGCTCAGCGACTGGACCGACGTGCGGGACCAGGTCGCGCGGGAGCCCGATGACGACAACGACCACTGGGTGGAGCAGACCGTCGTGCGCTACGCGACGGAGGCACAGGCCCTAGACTTCGTCGAGAAGTCGACGTCCGCGTGGCGGGACTGCGGCGGCTTCTCCGTCGCCGTCGACGACGGGACGACGAGCTCGATCTGGGAGATCGACGACGCCGTGGTCGACGACGACATGCTGACACAGGTGATCGCGCAAGAGGATTCGGACGGCTGGGAGTGCCAGCACGCCATGTCGGCGGTGGCGAACGTCTCCGTCGAGGCCATCGCCTGTGCGTTCGGCATCTCGGACGAAGGCACCACGATGGTCAGGGCGCTCGTCGCGAACGCGGCCAGGCGCTAACCGAGTCAGCTCAGCGCGGTGTCGTCACGGCTGACCACGTCCTCCACGGCGCTGCGCAGTGTCTCCAGCTCGCGGCGTTGCTCTGCCGAGTAGTCGCGGGCCGCGTCGTCGAGCACGCAGACGGTGCCGACCACGTTGCCCGCCGGGTCGTGGACCGCGAGCCCCAGGTAGTTGTGCAGCCCGAACTCGACTTCGTCCTCGTTGCCGGCGAAGGTCTGATCCTCGCGCGAGTCCCGGCGGTTCGGTTCAGAGGCCATGGGTAGATCATGACGTGTGGTGGGTGGTCCTACCGCACGGTCACTACATCGGGGCGTTCGCCGGCTGGAACACGCCGGTGCTGTCGGCTTCCTCCTCGGCACGGATCACGTGCACCACGGCGTTGATCAGCGCGAGGTGGGTGAAGGCCTGCGGGAAGTTGCCGAGGTGCCGACCGGTGCGCGGCTCGATCTCCTCGGCGTAGAGGTGCAACGGACTGGCGAACGACAGCAGCCGCTCGCACAGGTGCTTGGCGCGGCTGATCTCGCCGATCTCGACCAGCGCGGACACCAGCCAGAACGAACAGATCGTGAACGAACCCTCCTCGCCGGACAGTCCGTCATCGGTCTCCTCGGTGCGGTAGCGCAGCACCAGGCCGTCCTCGGTCAGTTCGTCGGCGATGGCGAGCACGGTGGCGCGGACGCGCGGATCATCCGACGGGAGGAACCGCACCAGCGGGACGAGCAGCAGCGAGGCGTCCAGGGCGTCGTCGCCGTAGCGCTGCGTCAGCGCGCCGCGATGATCGACGCCGTGGGCGAGGATGTCGGCCTTGATCTCCTCGGCGAGCGCCCGCCACTGCTGCGCATAGCTCTTCTCACCTTGCAGATCAGCCAGTTTCGAACCACGGTCCAGCGCCACCCAGCACATCACCTTGCTCGAGGTGAAGTGTTGCGGTTCGCCGCGCACCTCCCAGATGCCTCGATCGGGTTCGCGCCAGTGCTTGATGGCCTCCTCGACCTGAAGCTTCAGCACCGGCCACAGCATCTCCGGGATCTGTTCGCGTGATTTCGCGTGCAGATACACCGAGTCGAGCATGGTGCCCCAGATGTCGTGCTGCATCTGGTCGAACGCCCCGTTGCCAATGCGCACCGGCCGCGAATTGTCGTACCCCGAGAGGTGGTTGAGCTCCTCCTCGGTGAGGTGGCGCTCACCACCGACGGCGTACATCACCTGAAGTGGATGGCGCTCACCGTTGTTCGCCCCCGACACGTCGGCGATGAACGAGAAGAAGTCGTCGGCTTCGCGGTCCAGGCCCAACGTGTAGAGGCCCCACAACGCGAACGTGGAGTCACGTACCCAGGCGTAGCGGTAGTCCCAATTGCGTTCGCCCTGAGGGGTTTCCGGCAGTGAGGTGGTGCTGGCCGCCAGGAGTGCGCCGGTCGGCGAGTACGTCAGTCCCTTCAACGTCAACGCGCTGCGCTGGAGGAATGACCGCCAGGGGTGGTCGGGGAAGTCGCCGATGTTGATCCACTGCCGCCACGACTCGCTGGTCTTCCACATCTTGTCGGACGCCTCTTCGAACGTCTGCGGCGCCGGGTGCCCCGACCAGCTCAGCGCGACGAAGACGTTGTCGCCCTCCGTCAGCCGGGTGCGCGCCCGCGCTTCGTGACCCTCGAGACCGATCCGGAGGTTGGTCGTCAAGCGCAGCGTTGGATGAGCCTCGGGGTTCTTGCTGGCCCGCGCGATCGCCTCGCCGTAGGCCGCCGCCGAGTACTCCCACGTGGCCGACTCGCGGTGGTAGTCGAAGGACGGCTCACAGCTCATCACCAGTTCGACCACACCGCTGACGCACCGCACGGTGCGCAACAGGATGTGCTCGGCGTCCCAATCCATCGGCGTGCGGCGGTGCGTGCGCGACCGGGCGTCCAGATCGTGCCATGGCCCCATCACCAGCGCATCGCGGACGATCAGCCAGCCCGTGTGGGTCTGCCACGTGGTCTCCATGATCAGGCTGCCCGGGAGGTAGCGACGCGCCGCCGGCACCGTCACGCCGTAGGGGCCCAGCCGGAAGTGACCGGCCCCGCGGTCGAGGATCGCGCCGAACACGCTGGGCGAATCGGGTCGGGGCACGCACATCCACTCCACCGAACCCGCCGACGACACCAGGCAGGTGTTCTCACAATCCGAGAGGAAACCGTAGTCCGCGATTGGCGGGAACGGGTTGCGCAAGGGTCCTCCCGTCGCATACGGGACGGGGGCGGTCACCGTATACGGCGCCTCGGGGACGTGGTCGGTCGTGGTCGTCTCACCATTGGAACCGGCTTGCTGCAGAACCATCCCGACATCATCGACTGCCCGGGTACCCGGCGTCTACTCGTGCGGGGCGTTTCCGGGCGCCAGGTTGGGGCGCCTCGCCCAGGCGGGCGCACGCTCGGGAAGTGGCCCGATCGCCACGGCATACCCGGCCACCGTCCGCAGTAACGGCACCCGGTTGACGACGCGTACGCCGAGCGGCGGAGCGGCCGCGGCGCGACCGGACACCGCCGTGGCGATGACGCTGGTGTGGATCATCCTCTGCATCCCTTGGATGAGGGCGGTCGGAATCCAGCGCCTGGCCTGAATCTTGGCCAGGTCGCGGGTGGGTGCCCGGCCCGAGCGCAGTGGTCCCGCCAGGGTGCGCGCCGCCGCCACCGCGTCTGCCACCGCCAGGTTGATGCCGACCCCGCCGACGGGTGACATCGCGTGTGCGGCGTCACCGATTAGCAGCAGGCCGTCGACATACCAGCGAGACAGCCGGTTGAGCTGGACGTCGAGCAGCTTGACGTCGTCGAACGAGGTCAGCCCGGCGACCCGGTCGGCCAGTCCGGGGACGAGCGAGGCGATGGCGCGCTGAAGTGACGCGATTCCCTCGGCGCGCAACTGCGCATCGGCGCCCTTGGGGATGATGTAGGCGCACTGGTAGTAGTCACCGCGATCGATGACGATCAAGGCGTGGCCCGTCGTCAACACCCCCTCCAGACCCGGCGGATCGTCATCGGTGCGCGGTAGCCGGAACCACCAGACGTCCATCGGGGCGCCAAAGGTCCTGGGTTGCAACATCATCGCGTCGCGCAATACCGAGCCGCGGCCGTCACAGGCCACCGTCAGGGCGGCATGCATCTCGCCGATCGAGCCGTCCGAACCCCGATACCGGACCCCGACGACCCGGTCCCCAACGCGCAACGGCTCCAGCACCTCGGTGCTGCGCAGCAGCCGGAACGACGGCTCCTTCTCCGCCGCCGTCGCGAGCAACTCGAGGAAGTCCCATTGGGGGACCAGGGCGATGTGTTTGTGCGGACCGGGGATCCGTCGCAGGTCGATGTCCACGGCGAGCCCCTGCACCTGCATGCCGATGGTCTCGATGACGCGATGCGTCATCACCTCGAAGTCGTGGCCAAGGCCGAGGTCGTCGAGCAGTCGCAACGTGCTGGCGTGCACGGTGTCACCGCGGAAGTCGCGGAGGAAGTCGGCGTGCTTCTCCATCACGGTCACGTCGACCCCGCCGCGGGCGAGCAGCAGCCCGAGCATCATGCCGGCCGGTCCACCCCCCGCGATCAGGCATGTGGTGGAGGCGGCGGGCGTACTCATGGGTTGATCGTAGGGTGGAGTGGGTGAGCGGCATCCTGAGTTGGTGGGACGGCGTCGAACTGTGGCTCTCAGGCCTAGGCTTCGTCGCCCAGACGGTCGTGGTGATGCCCGTCGTGCTGGTGTTGGCCTACGCCGTGGCCGTGGTGCTCGACGGCGCCCTCGGCAACGGGATCCGCCTGATCCAACGGGCCAGGCACACCGACGAGGATCCGTCGTGACCGGCATGCCTCGCTCGCGCGTGACATTGGTGCTGGTCGCGCTGCTCGCACTGGTCGTCGTGATGTGGCTGTTCGCCCGATGACGCACCGATCGGCGGGTCTGTTAGGCTTCGGCCCGTGTACGCAGCCCCGGGCACTACGGAGAGCCATGTCCTGGCCCTCATTGCCGTGGGTAATTGCGCTGTCGCCGATGTGCACTGTTGTCGCTGACCCCCATTCCGTTGCGCGGTGTGGTGTCGGTCGTGGCAAATTCCCTGCCTGAGCACTGATTCGTCCCCTTTCCGTCGTGACGGGCTCAAAACCCCTATGTCACTCCACGAAAGGCACCCCGCATGTCCGTGCACAAACCAAAGTCGCGTCGGTCGCTGACCGCAGTCGGCGCCATCGCCGTCACGGCCTCCCTGCTCGCCGCGTGCGGCGGAGGCTCGAGCGACGTGGCGGGTGGTGGTGATCAGCCAGAGGCCGACACCACGCTGACCCTCGTCGCCTACGCCGTGCCCGAACCAGGCTGGAGCAAGATCATCCCGGCGTTCGCCGCCACGCCGGAGGGCAAGGGCGTCGCCGTCACGGCGTCGTACGGCGCGTCCGGAGACCAGTCCCGCGGTGTCGTAGACGGCAAGCCCGCCGACGTCGTCAACTTCTCCGTGGAGCCCGACGTCACGCGTCTGGTCAAGGCCGACAAGGTGGCGAAGGACTGGAACACCGACGCCACCAAGGGCATCCCGTTCGGTTCCGTGGTGACCTTCCTCGTCCGCAAGGGCAACCCGAAGAACATCAGGGATTGGGACGACCTTCTGAAGCCGGGGGTCGAGGTCGTCACCCCCAGCCCCCTGAGCTCCGGCTCGGCCAAGTGGAACCTGCTGGCGCCGTACGCCGCGAAGAGCAACGGCGGCAAGGACTCTCAGGCTGGACTCGACTTCGTCAACACGCTGGTGAGCGAGCACGTCAGGGCCCGTCCCGGATCGGGGCGCGAGGCGACCGACCTGTTCATCCAGGGCAGCGGTGACGTGTTGCTCGCCTACGAGAACGAGGCGATCAACACCGAGCGGCAAGGCAAGCCCGTCGAGCACGTCACCCCGCCGCAGACATTCAAGATCGAGAACCCCGTAGCAGTGGTGTCGTCGTCGCAACACCTGGAGCAGGCCACCGCACTGAAGAATTTCCTCTACACCCCGGAGGGCCAGAAGCTCTGGGCCGAGGCGGGCTTCCGACCGGTCGACCCGACGGTCGCCGCCGACTTCGCCGCCGACTTCCCGACCCCGGAGAAGCTCTGGACGATCGCCGATCTCGGCGGCTGGGGTGACATCGACCCCGCGCTGTTCGACAAGGAGAACGGCACCATCACAAAGATCTACAAGCAGGCCACTGGATGACAGCAGTGCTCGACGCGCCAGGACGGAAACCGCGCAAGGTGCGCGGTACCACGTCGTTGCGGGTGGGCGCGGCCACGCTCTGGCTCAGCGTCATCGTGCTTCTGCCGCTGGCGGCGATCCTCTGGCAGGCGGTGGGCGGCGGCTGGACCGCGTTCTGGAACGCGGCGACCTCCAACGCCGCCGTGGAGTCATACAAGGTGACGCTGAGCGTGTCCGTCAGCGTGACGGTGGTGAATCTGGTGTTCGGTCTGCTGGTCGCCTTCGTGTTGACCCGCGACGACTTCCCCGGCAAGCGGCTGGTGGATGCCGTAATCGACCTGCCGTTCGCCCTTCCCACGATCGTCGCGAGCCTGGTGATGCTCGCCCTGTACGGGCCGAATAGCCCTGTTGGACTTCACCTTCAACAAACTCGGTGGGGTATCGGCATTGCGCTGCTGTTCGTCACGCTGCCGTTCGTCGTGCGGTCGGTGCAGCCGGTCCTGCTGGAACTCGACCGGGAGGTGGAGGAGGCCGCTGCGTCGCTGGGCGCCAACAACTGGACCATCTTCACGCGGGTGATCCTGCCTGCGCTCTTGCCGGCTCTGCTGTCGGGTGCGGGACTGGCGTTCTCGCGGGCCATTGGCGAGTTCGGGTCCGTCGTGCTGATCGGTGGAGCGATTCCGGGGGAGACCGAGGTGTCCTCCCAGTGGATTCGCACCCTGATCGAGAACGACGACCGGACGGGCGCCGCGGCGATCTCGATCGTGCTGCTGGCGACGTCCTTCCTGGTGCTGTTCGTCCTGCGGGCGGTCGGCTCGCGGGCCGCGAAGCGGGAGGAGTTGGCCCAATGATCCTGTCGCGGACGGCGCGTCTACTCCTGCGCTACGTCGCCCTGCTCTACATCGCGGTCCTGGTCATCGTGCCCGTGGGGCTGATCCTGTGGCGCACCTTCACCCCGGGCATCGCGACGTTCTTCGCATCGATATCCACGCCCGCCGCGATCTCGGCGCTGCAGTTGTCGCTCCTGGTGGTGGCGATCGTGGTGCCGCTCAACGTGCTCTTCGGCGTACCGACCGCACTAGTTCTGGCGCGCAACAGGTTTCGCGGCAAGAGTTTCCTGCAAGCAGTCATCGACCTCCCCTTCGCCGTATCGCCGGTGGTCGTGGGCGTCGCCCTGATCCTGCTGTGGGGTACGGCGGGCGCGTTCGGCTTCGTCGAGAACGACCTGGGCTTCAAGATCATCTTCGGGCTGCCGGGAATCGTGCTGGCCAGCATCTTCGTCACCCTGCCGTTCGTCATCCGCGAGGTCGAACCCCTGCTGCACGAACTCGGCACCGATCAGGAGGAGGCCGCCTCGACCCTGGGTTCGCAGTGGTGGCAGACGTTCTGGCGGATCACACTGCCGTCCATCAGGTGGGGCCTCACGTACGGGATCGTGCTGACCATCGCGCGAACACTGGGTGAGTACGGTGCGGTCATCATGGTGTCGTCGAACCTCCCCGGCACCTCGCAGACCCTGACGCTTCTCGTCTCCGACCGCTACAGCCGCGGTCAGGAGTACGGCGCCTATGCCGTTTCGACCTTGCTCATGACCGTCGCGGTCCTGGTGCTGGTCGTCCAAGTGATCCTCGACGCCCGGCGTGCCCGGGCGGCAAGATAGAGCTCGACGAACAAGGACCCATGACATGACTTCCGATGAGCGCTTGCGCGAAGAGCGACCAACCACCAATGCGATCACGGTGCGCGGCGCCAACAAGCGCTACGGGGACTTCGCCGCTCTCGATGACGTCGACTTCGACGTCCCGGAGGGCTCGCTGACCGCTCTGCTGGGCCCCAGCGGCTCCGGCAAGTCGACGTTGCTGCGCGCCATCGCCGGGCTCGACCTGCCGGATACGGGAACGATCACGATCAAGGGGCAGGACGTCACGGCCGTCCCGCCGCAGCGGCGGGGCATCGGCTTCGTCTTCCAGCACTATGCCGCGTTCAAGCACCTGACCGTGCGGGACAACGTGGCGTTCGGACCGAAGATCCGCAAGATGCCCAAGGCGGAGATCAAGGACAAGGTCGACAACCTGCTCGAGATCGTCGGGCTTGCCGGCTTCCAGACGCGCTATCCCAGCCAGCTCTCCGGTGGTCAGCGGCAGCGCATGGCACTTGCGCGGGCGCTGGCGGTCGACCCGCAGGTACTCCTGCTCGACGAGCCCTTCGGCGCGCTCGACGCCAAGGTGCGCGAGGACTTGCGGGCGTGGTTGCGCCGGCTGCACGACGAGGTCCACGTGACCACCGTGCTGGTGACGCACGATCAGGCCGAGGCGCTGGACGTGGCCGATCGCATCGCGGTCCTCAACAAGGGCCGGATCGAGCAGGTCGGCTCGCCCACCGAGGTGTACGACAACCCGGCCAACGGGTTCGTCATGTCCTTCCTCGGCGCGGTCTCCTCGCTGAACGGGACCCTGGTGCGGCCCCACGACATCCGGGTGGGCCGCAGTCCCGACATGGCGATCGCCCAAGCCGACGGGAGCGTGTCGTCCACGGGTGTCATCCGCGCCACCATCGACCGGATTGCAATGCTGGGCTTCGAGGTTCGCGTGGAACTCACGGCCGCAACCGACAACGCGCCGTTCACCGCGCAGATCACCCGGGGCGACGCGGAGGCGCTCGCCCTGAAGGAGGGTGACACGGTGTACGTCCGTGCCACCCGGGTGCCGTCGATTCCCGGTGGCACCGAGTTGCCTGCCACCGCAAGCGGACTCAGCGCGGCGGGTCTCCCCGCCAGGTGAAGCTGTTGACGTACTTCGCCATGTCCAGGGCGAGGAAGAAGTTCGCCCCCGACGGGTGACCGGAGCCAAACTCGGGGCTGAATTCGCGGTAGGGGCCGGCCGCGGCGGCGATCAGCGCGTAGTCGTTCTTCACCGCCACCATGATCAGCACCCGGTTGCGGCCGTCGTCGCCGATGGCATCGGCCGGGTAGTCGTCGGCGACCTCGCCGTACCCGAGTTGATAGCCCACGAAGGCGTTCGGAATCTCGTAGTCGAACGTCGCGTCCGGATAGTGGTCCTGCAGGAGGTCGTCGGCGATCTGCTTCGGGGTCTGACCGTTCGCAGGCTGGCCGAACAGCCGTAGCGTCCCGCCATCCCCGGCCTGAAGATCGAGCACCACGCCGTTCGGCTCGAACGTTGCGTCGTAGGCCGTCTCCGGGCCGGGATAGGACACCGAGAACTCGCCGCCGTCCGGCGTGAAGCGGGGATTGGTCGCGACGGGTTTGCTGATGGGCGGCTGGCCGCAGTCGGGCGGACAGACGACCAGCGCCGGGGGCGGAGTGAGCCACGTCGACACGGCGACCGAGGCGGCGATCACCACGGCCGCACCGGCCCCAACGATGACGGTCAACCCGGAGAGGGAAGGGGTGCGCCTGGCAGTGGCACCGGCCGCACGGCCGCAGCCGGGGCAGAACGGGAGATTCGAGTTCGCAAGGCCACACTCTGGACACGCGGTCCGGTGAACGACGACCTCTGGCGCCTCGTGGAGCAGCGTGGCGTGCACGACGACACGCGCGACGTAGAGCGCCACGACGGCGAGAACGGCGTACACCACCATCTCGACCTCATTGGGCGGGGTGAAGAAGTCGAGCAGTCCGAGCCCGAGATAGACGACGATGCCGAACGCGATCGCGGGGGCAGGTGAGGTCAACCTGGACCACGGCGGCCGGTCGGGGGAATCAGCCCGCGGGACGAACCAAAGGGTGGCGCCGATCGCACCGGCCACTGCGGCCGCCGTCAGGGGAATCGCCAGGCCTTCGATGAGGCCCGCGACCACGAGATAGCCCGGCGAGCGGCCGTTGTCGTCGATCGGGCCCTCGGCGAGTTGGGGCGCCAGCCGGGTGAGGCTACCCGCGCTCACGAAGCAGAGCGCACCGAAGGATCCAATGGTGTAGCCGCTCAACGACCTTCGAACACCCGAGCGCCACACCCGCACCACGATCATGGGTGCCAACAGCAGGATCACGAATCCCAGCGGGATGGCGAGGCAGGTGACGAGCAGTCTCAGCGTCGTCACCGGCAGACCCAGGGCATCGTCCTCGGTGCCCGCGGCGAAGGCATCCGTCGCGAGCCCCCATCCGACTCCGAAGGCGATGCCCAACATGGCGGTGACGATGATGGTGCCGACCGACAGTTCGGCGAGTGCGCCGGTCTCGCGAAGGTACGCCAGGAACAGCAGCGGAACTCCGAAGGCGGCCACCCCGATCAGTGCCGCTTGCCAGGTCAGCATGGCCGAGCCCACGATCAGGGCGATGACGACGACGAGTGCGACGCCGAACGCCGTCCGGGACCGCCGCGGCAGGGCAGGGAAGATCGTGCTCGTCACCCGGGGGCTCAGCACGCGTTCGCGCGGTGCCGCCGCAAACGCCGACAGGCGAATCCACGGCGGTCCGTCACCATGTCGAGGGGAGGCCGTGGCGCCGCAGTCGCCGCAGAACTCACCGGACGGGACGGCGTCGTCGCAGATGCGGCAGGTCATCGTCTCGGCCGTCACCGAGGAGCCGTGCCCTTCTGAATGTCGAGCAGGTCGCTGGCGAGCGGCGCCACGTTGGGGCTCCCGAGTCCGGTCACCAGGTCGTAGCCGGGGATTGCGACGTCGACCGCGTTGCCGCCGAGGGTGACGTCGCGGAACCCGGGCGACTTCGCACCTCTGGCCACCCGGTACAGCAGCGGGTTGATGTCACCGAGCAGCCGTCCGCCGTTGGCCAGCAGGTACTGGTTCATCAGAGCCGTCATGCCGACCCAGATCGGCGCCGCCTGGGACGTGCCCGCGCCCACCAGGTCCTGTTGATCGAATCGAATCTTGACGCCGGTGAACGGATCGGCGACGGCGGAGACGTCGGGTGTCAGCCGGCGCTGCCGCTTGCCGTCGTCGCGGTCGATCACCATGCTGCGCTGCCAGGACGGTCGCGGAAAGAGCTTCGACACGCCACCGCTGGTGCCCTGGGACAGCGGCGAATCGATCCAGGCCTGTTCGGCCAACCACTGGCCGTTCTCGTCGGTCGACAGCGTGGTACCGCCGACCGACGTCATGCCCGGCAGCGACGCGACGGCGTCCAGTCCGATGTCGTCCGGGCCCGGCGGCGCCGACCAGCCATCGCCACCCTTGCATTCGAGTCCGCCCGTGTCGCCGCTGGCATCGAAGGCGGCCGTCCCGTTGCGGTGGGCACGTTCCAGCGCCGACTGCACGGGCTTGAGGTCCGTCGCGGTGATCAGCGCGTCACAACCCCATCCGATCGACAGGCTCCACACCGCGCCGGGGAACTCCTCGTTCGTCTGGTCGAACATCTCGGCGATCCGCTCATAGGTGCGGCCGCCCTCGAGGGTGGGGCGCGCGTTGACGACGACCATCCGGGCTTCGGGTGCAATCGCATGTGCGACTTCGAGATCCATCACGGTTTCGGCGCGCGACTCGCTGGGTTGGCCACCGACGAGGATCGGCTTGAGCGGTGGCAGCCCGGACATTGCGGCGAAGTCGTCGAGGTCGCCCTGGTCGAAACCGCTGAACGCGAAGAAGACGATGGTTTGGCCCTTGCCCCTAATGCCTTGGGCGACAAGCGGAGTCGCGTTGTAGGCGGTGAGCAGGCCGGTGGGCGTCAGCCCTTCGCGCGAGACGTCGAGAGGAAGGAAGTCCGGCCGGGCCTCGCGGTGCGGCGTGTAGCCAAGGATGCGTCCGAGATCGCTCACGCCTGCGCGGACCGCCGCGGGTACCTGAGGCTGCTCGGCGGAGGCGTAGAAGACCTGGCCCTGCATCCCGCGATAGTCGTGCACGGGAACGTCGAATGCCTCGGCGACGTCGGGCGGTGCGCCTTCGACGATCGCCCACTCCTCGCCGGGCTGCCATCTCACGGCGAGGCTCTTGGTGGCTGCCCACTGCTGCAGCTGGACGGGAGGCGTCGAATCCCGAAGTCCGACAGTCAATTGCGCGTGCTCGAACCGGGACGGACCGAGGTCGGTAGAGCTGGCCAGGAGATTCGCGTACGGTCCGTCGATGGTCACCGTGGGTGGCGACGGAAGCTCGGTGCGGTGGTCCCGCGCGACGAGTGAGGCGGCCGCCACCAACGACAGGGTCAGGCAGCAGCCGAGAAGGCGGGTCGAGGTACGCCTCGACGGTCTGGTGGTGGGCATGAATGCTTCCGAGTCAGTCGCGGGGGCGCCAATTCCTTGGCGCCCCCGCGACTGAACGTCGTGTGTGAAGCTCCCGGCCTATCCCTCGCCGCCGCTGCGGTGGGTGCCCGGCTCGCCCGTCGGTGCAGGCGGTGCCTTGACGGGCGGTGAGAAGCTGTTCGGCCCGCCCGGGGTCAGACTCTTCTCCGTCGGGGTGACCGACGACGTCGTCGTGGTGGTGCTGGTTGACGGGCTTGGCGATTCGGTACTGCTACAGCCGGCGGAGAGCGCGGCCATCGCAACGACCGCGCTGCCACCGGCGACCAACGCCAGCCGACGACCCAAACGACTTGACTTCATGCTTCTGTCCAATCCAATCCCCGTGATTGATGAATGCGTGCATTCCGGACATCGGACGCAGAGACGCCGACGTCAATATCATGCCACACGTCGAGCAAACTGCTTGACCAAGCAAAAGCACCGCGCGTCCGCCAGTGGACCCGTGATCGTCAGGCGGCGACTAGCGCCGACCCCGTGTCGTCGAATCGGTCGAGAAGTGCGGCAGCGACCAGATTGTGAGCTCCGAGCGGGTCGGCCATCGGGACGCCGAGTTCTGCGGCGACCACGGCCACCCGGTCGGTGATCCGGCCATGGGCCAGGAACCACGGGGCGACGATCAGGCGGCGAGCCCCGCGGCTGCGCAGTCGCGCAACCGCCTCGGTGACGGTCGGATGAGGGCCGGTGGCGTAGGCCACCTCCACGCCTGCCCACCGCGTGCGGGCCTCGAGCGCAGGAGCCAGTGCCGCGGTGCGCGCGTTGGCCGCTTCGTGCGACGAACCCACCGCCACGACCACGACGCCGACGTCTCGCCGATCTGGCGACACGCCGGCTTGCGTCAGGCGTTGGCCGAGCAGCGTGATCAGCGCGGGGTCCTCGCCGAGCACCTCGGCCTGCAGCGCGGTAGCGCCGGATTGCTCGATCACCTCGGGCAGGTCGACTCGGGCGTGATGGGCGCTGGCCAGCAACATCGGCACCACGACGGCCGACCCGTCGCACCGCGCGACGTCGGCGAGCACGTCGCCCACGTGGGGCGCCGACTTCTCCAGGAACGCGGCCCGCACGTCGAGACCGGGCCGCAGCCGGCGAATCCTTCCGGCGAGGGCTTCGGCGACCGCCGACGAACGGGGATCGACACTGCCGTGTGCCGCCAGGATCAAAGACGTCACGACGCGTGCAGTCCGCATTCGGTCTTCGACTGGCCCGCCCATCGGCCACTGCGTGGGTCGGCACCCGCGATGGGCTTCGCCGTGCACGGGGAGCAGCCGATCGACGGGTAGCCCTCGAAGACCAATGGGTTGACGAGGATGTCGTTGGCGTCGATGTAGGCCTGCATGTCGTCGTCGGTCCACGCGGCGAGCGGGTTGATCTTCACCAGGCCGAAGGCCGAGTCGTAACTGATCAGCGCCGCATTGGCCCGGGTCGGCGCCTCGACGCGACGGATCCCGGTCACCCACGCCGAGTAACCCTTGAGTGCCTTGCCCAGTGGCTCCACCTTGCGCATCCGGCAGCAGGCGGCCGGATCGCGCGCGAACAGATCCTTGCCCAGCAACTGATCCTGCTCGGCCACGGTGTGCTCAGGCTCGACGTTGACCACGTTGACGCCGTAGACGGCCTCGACGGCGTCCCGGGTGCCGATGGTCTCGGCGAAGTGGTAACCGGTGTCCAGGAACAACACGTCCACCCCGGGGCGCACCTTCGCGGCCATCGCCACCAGGACTGCGTCCTGCATGTTCGACGCCACCACGTACCCCGACGTCGCAGGCAGCCCGGCACCGCCCTCGCCGCCGAAGTGCTCGTCGGTCCAGCGCAACAACTCCTCCGCGCTAGCGCCCGACAGTTCGGCCGCACCGCGTTCGGCCAGTGCGATCAGATCGCGCTCGGTCGTCACCACGTCAGTCACCTCAAATCCGCCTCGTCTGCTCTAAGAGCCCAGACAGCGAAACGCTCGTCGGCCTCTCGTTGTTTCACGAAGTTGCGAACCACCCGCTCGATGTAGTCACCGAGCTCCGCCGAGGTGACCTTGTGCTGGCGCAGTTTCCGACCGAAACCACTGTCCAGGCCGAGGCTGCCGCCGAGGTGCACCTGGAATCCCTCCACGGGGTCGGCGTCGCCGTCGCCGTCGTCGATCATCTGACCCTTGAAACCGATGTCGGCGACCTGGATGCGCGCGCACGAGTTGGGGCAGCCGTTGATGTTGACGGTCACCGGGACGTCGAGTTGGGTGTTGATGTCCTCGAGTCGCTGCTCGAGCTCGGGGACCAGCGTCTGGCTGCGCTTGCGGGTCTCGGCGAACGACAGCTTGCAGAACTCGATTCCGGTGCAGGCCATCAGGTTTCGCCGCCAATGTGACGGCCGCGACGGCAGACCGAGGGCGTCCAGCCCGACGGTGAGCTCGCTGATCTTGTCGTCCGGCACGTCGAGGATGATCAACTTCTGGTACGGCGTGAAACGGATGCGGTCCGAGCCCACCGATTCGGCGAGGTCGGCCACCTTGGACAGGATGGTGCCCGAGACCCGCCCGGCGATCGGCGCGACGCCGACGGCGTTCAGGCCGTTCTTCAGCTTCTGCACGCCGACGTGGTCGATCGGACGAGCCACGGGTGCCGGCGCAGGCCCGTCGAGCAGGGGTCGCTTCAGGTATTCCGTTTCGAGAACTCCACGGAATTTCTCGATGCCCCAGTCCTTGATCAAGAACTTCAGCCGCGCCTTGGCCCTCAGCCGCCGGTAGCCGTAGTCGCGGAACGCCGAGACCACTGCCTCCCACACGTCCGGCACCTCGTCGAGCGGCACCCACGCGCCGAGCCGCTGACCCAGCATCGGGTTGGTCGACAGGCCGCCACCCACCCAGACGTCGAAACCGGGGCCGTGCTCCGGGTGCTCGACACCGATGAACGCGACGTCGTTGACCTCGTGCACGACGTCCTGCAGGCCCGAGATCGCGGTCTTGAACTTCCGCGGCAAATTGGAGTACTCCGGCTTGCCGATGTACCGCTTGACGATCTCGTCGATCGCGGGCGTGCCGTCGATCACCTCGTATTTCGAGTCGCCGGCCAGCGGGGAGCCGAGCACCACCCTTGGGCAGTCACCGCAGGCCTCGGTGGTCTGCAGCCCGACGGCGTCCAGCCGGTTCCAGATCTCCGGCATGTCCTCCACGCGGATCCAGTGGTACTGAACGTTCTCGCGGTCGGAGATGTCGGCGGTGTCCCTGGCAAACTCAGTCGAAATCGTCCCGAGGGTGCGCAGCGCGGCGGCGCTGAGGGCACCGCCGTCGCAGCGGACGCGCAACATGAAGTACTCGTCCTCGAGCATGTCGGTGTTGTCGTCGCCGGTCCAGGTGCCGTCGTAGCCCGGCTTCCGCTGGGTATAGAGCCCCCACCAGCGGAACCGGCCGCGGAGGTCTCCCTTGTCGATGCTCTCGAAACCGCCCTTGGCGTAGATGTTCTCGATCCGCGCCCGCACGTTGAGCGGATTGTCGTCCTTCTTGGCCTGCTCGTTGGCATTGAGCGGCTCGCGGTAACCGAGCGCCCACTGGCCTTCACCCTTGGGCCGCTTGGCGGGCTTGGGCGTCGTCGTGGGCTTCGGGTCTGCCTGGGTCATGCGATGGCCCCTTCAGGAGGGAGCCGGCGTGGGAATCGCGTGGTCACCGGGGGCTGTCCGGCGGCGCAGATCCGGAGGCCAGCTGAAAGTTCAGGATGGACAGTTCTCCGCTATCAAAACGCAGTCAAGGCAGACAGCAACAAGTGCATACGCGCATGAAGTCGACATGCCGCCGGACCACGAGCGCGATGCGAGTGGTCGAATTGCGGACGGCAGTCACTCGCGCCATTCTGCCACGAAAGCCCCTACCGGCCGTAATCGGGCCATTCTTTCGCTCACGGTGCGCAAGAGTCGGCTCTGCAAGACTGGTCGGATGACTGCTGGACCCCGCGCCAGGCCCTTCGGCATCTACGTCCACGTGCCGTTCTGCGCCACCCGCTGCGGGTATTGCGACTTCAACACCTATACGCCCGCCGAACTCGGTGGCGCGAACCCCGACGGCTGGCTCGAGGCGTTGAGGATCGAGTTGGCGCTGGCTGCCGCCGGGTTGGCCTCGTCCCGGAGGGCGGTGCCCGAGGTGTCGACCGTGTTCGTCGGCGGCGGCACCCCGTCGATGCTCGGCGGGGAACGGCTCGCCGCGGTGATGGACGCGATCCGCGCGCACTTCGTCCTGGTTCCCGGCGCCGAGGTGACGACGGAGGCCAACCCGGAGTCGACGTCGCACGAGTTGCTCGGACGCCTGCGGGAGGCCGGCTTCACCCGGCTGTCGCTCGGCATGCAGTCGTCGGCACCGCACGTCCTCGCCGCGCTCGACCGGGTGCACTCGCCGGGGCGTGCGCTCGCCGCAGTCGCCGACGCCCGCGACGCAGGTTTCGAACACATCAACCTCGACCTCATCTACGGCACGCCGGGAGAGACCGACGACGATCTGCGGCGCTCGGTCGACGCGGTCCTCGGCGCCGGCGTCGACCACGTCTCGGCCTACGCGCTGGTGGTCGAAGAGGGCACGGCGCTGGCAAGGCGGGTGCGCCGTGGCGAGCTGCCCGCCCCCGACGACGACGTGCTCGCCGCGCGCTACGAACTGCTCGATGCGCGGCTGTCCGCGGCAGGCTTCGACTGGTACGAGGTGTCCAACTGGAGCCTGTCCGGCGGAGAGTGTCGGCACAACCTCGGCTACTGGGACGGTGGCGAGTGGTGGGGTGCGGGACCGGGCGCACACGGCTACGTCGACTCGACGCGATGGTGGAACATCAAGCACCCCAACGCTTATGCGCAATCGCTGGCCGACGGACGTCTCCCCGTCGCGGATTCCGAGACGCTCGATGACGCGGCTCGCCACACCGAGGACGTCATGCTGGGACTTCGCCTGCGGCGCGGACTGCCACTGGACACGCTCAGCGCCGAGGAGACCACGCGGGCGCAGCTGGCGGTGTCCGACGGACTGGTCGCCCGGCAGGACGACCGGTTGGTGCTCAGCGATCGCGGCCGCTTGCTGGCCGACGCCGTGGTGCGCGATCTACTCGACTGACGGGATCTAGGTCTGCTGATCCAGCGGGAGGTCCATGTCGTACACCCGGGCGTGCAGCACCGGCCGGTTGCGCAACGCAGCCCGAACCGCTTGGTGCACACCATCTTCGAGGTAGATGACGCCCTCCCACCGCACGGCGTGCGGGAACAGGTCGCCGTAGAAGGTCGAGTCCTCCGACAGCAGGCGATCGAGCGCCAACACGGTCGTCGTGGTCACCAGTTCGTCGAGGCGGATCTGCCGGGGCGGGATCTGAGCCCATTGCCGGTAGGACAGGCCATGATCCGGATACGGCTTGCCGTCACGCACGCCCTTGAAGATCATCGGCGGGTCCCGGGCATGCAGTGAGGTTAACCAAACGTGCGGCGCCGCGGGGCGTCGGTGCTGCTGGTGGACGTAAAATGACCGAGACTAGGAGGTGAACCGATGGGTACTGCCGACGACCGGCGCTTCGAGGTGCTGCGCGCCATCGTCGCCGACTTCGTGTCCACCAAGGAGCCCATCGGCTCGAAGAGCCTCGTGGAGCGCCACAATCTGGGCGTGTCGAGCGCGACCGTGCGCAACGACATGGCCGTCCTCGAGGCCGAGGGCTACATCGCGCAACCGCACACCAGCTCGGGTCGGGTGCCCACCGAGAAGGGGTACCGCGAGTTCGTCGACCGACTGGACGAGGTCAAGCCGATGTCGTCGAGCGAGCGTCGCGCCATCCTGACGTTCCTGGAGTCCGGGGTCGATCTCGACGACGTGCTGCGCCGCGCCGTGAAGCTGCTCGCCCAGCTCACCCGCCAGGTGGCGATCGTGCAGTATCCGACGCTGTCCACGTCGTCGGTACGCCACCTCGAGGTCGTGGCCCTCACACCCGCCCGGCTCCTGCTGGTGGTCATCACCGACTCGGGTCGGGTCGACCAACGGATCGTCGAGCTCGGTGACGCCATCGGTGAGATCGAACTGGGGCAGCTGCGTGAGCGACTGGGCCAGGCCCTCGAGGGCAAGGCCATCACGACCGCCTCCATTGCGGTATCGGACCTGGCGTCGCAGCTGGTCGGTCACGGCAGGCTCGGAGACGCCGTCGGACGGGCGGCGACCGTCCTGGTCGAGACGCTGGTCGAACACAGCGAGGAACGTCTGCTCCTCGGCGGGACGGCGAACCTGACCCACAACACCGCCGACTTCGGCGGTTCCCTGCGATCGGTGCTCGAAGCGCTCGAGGAGCAGGTCGTGGTACTGCGACTGCTCGCCGTCCAGCAGGAGGCCGGTAAGGTAACGGTGCGAATCGGACACGAGACCGCGGCCGAGCAGATGGCCGGAACTTCGGTGGTGAGCACCACGTATGGCAGCTCGGGCAAGGTGTTCGGCGGCATGGGTGTGGTGGGCCCCACTCGAATGGACTATCCGGGAACCATTGCCAACGTCGCCGCAGTTGCTCTGTACATAGGCGAAGTCTTGGGCGCCCGCTAGGGCGTTGGCACGGGCCGCGACTGCGGATCGTCAAGGATTGAGAAGGGTTTGGCGTGGCACGCGATTATTACGGCCTGCTCGGTGTGAGCAAGGGTGCGAGCGACTCGGAGATCAAGCGCGCGTACCGCAAGCTCGCCCGCGAACTGCATCCCGACGTCAACCCCGACGAGGAGGCGCAGGCCAAGTTCAAGGAGATCAGCGTCGCCTACGAGGTGCTGAACGATCCGGAGAAGCGCCGCATCGTCGACCTCGGCGGCGACCCGATGGAGGGCGCCGGGGCCGGGAACGGCTTCGGCGGCGGCTTCGGCGGTGCCGGCTTCGGTGGCCTCGGCGACGTCTTCGAGGCGTTCTTCGGCGGCGGTGGCGGTGGCCGCGGACCCGTCGGCCGGGTACGCCCGGGCTCCGATTCGCTGCTGCGGATGCGGCTCGACCTCTCGGAGTGCGCGACCGGAGTCACCAAGCACGTCACGGTCGACACCGCGATCCTGTGTGACCTGTGTCAGGGCAAGGGAACTCACGGCAACTCCACACCGGTGACGTGCGACACCTGCAATGGCCAGGGTGAGGTCCAGTCGGTTCAGCGGTCGCTCCTCGGCCAGGTGATGACGTCGCGACCGTGCCCGGTGTGCGCCGGCGTCGGCGAGGTCATTCCGGATCCGTGCCACCGCTGCGGAGGCGACGGCCGGGTGCGGGCCCGACGGGACATCAGCGTGAAGATCCCGCCCGGCGTCGGTGACGGCATGCGGGTGCGCCTGGCGGCCCAGGGCGAGGTCGGTCCCGGCGGTGGCCCCGCGGGCGACCTGCACGTGGAAGTCCACGAGCAGGCCCACGACATCTTCATTCGCGACGGCGACGACCTGCACTTCAGCGTGTCGGTGCCGATGGTCGACGCGGCGCTGGGCACCAAGGTGTCGGTCGACGCGATCCTCGACGGGCTTACCGACATCGACGTCGCCCCCGGCACCCAGCCCGGCGCCGTCACCACGCTGCGCGGTCATGGCATGCCCAACGTCCGGACGGGCGTCCGCGGCAACCTGCACGCCCACATCGAAGTCGTGGTGCCGTCGCGTCTCGACCACCAGGACACGGAGCTGTTGCAGAAGCTCAAGGAGCAGCGCGTCCGCGACGTGGCCGAGGTCAAGTCCACGCAGGCCGCACCGTCGGGCGGTGGGCTGTTCAGCCGGCTGCGCGAGACGTTCACCGGCCGGTAGGGCTCGGGCCGCGCTCGGAGCGGGATTGCCATGAGTCGTGCGTTGTTCTACGTCGACGCGCTGTCCGACGTCGGTGAACTCACCGTCGTCGACGGTGACGAGGGGTTCCACGCCGCCAACGTGCGGCGCCTGCGCGTCGGGGAGGAACTCGACCTCGGCGACGGCGCAGGAACGGTCGCGCACGTCATCATCGAGTCCGTCGCCAAAGGCAGCCTGACCGCTCGCGTGCTGAGCCGGCACACCGTCGCTCCGCCGTCACCCGCGGTCACCGTCGTGCAGGCACTGCCCAAGTCCGACCGGTCCGAGCTGGCGATCGAGCTCGCCACCGAGGCCGGCGCCGACGCCTTCGTGGCCTGGCAGTCGGAGCGCTGCGTGGCGCGCTGGGACGGGATGACGAAGGTGGAGAAGGGGCTACGCCGGTGGCAGGCGGTCGCGCGGTCCGCCGCTCGCCAGTCCCGCCGGCCGTACGTCCCGCCCGTCACCACCCTGGTGTCCACCGGCGGGCTGGCCACGCTGGTCGCCGACGCCGTCGCCGGCCAGTCGGTCGTGCTGGTGTTGCACGAATCCGCTTCCCGGCCGCTGGCCGCGGTGGAGTTGGACGGCGTTGAAGCGGTGATGTTGATCGTGGGTCCCGAAGGCGGTATCGGTGACGACGAACTGAGCCGGTTGACGGGTGCGGGTGCCGTGGCCATCCGGCTGGGCCCCAGTGTGCTGCGAACCACATCCGCGGCAGCAGTGACGCTTGGCGCACTCGGCGTGCTGACCCCTCGCTGGCGGATCTGACCTTGATCCTGCCAGCGGTCAACTAATTACCGCCAGCGGAATTAAAAAGCCTGAGCTGGGCGTTTGATCTGTCAGACCGGATGGACGGCTCTACCGCCGGTCGACTGACACCACAGAGGGCACGAAAGAAGAGATGAAGAAGATGAAGAAGTTCGGATTTGCCGCCATCGTTGCCAGCGGGCTCGCCGCCGGGGTTCTCGGCGTGGCGTCTCCGATCCTGTCCACCGCCTCAGCCGAGGCTCTGCCGGTCGCAGAACTGCCCGGCTACTCCACCGGCGTAGACCACAACCAGTGGATCGACACCCTCCACCCGGACGTCACCGTCCCGCATGTCGACACCACGGTGCAGCAGAGCCGCTGACGTCGTTCGACTGGAGAAGGGGCACCCCGCGGGGTGTCCCTTCTTCTGTGCGATCTTCCTTGCCGATGCGACTTTCACTTTGGGACACGCTGAGTACCAGCGGTAAGCTGACGCCAGCAAGCTCGACGACCTGAGCACGGAAAGCAGGCACTGAACACCACGTGACTCCCCGCGAGACGAACGCCGCCTCGGACAGCACCGTGCGAAGCAACAGCGAGGTACGTAGCAACATCAACGTGCCACCCGACCTGGTGGTGGGGCTGCTGGGCTCGGCCGACGAGAACCTCCGTGCGCTGGAGCAGCTGCTCACCGCCGACGTCCACGTGCGCGGCAACGCCGTGACACTCTCGGGTGAGCCGGCTGACGTCGCCCTGGCCGAGCGGGTCATGACCGAGCTCATCGCCGTGGTGGCGGGCGGACAAGCCCTGACACCCGAGGCCGTGCGCCGCAGTGTCGCCATGGTGACCGGCGTCGGCAACGAATCCCCGGCCGACGTGCTGACGCTGGACATCCTGTCCCGGCGCGGTAAGACGATCCGGCCCAAGACGCTCAACCAGAAGCGGTACGTCGACGCGATCGACGCGCACACCATCGTGTTCGGCATCGGCCCGGCGGGCACCGGCAAGACCTATCTGGCGATGGCCAAGGCCGTCAACGCCCTTCAAACCAAGCAGGTTTCGCGCATCATCCTGACCCGCCCCGCGGTGGAGGCTGGCGAACGCCTTGGCTTCCTCCCTGGGACGCTGAGCGAGAAGATCGACCCCTATCTGCGGCCGTTGTACGACGCCCTGCACGACATGATGGATGCGGAGCTGATCCCGAAGCTGATGAGCGCCGGGGTCATCGAGGTCGCGCCCCTGGCGTACATGCGGGGTCGCTCGCTGAACGACGCGTTCATCATCCTCGACGAGGCGCAGAACACCACCCCCGAGCAGATGAAGATGTTCCTCACCCGTCTGGGTTTCGGGTCGAAGATCGTCGTGACGGGTGACTCCACGCAGGTCGACCTGCACGGCGCCAAGTCGGGTCTGACTGCGGCAACGGAGATCCTCGATCACATCGATGACATCCACTTCTCCGAGCTCACCAGCGCCGACGTCGTTCGCCACCGTCTGGTCTCCGAGATCGTCGACGCCTACGCGAAAGCCGAAGCGCCAGGACTGAATCGGGCCGAGCGGAGATCTGGCACCGGTAGGTCGCGTCGGTGAGCATCGAGGTCTCCAACGAGTCGGGCATCGACGTGTCCGAGAACGAACTGATCAGCGTCGCGCGGTTCGTCATCGCGAAGATGGACGTCAACCCCGCCGCCGAGCTCTCGATGGTGTTGCTGGACACCCCCGCGATGGCCGACCTGCACACCAGGTGGATGGACCTGCCCGGCCCGACGGACGTGATGAGCTTCCCGATGGACGAGCTCGAGCCCGGTGGCAGGCCCGACGCGCCCGAGCCGGGTCCGGCGATGCTTGGCGACATCGTGCTGTGCCCGGAGTTCGCCGCGAAACAGGCTGAGACGGCTGGACATTCGCTCGGTCACGAGCTGGCGCTGCTGACCGTGCACGGCGTATTGCACCTGCTGGGCTATGACCACGCCGAACCCGACGAGGAGAGGGAGATGTTCGCCCTACAACGCGAGCTACTCGAGGAGTGGGTCGCCGACCAGGTCGCCGCCTACCACCAGGACCGGCAGAGCGAGAAGGATCGCCGACTGTTGGACAAATCGCAGTACTTCGACCAATCGTGACCGGATTCTCTTCTCTCCTCGGCGCTCTCGCCCTGATCGCCCTCGGTGGCGTATTCGCCGCAGTCGACGCCGCGATCAGCACCGTGTCCATCGCCCGGGTCGACGAGCTGGTGCGCGACGAGCGGCCCGGGGCGGCCCGGCTGGCGCGGCTGATCGACGATCGGCCGCGCTACATCAACCTCATCGTGCTGTTGCGCATCACGTGCGAGACCGCCGCAACCGTTCTCCTGGTGGCCTTCCTGTACGAGGACCTCGGCCTGACCTGGGGTCTGCTGGCCGCGGCCGCCATCATGGTGGTGGTCAGCTTTGTCGCCATCGGGGTTGGGCCCCGCACCCTCGGCAGGCAGCATGCCTACACCATCGCGTTGGGGGCAACCCTTCCGCTGCAGGCGATCTCGGTCCTGCTGACGCCCATCAGCCGGCTGCTGGTGCTGATCGGCAATGCGCTGACGCCCGGGCGCGGCTTCCGCAACGGCCCGTTCGCCTCCGAGATCGAACTGCGTGAGGTCGTCGACCTCGCCGGGCAGCGCGGCATCGTCGCCGACGACGAGCGCAGGATGATCCAGTCGGTGTTCGACCTCGGGGACACCGGCGCGCGCGAGGTGATGGTGCCGCGCACCGAGATGGTGTGGATCGAATCGGACAAGACCGCGGGTCAAGCCACGTCGCTCGCGGTACGCAGCGGGCACTCCCGCCTGCCGGTGATCGGTGAGAACGTCGACGACATCGTCGGCGTGGTCTTCCTCAAGGACCTCGTCCAGCAGACGTACTACAGCAACGGTGGGATCGACACCAGGGTCGGTGAGGTGATGCGCCCGCCGGTCTTCGTGCCGGACTCCAAGCCGCTGGATGCACTGCTGCGCGAAATGCAGCGGGACCGCAACCACATGGCCCTCCTCGTCGACGAGTACGGCGCGATCGCGGGTCTGGTCACCATCGAGGACGTCCTGGAGGAGATCGTCGGTGAGATCGCCGACGAGTACGACACCGACGAGGTGGCTCCCGTAGAGGACCTGGGCGACAGACACTTCCGCGTCTCGCCGCGGTTGCCACTGGAGGATCTCGCGGAACTGTACGAACTCCATCTCGACGAAGACCTGGACGTCGACACCGTCGGCGGTTTACTCGCTCACGAACTGGGTCGCGTGCCGCTGCCCGGCGCCGCGGTGTCGTGGGATTCGCTGCAGCTGCTCGCCGAGGGTGGTCGCGACCATCGCGGCCGAGTCCGCATCGAAACCGTGCTGGTCAAGCCGATCGAGACCGACGACGAGGATGCGGAAGAGGGCAGGGCATGAGTCTTGATGCCGAGGACGCCAAGCTGGTCACGTTGGCGCGTGGCGCCATGGGCCGCGCCGAGGCCGGTAACGGCGCGGCCGTGCGCGACCTGGACGGCCGGACCTACGCCGGTGCTCCGGTGACGCTCGAATCACTGACGTTGACCGCGCTGCAGGCGGCGGTCGCCGCGGCGGTGTCGAGTGGGGCGACGGGTCTGGAGGCCGCCGTACTGGTGGCCGGCGCGGCCGACGACGCGGGGGTGGCCGCCGTCCGCGAGATGAGCGCCGACGCCGCCGTCATCGTCACCGACCGGGCCGGGAAGCCGGTCTCGTGAGCGCCGAGACGGAATACCACTCCGGCTTCGTCTGCTTCGTCGGACGACCCAACACCGGGAAGTCGACGCTCACCAACGCCCTCGTCGGGGCGAAGGTGGCGATCACGTCGAATCGACCACAGACCACCCGGCACACCATCCGCGGCATCGTGCACCGCGAGAACTTCCAGATCATCCTCGTCGACACCCCCGGACTGCACCGGCCTAGGACGCTGCTCGGCGAACGGCTCAACGAACTGGTCAAGGCCACCTACTCCCAGGTCGACGTCATCGGGCTCTGCATCCCCGCCGACGAGACCATCGGACCCGGCGACCGGTGGATCTATGAGCAGATCCGTGCGGTCGCGCCGCGTACCACGCTGATCGTGGTCGTCACCAAGATCGACAAGGTGTCCAAGGAGAAGGTGGCCGCACAACTGATGGCCGCCAGCGAGCTCACCGGCGGCACCGCCGAGATCGTGCCCGTGTCGGCCACCACCGGGGAACAGGTCGACCTGCTGACCGGCGTGCTGGCAGGGCAGCTGCCCCCGGGCCCGGCGTTCTATCCCGACGGTGAGCTGACCGACGAGCCCGAGGAAGTGCTCATGGCCGAGCTGATCCGCGAGGCCGCGCTGGAGGGCGTTCGCGACGAGTTGCCGCACTCGCTGGCCGTGGTCATCGACGAGGTGGAACGGCGTGAAGGCCGCTCCGAGGAGCAGGGTGAGCTGATCGACGTGCGCGCGATCCTCTACGTCGAGCGGGACTCGCAGAAGGGCATCGTCATCGGCAAGGGTGGTGCCCGGTTGCGAGAGGTGGGCACCGCCGCACGTCATCAGATCGAGACGCTGCTGGGCACGAAGGTGTATCTCGACCTCCGGGTCAAGATCGCGAAGAACTGGCAGCGCGACCCCAAACAGCTTGGGCGGCTCGGCTTCTGAGCGCTTGCGCGAAGAACATCGGGCTGGGTCAAGACTCTTCGGGCGTGTCCCACCAGACGTCGGGCTGGTCGGCCCGCCAGGCGCCGAGTGCCTCCAGCGCGGCAGCCAAGGAGATCAGCAAGGGTTCGCTGTTCGCGGGCCCCATGAGCTGAACGCCGATTGGCAGGCCGTCGGAGGTGAAGCCGGCGGGGATGTTGATCGACGGCCAGCCGAGCAGGTTCCACGGCCACGTGACCGGACACGCGCGGATCATCGCGCGATCGGTGGACAGTCCGCCGCGGCGGTCGAAGTCATGGACCTTCGGTGGCGGCTGGGCCGTCGTCGGAGCCAACACCACGTCGGCGAGGTTGAAGATCCACCCGATGCGACGCTGGGATTGCGCCTCGTGGCGGCGGGCGTCGCGCAGCACCTTCTCCGACAGCAACCGCCCCATCCGCATGTTGCTCTTGGTGCGTTCGTCGAACGTCACACCCGGACCCAGCCGGTGGGCCCAGTCCAGCAGGCCGGACGTCGAGCGGGACAGGAAGTTCCACGACGTGCGCAGGCCGTAGTCGGGGTCGGCGAGCCGCACGGTGTGCCCGAGCTCCTCCAACCGTCCGGCCATCGTCTCCATGGCGGCGAGGATCTCGGGGTGGAGCTTGGACCGGAAACCCGTGAACGGGAACTTCGTGGACATGGCCACGGTCAGCGGACCAGGGGCCTGGCTGACGTACTCGGACACCGCCACCGGTGGCGGGCGGTGCCGGTCGCCGTCGACGTTGCCGGAGGCGGCGTCGAGGACTAGGGCCGCGTCGATGACGGTGCGGGCCAGCACGCCGTTGACGGTGATCCCGTTGAATGCCTCGGGCAGCGGCCAGGTCGAGATCCGGCCACGCTGAGGCTTGATGCCGACGAGATGGGTCCAGGCCGCGGGGATGCGGACGCTGCCCGCGCCGTCCGAGCCGATGGCCGCAGGCACCAGCCCGGCCGCCACGGCCGCCGCGCTGCCGCCCGACGAACCGCCGGGGGTGTGCTCCGCCGACCAGGGGTTGCGCGTGTGGCCAAAGGCCGGCCCGCTGGTGAACGGCCACTGGCCCAGCTCGCACGTGTTGGTCTTGCCGACGATCACCGCCCCCGCCGCGCGCAGCCTGCGTACCACCTCCGCGTCCGCGGTGGCGGCGGGGACCTCACCCGATGTGCCGAATCGCGTCGGAACGCCTGCCACGTCGACGTCGTCCTTGACTGCGATCGGAATGCCTAGCAATGGAAGATGTTGTCCCGCAGCACGTTTACGGTCAGCCGCGGCCGCGTCGGCCAACGCCTGATCGGTCATCACCACGCGGAACGCGTTGAGCGTGGACTGGCTGGCCTCGATCGCCCGAAGGGAGCGCTTGGTCAGCTCGGTGGACGTGACCTTACCGCTGGCGAGGCGGTACTGCAGCTGGGTCAAGGTCGGTAGGGAGGTGCCGGCGTTCCGCTTCCGCAACCCGTTGGATGAAGTGTCTGCCATTTGAATCGAGAATATCCGGACGTGCCTTCGGGGTGTGGTCGGTGGGAGGTGGGAGACTGGGCCGATGCGGCTGTACCGGGATCGAGCTGTCGTGCTGCGCCAGCACAAGCTCGGCGAAGCCGACCGCATCGTGACTCTGCTCACCCTCGAGCACGGGTTGGTCCGTGCCGTGGCCAAGGGTGTGCGGCGTACCCGGAGCAAGTTCGGGGCGCGGCTCGAGCCGTTCGCCCACATCGACGTTCAGCTGTACCCGGGCCGCAATCTCGACATCGTCACGCAGGTGCAGGCCATCGACGCGTTCGCAAGTGACATCGTCAGCGAATACGGCCGCTATACCTGTGGGTGCGCGGTGCTGGAGACCGCCGAGCGGTTGGCCGGTGAGGAACACGCGCCATCACCCGCCCTGCACCGGCTCACCGTCGCGGCGCTGCGCGCCGTGGCCGACGGCACCCGACCGCGCGAGCTGGTGCTCGATGCATACCTGTTGCGGGCCATGGGAATTGCAGGGTGGGCCCCGGCGCTCACCGAATGCGCGCGCTGCGCCGCACCTGGGCCGCACCGGGCGTTCCACGTCGCCGCGGGCGGAAGCGTATGCATGCACTGCAGGCCGTCCGGATCGGTGACGCCGCCCCAGGGCGTGCTGGACCTGATGTCCGCCCTGCACGACGGGGACTGGCCCGTCGCCGAGGCGTCCACGTCGTCGCACCGCAGCCAGGCCAGTGGACTGGTGGCGGCGCACCTGCAGTGGCACCTCGAACGCCAGCTGCGGACGTTACCGCTGGTGGAGCGGGCCTATCGCGTCGATCGCACGGTCGCCGACCGGCGAGTCGCCCTGTTCGGGCAGGATGTGGCGCATGGCTACGAAGAGGGGCAAGGAGACTTACCCACAGCTGCCTCCGGCGCCTGACGACTATCCGACCTTCCCGGACGAGTCCACGTGGCCGGTGATCTTTCCCGAGCTCCCGCCGGGGACCAACGGCAGGTTCTCCCGCCCCCCGCAGCACACGTCGAAGGCGTCGGCGCCGCTCATTCCGGCAGGTCAGGTGCCCAGTCACGTCGCGGTCGTGATGGACGGAAACGGCCGCTGGGCGACGCAGCGGGGTCTGGGTCGCACCGACGGGCACAGGATGGGTGAGGCCGTGCTGATCGACATCACGTGCGGCGCCATCGAGCTCGGCATCAAGCACCTGACCGTGTACGCCTTCTCTACGGAGAACTGGAAGCGCAGCACCGAAGAGGTGCGCTTCCTGATGGGATTCAACCGCGAGGTGGTCCGCCGCCGCCGCGAGAACCTCAACGCGATGGGGGTGCGCATGCGGTGGGTCGGGTCCCGCCCGCGCATGTGGAGCAGCGTCATCAAGGAATTCGACATCGCCGAGAAGATGACCGTCGGCAATGACGTGATCACCATCAACTACTGCGTCAACTACGGCGGCCGCACGGAGATCGTCGAGGCGGCGCAGGAGTTGGCCCAGCTGGCCGTCGACGGCAAGCTCAAGCCGAACCGGATCAACGAGTCGACCTTCGCCAAGCATCTGCACCGCGACGACATTCCCGACGTCGACCTGTTCATCCGGACGTCGGGGGAGCAGCGGGCCAGCAACTTCTTGCTGTGGCAGGCCGCCTACGCCGAGTACGTGTTCCAGGACAAACTGTGGCCCGACTACGACCGTCGCGATCTCTGGGCGGCGTGCGAGGAGTACGTGCAACGCAACCGCCGCTTCGGGAGGGCGTGATGTCCGGAGGGCAGGAGCAAGGCGACCGGGGAATGTCCACGTTGTTGGAGCGGCTGACCTCCGCGCTGGGCGAGGTGACGACGCTCGTCGAGGAGTCCGACGGTGCTCTCACGGTCACGGTGGACGGGATGGTGGCCTCACTGCGGGTCGTGACCATCGCCGAGGGCCTCGAGATGGTGTCGCTCACGCAACCATTGGCGTGGGATTTGCCGCTGGACAACAAGATTCGTGGACGCGTGGCCGAGCAGGCGGGGCGGACGATGCTCGGCACCGTGGCGCTCGTCGAGAAGGTCGCCGATGGTCCACCCGCACCCACGAACGGGTCGTCGGGCCGGGCGGCGCGCAAGCCCGCGGTCAAGAAGGTCGGCGAGGTGATGCTGCGCTACAACTTTCCGGCCAGCGGTCTCACCGAGGACGCGTTGCGCACGTTGATCCTGCTGGTGCTCACGACGGGCGCCGACGTGCGCACCGCGCTGACCGGCTGACGCTCAGCCGAGCGCGCAGTCACCGCACACCCCGAAGATCTCGATGGTGTGGCTGACGTCGGAAAAGCCGTGCTGGGCAGCGACTTCGGCGGCCCAGGCCTCCGCGGCTCCGCCCTCCACCTCGACGGTGGAACCGCAGGCCCGGCACACCAGGTGATGATGGTGGTGTTGCGAACAGCGGCGGTAGACCGATTCGCCGGTGTCGGTCCGCAAGGTGTCCAGCAGCCCGGCCGATGCCATCGCCTGGAGCGTGCGATACACGGTGGTCAGGCCGATGCCCTCGCCACGGCGGCGCAGTTCGTCGTGAAGTTCCTGGGCGGACCGGAATTCGTCGACGTTCTCCAGCAGTGCGGAGATGGCGGTGCGCTGCCGCGTGGAGCGGATCGCGGTGCCGCTCATCGTGGCTCGTCGGCGGTGGACTCGCCGGCGTGGGCGATGGCCGCCAGCACGATGTCGCTGAGGTGATCGTCGACGAGTCGGTAGCGCACTTCGCGGCCGGTGCGCTCCCCGGCGACGACTCCCGCAGACTTCAGGATGCGCAGGTGTTGGCTGACCAGCGGCTGCGGCAGGGCGAGCGCATCGACGAGTTCGTGAACGCATCTAGATGATTCACGAAGCTGAAGCACGATCGCGATGCGGACCGGGGCGGCCAGCGCACGCAGGAGGTCACCGGCGGTCTCGAGGACGTCATCGGCGTGTGCCACCGCAGCCACATTGGAAATCGTTTTCATTACCAGTCAGATTACATGCAGGTTTTCGCATGTCAATCGTGCGGCAGTCGCCCGCTACGCTGTTCATCCGTGGCCTCCATCATCGACACCATCGCCAATCTCGCGAAACGCCGTGGCTTCGTCTACCAGTCGGGGGAGATCTACGGTGGCACCAAGTCGGCGTGGGACTACGGGCCACTGGGCGTCGAGTTCAAGGAGAACATCAAGCGGCAGTGGTGGCGGTCGGTGGTCACCGCCCGTGACGACGTCGTCGGCCTCGACAGCGCGATCATCCTGCCGCGCGAGGTGTGGGTGGCCTCCGGACACGTCGAGGTGTTCAACGACCCGCTGGTCGAGTGCCTGAACTGCCACAAGCGCCACCGGCAGGACCACATGCAGGAGGCATACGCACTCAAGAAGGGCCTCGACGATCCCGACGCGGTCGCGATGACGGAGATCGTCTGCCCGGACTGCGGCACAAAGGGGCAGTGGACCGAGCCGCGCGACTTCAACATGATGCTGAAGACCTATCTCGGACCGATCGAGACCGAAGAGGGCATGCACTACCTGCGCCCGGAGACGGCGCAGGGCATCTTCGTCAACTTCGCGAACGTCGTGACCACGTCGCGTCGCAAGCCGCCGTTCGGAATCGGCCAGATCGGCAAGAGCTTTCGCAACGAGATCACCCCCGGCAACTTCATCTTCCGCACCCGCGAGTTCGAGCAGATGGAGATGGAGTTCTTCGTCGAGCCCTCCACCGCCAAGGAATGGCACCAGTACTGGATCGACACCCGACTGCAGTGGTACGTCGACCTTGGCATCGATGCCGACAATCTTCGGCTGTACGAGCATCCGAAGGAGAAGCTGTCGCACTACTCCGACCGCACGGTCGACATCGAGTACAAGTTCGGCTTCTCGGGCAACCCGTGGGGTGAGCTCGAGGGCGTAGCCAATCGGACTGACTTCGACTTGTCAACGCACTCAAAGCATTCCGGCACCGACTTGTCGTTCTACGAGCAGGCGACCGATACCCGGTTCACGCCGTACGTCATCGAGCCCGCAGCCGGTCTGACGCGGTCGCTGATGGCGTTCCTGGTCGACTCGTATCACGAAGACGAGGCGCCCAACGCCAAGGGCGGCGTCGACAAGCGCACCGTGCTGAAGCTGGATCCGCGGCTCGCGCCGGTCAAGGCCGCCGTGCTGCCGCTGTCGCGCAATGCCGACCTGTCACCCAAGGCCAAGGATCTGGCTGCAGAGCTTCGCAAGTCGTGGAACGTCGAGTTCGACGATGCGGGCGCGATCGGTCGGCGGTACCGCAGGCAGGACGAGATCGGCACGCCGTACTGCGTGACGCTGGACTTCGATTCGCTGGAAGACCACGCGGTGACCATCCGCGAGCGCGACGCGATGACCCAGGAGCGGGTGGCGATCGACGCGGTCTCCGACTACCTGGCCGGCCGCCTCAAGGGCTGCTAACTTTTCTCCCGCGAGCGTGCGTGTCTGCGGGCGACACGCCGCGCCCAAATCAGAGTTCTCGCACGCTCGCCGCGGCTCGTTATCCACAGACGAGTCTTCATCCCCAGATGTCGCGAGGGGGCTCGCCGAAGCAAGCGAGCTGATCGACGATCGTCTGTGTGCCAAAGAGTCTCGACGTCGTCTTCGACGGGCAAGGTGGCGTAGCGACGACTGCGCAGCTGCTGTCAGCCCTGAGCCGTAGCCAGCTCGACACCAGGATCGCGCGAGGCGACCTGATCAAGGTGTGGCCCGGGGTCTACGGCCGTGAGGAGCCCGACGCGCACGTCCGGCTTCGCGGTCTCGACCTTCGAGCCGGCGAACCCGTGGCAGTCTGCCTGTCCACCGCGGCGGCGGCCCATGGCTTCGACACCGAAGGCGTCGACGATCTGCATGTGTTGACGCCGGCCCGGCATCAACTTCGAAACTCCGATGGACTCGTGGTTCACCGGCGCGACGGAGCGCCTGTGGTTCAGGTCGAGAGCAGGCCGGCAACGGCACCGGCGTGGACGGCGGTCGAGGTGGCGCGCGCCTTGCGGCGGCCGCGGGCGCTCGCGACGCTCGATGCGGCGTTGCGCAGCGGCCACTGCGATCGTCGCGAACTAGGTCTCGCCGCGATCGCTCAAGCCGGTAGGCGTGGCATCGTCGCGGTGCGCGACCTCATTCCGTTGGCCGACGCGGCCGCCGAGTCGCCGATGGAGAGCGAATCGAGGCTGATGATGATCGACGGCGGGCTGCCCATGCCGGAGCTCCAATACGAGGTCATCGATCTCAGCGGGCGGCTGTGGCGACTGGACTTCGCATGGCCCGACGCCAAGGTGGCCGTCGAGTACGACGGGTTCGACTTCCACAGTGACCCCGACGCTCTGCGGCGCGATCGACAGAAGCGGGCAGCCTTACTCGAACTTGGCTGGACCGTGATCTCGATCGTCTCCGACGACGTCCGACGAAGGTCCTACGAGACCGTGCGTTGGATCGCGATGGAGTTGGAGAACGAACGCGCGGCGTGAGCGTGCGTCGACTCCGATTTCGACACGGCGTGTCGCCCGCAGACACGCACGCTCGCGGGAGGGTTACGGGCGTTACGGGAGCTAGAAGCGGCCGCCGCCGCCGCCCCAGTCGCCACCGGAGCCGCCGAACGACCCGGGGCTCCAGCCGCCTCCGCCGCCGATGCTCCCACCGATGCCCCCGCGCAACGCGCCCGAGAGAAGGTTGCCGATGAGGATGCCGCCGAGGATGGCGCCGGTGTTTCCGCCTCCGCCGCCGAACCCGCCGCCACCGTAGCGGCCGGTGTACTGGCGCTGCGCCGCGGCGAGGTCCGTATTGGCCATCGACTGCGCCTGTCCCGCCAGCATCGCGGCGCCGTTGGCGTGCTGGATGGCCTCCGAGAGGTTGGTCGACCTGAGGGCCTGCGCCGCCTCCAGTTGGCGCACGGCCTCTGCCAGCCGGGTGCGCGCCTCGGGTCCGACGCTGCCTCTGCGGGTGTCGATGAAGTCAGATACCGAGCGCACCTGCGACTGAGCGCCGAACAGTGCCTGATCGAACGCGCGGTTCAAGCGCGCTGCCGTCTCGACTTCTTCACTGACCGCCTCCAGTAGCCGGTCGAGTTGCGCGTCGGCCTGCGTCAGTTTCGTGAAGGCGCCCAGCGGATCCGAGGTGCCCGCGTTCTGCGCATGCGCGACGGCTGCTGCGGCGGCGTCGCGCGCCGTCGTCAGCTCGGACGCGCGTGGAACGTTGCCCCGCGCGAGCTGGGCGCCGGCGGCGTTGATGCCATTCTGGATGTCGGCGATCGCCGCCGGGAGCGCGGCAACCGCCCGGTTGATGTCGGTGGACGCGCTGTCGACCGCGTCGAGCAGGGTGCGGGCCTGGCCCAACGCGGATTCCGCTGCCCGGATCGCGTCGACGAGCCCGCCCTGGCTGCCCGCTGGCTTGGCGACGAGCGCCCGACCGTTGGTGATGTTCTGGTCGGCGAACGCCAAGCGTTGCTTGGCGGTATCGACATTGCCTGCGACGGACGCCAGCGCGGTCTCGGAGAACTGCGAGTGCAGTGCCGCGAGAGTCTGCCCCGCGGGTTCGATGCGCGCCGTCAGGTCGACCATCTGCTGGGTGAGGGTGTCCAGTCGGTCCGGCGCATTGATGATCAGGTCGCGCAGCTTGCCGAAGGCCTCGCGCTGCGCCTCGAGCTCGTCGTCGGCCCTGGCAGCCGCGACGATGACGCGGGTGAGAAGGTCGCGGCGTTGCGCAGGCGTCTCGGGGATGGTGTCATCGAGGATCTGCCGCACGTTGAACGCTTGCGCCAGCGCGGTTTTGGCGCCTGCGACGGCCTGGACGAACGGGGCGGTGTCCCGCTCGCCGAACTCCTCGACCGCCAGGGTCAGCTCGTTGTCGCTGGTGCGTACGGCGTTGTCGACCTCGACGACGATCGACTTCGACAGGTCATCGAGCGCGTCCGGGGACAGTGACGTCAGCGCGTTGGGATCTGCCGGGTCGACCCGCTTCGCAGCGGCCAATTCGGCCTCGCGGCGCTTGCGTCGCCTGCGCCCACGCCACATCAGCAATGCCAGGAGGGCCACGCCGATGATGGCGAGGAAGACGACCATGCTGACCCAGGAGACGCCTCCGGTCGAGGAGCCCTCGTTCTTCAACCCGGTGGCAGCAGCAGTTGCCGCACCCGCCCAGTTGCCTTGCCGCAGGGCGGGTTCGACCTCGTTGCGGCGGAGATTCGCCTGATCGGAATCGCTCAGGATGTCGGTTCCGGCCAACAGTGCGTAGTCGCGGTCCTGGGTGGCAACCGCCAGCACCGCGTCCTGGTCCGGCTGGAAGTTGTTGATCTGCATGGTGCGTTGTGCCCAGGCCACTCCCGTCTGACCGGAGAAGCTGTCGACGTAGACCACCCACAGCCGAACGCGCCGGGCGGTGTAGAGATCGTCGACGGCCGTCTTGACCTCGCTGAGGCCACTGGCGTCCAACACACCCGCCTCGTCGGTGACGTAGTCGGTCAACCGGGTGGGGGGAGAGGCGCTGGCGGTCGGCAGGTTCGGCGCCAACAGTGTGCCCACGGTCAGTACCGCGAGTAGAAGGCTCAGGAAGCGGACGATACGCATGACGCCAATGTAGTGACTGTCTCCTGGGCTCGGTGCCACGACGTCCGAACGTCCCCCGCCTGAACTGATCCAAAGTCCGTTCCGCTGAGGTCTTCGGTGTTAGTTTCGGACGGAGCGATTCACGTCGGCCCGGGAGGTCGAAATGGCCATGCGATCCGCACGGCTCTCTGGTGATCCCGTCTTGAATCAGTGTCAGGCCGGCACCCACCGGATGCTGGAGCCCGAGGCCAACCTCTCCGTGATGCGCGTCCAAGAGGGGCTCAGCGTGCTCGGCTTCTTCGACGGCGAGTTCGACGGGTTCTTCGGGCCGGTCACTGGGAACGCCGTCTCCGACTACAAGGTGGCCCGGTCACTGTCCCCGTCCGACCCGGTCGTCGGGCCCGGTACCTCGAGCTCTCTCGATGACGAACTGTTCAGTGACCCACCCTCGCTGGATCCGGCGTTCGGCGAGGTGTCCAGCTTCGTGGCCCGCCACGTCGTCGAGCCGTTCATTGGCTTGACGCTCGCACCGCTCATCAGCGCGCCGCTCAACTCCCAGCGGCACGATGTGGGCTCGTTCATGTTGGCCGCCTTGAATTCTGGCTTCCTCGTGGGGATCGTGGCCGCCAGCCGGGTGAGCGACCTTCTCGGTGACAACCGAATACCGCCGGACGTGAAGGCCGCACTCGCCGATCTGGGACCGGCCGCCGGTCAGGGCCGTCAGTTTCTCGGTACCGACGGCAACCTTCACGAGGTCGTCGTCGTCGACGACCTCAGCGTCCGCGGGCTGCGCATCCTGATCCACCGTCCCAGCGGCCGCACGCATCGAGTCGAGCTGATCGAATTGCTCTGCCACGAACTGGCCCACGTGCGAAACGCCGGCCTGAATCTGGATCTCACGCCGGCGTTCGACACCGATACGTTCCTCGACCCCGCATTGGCCCAACAACTCTCGGTTGCTACGGGGCACGACACCCCGCGGGTGTTCAACCAGTTCGTCGAGGAGATGTGCGCGCGCCACGTGGCCTGGATCGTCCAACGCGAACGTGATGGCGACCCGTTTGCCTTGAGGTTTCTGCAACCCGTCGCATTGGCCGAGGCCGCGCACTTCTACTTCGCCGAAACCGACCCGGTGTTCATGTTCGACGACAACGGCTACATGCAGACGATCCGCGATCGTGGTCACGCTGCCACCTTCCAGCAGATCGCGTTGTGGCTGCGGCGTACCTCCACGATGACGTTCAGCGGCAACCCGCAGATCCAGCAGGCATCGGCCCTGGTGTTCCGGGACGCCGCGGACTCGGCGGAATTGACCGCGCTCAACCCGGGGCTGGCCCGTCCAATCGACGACGGGCTGTTTCCGGGAACTCGCGACATGCACTAGCGGCTGGGTTCACAAGCTGAAGTCGGTGGCGAAGACCAGCCTCCGGGCCGCCGGTTTGGAGTCCACCTCGCCGACTCCGCCCGGTGGCCGCTTGACCCAGCATTCTGCCGTCGACTCGTCGGTCTCGAACAACTCGTACTCCGTCAGGACCAATCGTTGATCGTCCTCATCGACGGCTGGCTGCACCGAAATGCCTCCATCCCAATGGATGTCGGCGAGGCTGGTGCCCGAGGCGCGCAGACGAGCGGACTTACCCCATGGCCGCCAGTCCAGGTCGGACCCGCCCTTTGGTCGCACCTGGACCTCTGCGGTCACCTCCCGCGAAGAATCCACCTGCGCGGCGATGGGCGAGCCGTACATGAACTGCTGACCAAGCCGGTTGAACCCGGACGGCCCGCGCAGCGACACCAGCAGCGTTCGGTCGGTCGATCTGGTCACCGCGGCGGTACGGTCGGGAAGAACCTGGATGAAGCCGGGCTTCACCACCGATGAACAATGGTATCCGGCAACGGAATAGGGCTGGTAACGGACTAGAGCGAGGTCGACGAACGGTTGGTAGGCGTCGCCGACGTCCAGTTGAAGGTCGCAGAACCAGAGGCCGCGAGTGGCGTCGAACTGTACCGGGTGGCCGACGACGACGGCGTGTTTCTCCTGACCGGGAATCGACATGTCGGTGCCGACCGCAGTGCGCAGGGGGAACTGGTGGATGTAGGGCCCGCGCGGAGTCCGCTCGGAACTCCACGCCGGATCGCTGCCCCACTTCGAGGTGAGCGGACCCGACGCACCGAGCACACCGTCGATGAGCTCGCCGGTGCCCAGGTCGGCGCCGGCGGCAAGTTCGTCGAGCACCGCGGTGAGGAACCGGTTCCGCTCGGCCAAGCCGCGGGTGTCGGTGTTTCGACGGACGCCGCCGAGGACGGCAAGGTGTGACGCCAGCTGCGCCTGGGCCAGGTCGACGTCTGCCCCCAAGCCAATCGGCCGCTGCACCGGCGCGGGCGTGACGCCCGCGAGCAATCGCGCCGCAGGGCCGAGGCCGGAACTCGCGGTATCGTCGACCAACCCGGCGTCGAGGATCCGCTGCGCGGCCAGATCGGCTGACAGCTGAGCGCCTCCGGCGGCGAGCACGTCGGCGTCGAGATCCGGCGGTGCGGTGAGCCACGGTTGACTTCGGATTACGACGCCCAGCAGCTCGTCCTCACCCGAGGAGAACCAGGGCCGGGCCAGGTACACCCGCAGGCCACCGCCGACCCGCGTCCTGATCTGCGTGACGCCGAGGTTGGGCATCAGTGGCCCCTCGATGCCGACGCCGAGGTGGTCGTCCCACGACCAGGTGGGGACCACGTAGGCCACCTGCGCCGGATCGGGACGGTGCGAGGACGGGATGGAGAGCCGTCGCTTCGGCCCGACGTGACGGATGAGGGTCTTGTCGGCAGTGATTGCCGTCGGAAAGTACTCACGGAATCGCGTGGTGGCCATCGGTGTGTATTCGACCCAACGATGCTTCGTGTCACCGAACTCGTGCCGGACTTCATGTGTCGCAGGGCGTCCCGGGGTCGGCGCCAGATTCTTGCTGCCGATCCGGCAGGCGTCCTCGGTAGCCTCCAGCAGGAAGTCGACGACGTGAGATTGCCCGTGGCGTACGAACCAAGACGGCTTGGTGACGTCGTCGATCGGTTCGGTCCAGGCGGCGTCCACGTCGAGGCGGCCGGTGCTCTTCGCGTGGTTGCCGATGGTTCCGGCAAGCCAGGCGTGGGTGTTGCCTGGATAACGGAACACCCCGGAGTTGTAGACGGCCGGCTCGGAGACGTTGACAACCGGTGCAGCGATGGGCTTTTCGACGGCATGTACCAGCTCGAGCGTGGCCCACGGGGTCAGCATCCAATGCCGACCCGACACCGCGTCGGCTTCCTGCGAGGCCTGGGCGGCGGGACGTTCCAGCATCCACACTCCCATCAACGGCAGAGCGTCCTTCGGCAGGATCGAGCTCATGGCCACCCGAACTTGTTCGGCGGGTCGGAGGAATACTCGTAGGACTCGGGTGTTCTCGTCCCAGTCCGGCGGCCCGCTGCCGTCTTCGATGCGTAGCAGGATGGGGCGCCGGTCGAACCAGGTTGCGTGTCCGGGCCACGTCAGTTCCCACGTACCCGCCGTTCCGGGCAGCGCTGTGAACGATGCGGCTACGGCCAGCGGGTCGGGCAGGTAGGGGAGCGTCAGCAGGTCCACGTCGTGCAGGACGTATTCGCCCTCGCCGAGGTTACCGGTGCGCGAATCGGCAAGGAGGTTCTGCTCATTCAGGACTACGGGACGCGGAGGCGCCTTGCCATCGGTGATGACCCCCGCATCGGCGGGCGACAGAAAGCTGCCTGCCGAACGGGTGGCCACGTCGAACGCCGCATCGCGCTCAGCAGTCGACGACGATTGGCGAACGGCTGCGTCGAACTGCCCGTGCATCTCGGCCAACTGTTGGGATCCGGCGGGCGCGGCGAGGTGGCGGTCGTTCATGGCACGGTACTGCAGATCGTCGCGTTCGTGCCCTGGCAGCGCGCGGATCCTTCCGAGGGCAACGTAGTCGGCGGCGGGAACACCCAGTGTCGACCGAATCACCATGCGCAACAACGATTCACCCTCGGTGAACGGCCGTCGTGGGATGAGTGTGGGTGGCGGTACCGGGTCCCAACGGCGAAATGGCGTGAATGGCGTGACGTGTCGTGGATCGAGGTCGTCCACCGAAACCGAACCTCCGGCCATGTCGACCAGGCGGCTCCGCATCCGGTAGGACCGGCCGAATCTCAAGGCGGGCAGGGAGCCTGCAGTGGGTCGGAAGCTCACCTCGAGCGGCAACTCGAAGCCGTCGGGTTCGTCCCCGGGGGCAGTCGGCCCTTCGACCTCCAACAACCCGATTCGGTTGCCGGGCCTCGGCGCCGACAAACTCCAGCCCTCCCACCCCGCGACTGCCTCGTGCAGGTAGGCCACCTTGGGTTCGGCGACGTTCTTGGTCAGGCTGGCCGCCTTGACGTAACCCTCGTCGGGCCCGATCGGCTCGGCCAGAGGCAACGGCTCACGCTCGCCAGGGATCCCGGTCCGAAGCAGATACGTCCCGGTGCGCGCGTGCAAGGTATACCAGGTGTCCGGTTCCGACTCCTCGGCGACGTCGATCCGGTACCCGCGGGTGACGTCCTCGGCGGTGAGCTCCGGCACGTTGCCGCCGACACGCGAATCGTCGAGCTTCTTGGCGGCGTCCCAGGTGCGGACGATCTTCTCGGCCCGCCCGTTGCGGTAAAGGGTGAGTCCCATGCCTCGCAGCGCAGGCAGCGACGAGGCGTCCGGCGTCATCGATGGCGCCACCGTCTCGCTGCCCGGCAGCTTGGACACGACCTCGGCGGTAACGGCCACGGACGCGGCGGTCCCCGCCAACTTGAGCGCGCCACCATCGACGTCGATCTGCTCGAGCTGGAACAGCCGGTCGGATTCCACGCGCAGCGAGCCGTCGACCAGTTCGTCCTCGTCGCTGCGCGGCCGGGCGATGAAACGGCGTCCTCTGATCTCATAGCTGGTCCACGGCCGTGACACCTCTGCGCGTGCCCAATCCACCGGCAGCTCAACGGGTTCGAATCGAATCTGTCCGACCTCCCCGGGAAGTTCCTCGGCGAGCAGGAAATCCATGGCGAGACCGAGATGCCGCAACAGTTCGGGATAATCGGCCATTGCGGAGACGAAGGCGTGGAACTCAAGGTGAGGCCGCTTGGGCGGGTCGGGGACGCGATCGGGGCCCAGTGGGTCCGCGGCCCCGGGGCGGTCGTAGAAGCGCTGCGCCTCGACGAGCGTTTGATAGCCGCCGGTCACCGAGGTCGGCGGCTGGAGCGTTGAACGGTCGACGTGCCTGCCCGGCGCGCCCGGCGGGCCGCCTGGCCGCGGTGACGCAAAACGCGGCAGTCCGGCGCTGGGTTGCTCGGCGGCAGGGCCCAGTTCCCGACGCCGCAGCCGATCGCCGATCGCCCTCAACCCGACGAGGGGTCCCGTGGTGGTCGGTGGGAAGACGCCAGGGGACTGTTCGGCGACCAGGGCGTAGGTCGTGCGGATCAGTTCGGAGACCGCTTGAGCCGGGAACGAGGCGACGGTCTGGTCGGACAGGTCCTGGAAGGTGCCCGATCCGACGTGGACGTCATCGAAGAGCGTGCGCCACAATTGGCCGTCGGGGCGTGGAGCGGAGGGATCAGGCTGTAGGGCAATGGTTCCCGTGGCCACACCAGATTGGTAGACGAGTGCCAACCGGACTTGCCCGCTGATGGCTCCCCAATCGGAGAAGGTCGGGCAGGTCGATAGCGGGACGGGCGGCACGTCGCCCGTCACGTCCACCCGCGCGGTGACGAAGGCCGTCACCCGCAGCCGCCCGGTCTCGGGATCGCGTCCACGGGGCAGCGCGGTCAGTAGGCCGTCTTCGTCCATGCCATCGTCTCCGTTGACTTCAGCCCGCGAAGGCGTCGCAGTAGGCGTCCCAGGGCCGGCCGGTACCAGGCAGGGCGTCCGGGTGGGTACCCATGACTTGCGCGAACGTGGGGTCGCCAGCGCTGCCCGCGAATTTCTTCTCGACGCTGATGGACACCGAGAAGGACAGCATGCACACCGACACCTCGACCGAGATACTGGCGCGGCCAACCGCCTTGCCCGACGCCGTCTCGTAACTGAGTTCGAGGTAGATCTCGATGGACGCGGTGATGAGACCCAGCACGTCGACTTCGCCGCGCGCCCGGAAGTAGCCCGCGAGGAGCGCGCTGGTCTTGCCTGATTCGGTGCGCAACCTGAAGTAGATGCCGGCCATCACCGACACCGAACCGCTCGCGACGCCAAAGTTCAGCTCGACCGCGGCACCGAATTCGAGAGCCGCCTCGAGTTCGCGTACCTCCTGCGGCGTGATGACGATACCGAAGAACCCGCCGCCGGCGAATAGCGAAATTGACAGGCGGAAGGGATTTTCCCGTGTGCTGAACCCGAAGCGCACGGCGATCGACTCGCCGATGAATGGCACCTCGAACGCCGCGGACAGGCTGATGTTGGTCAGCGCGAAGATACCGATCGCCACGCTGGGGATCGGCAGGTCGAACCCGGCGCGGATACCCGAGGCGCTGACGTCGAGATACGGCGGATCACTGAAGCCGTCCATCGGGATGATCGACCGCAGCGTCTCGACGAACGCCAGCGGTCCGCCGAACACGACGCCGTCGGATCTGTCGAATTCGACGTTCACGTCGGTCTTCTGGCCCGGTACCGAGGAGAATTCCAACTTGGCGAAGTGAAGCGTGACGAATGGTGTGTCACCGATCAGGCGCAGCTTGAACGGCGAGATCGCGCACGACACCAGGGCGCTTGGCTCGCCTCCCGGCGTGGTCGGCGCCTGGACGTCCACCGCGACCGTGAGCCTGCCGTTGCCCCCACCGTCCGGAACGAAGATGGAACCGCTCTTCGGCCATGGGCGTAGTTCGGCGGCCCAGTCCAGTCGGCCCCGCATGGTCTCGGGCAGGATGTCACCTGCAGCCGCGCGTGCCACCAGGTCGACGAGCGTGCCGAGTTGGATTGCGCCGGTGCCTAGTTGGTCGGTGAGCCGGTCGACGATGGTGTCGAGTACTTCCCGGTCTGCGCGCAGCGCGGCGGCTTCTCCCGCGATGGCGGGAACGACCGCCGACATGGCCGCAGTCAGCTGCCCCAGCGCGGCAATCGCGGAAGTGCGTCGCGCCTCGACCGACGGCCCGCCGGACGTGGGAGCGAGTGCTGCGAGCGCGGCCGCTCCCGCGGCGGCGGCGGTGGCGGTGGTTTGCAGTTGTGCGGCCGCTGCGCCGGCCGGAAGCTGGACCGCAAGACGTGCGCAGAGGTCCTGCAGCCGTTCGACATTGGTGGCGAACATGGTGGCGGCGTCGAAGCCCTGTGCCACGAATCGAGGCAGCGAGGCGACGTTCAGACCGCTCACGACGAGGTCGCCAAGGCTGACCAGGCCGAACAACTTGGCCGACGACGAGAAGAAGTTCGCGATGTCGAAGTCCGGCGCGCCCCCGCCGGAAAACAGTGCGGCGGGGGGCCCGCCGACCGGACCCAATGCCCGCGAAAGGGCTGTGACGTTCAGCGATGGTGCCACGAACCCGCCGGACCGGTGTGACTGAGTGCCAAAGTCGAGGGCAGCCGGCGACGTCAGTTCCAAGAACACTTCGGTGGGATTCCCGGAGAACTGCGCCTCGATGTACCGGGCCGGGTACTTCACGGTGACGGGGGTGTTCGCGCTGGCCAGCATGTTCATCGCGGGCACCACCGTGTCAGCGGTGCGAAGCTTTGGCTCCCAATGGGTTTGCGCTTGATCGGGCCGCTTGGTGAAGACCCCGATTGGCGCGCCGACGTCGAACGTCATCGATGTGGTGGCCAGGGTGGTGTCGTCGGGTTCGACCGATGGTGCGTAGGCCACCTTCTGCCCGCGTAGGTCGAAGCTGACGGGGCTCGCGTTGAATGCGTTCGACGTGGTCTGGACGGTAGCGGGGTTGGCGTTGTGGTCGTATTCGGCGAACACCAGCGGCCCGTCGAATTCGACCAGCCTGCCCACCAGGTCGACCCCGACCATCTTGAATCGGAACGCCCGTCCGTCGATGCTCGGGACGAACATGAAGCCCGCGATCGACGGCGTCCGGTCGACGGGGCCATCCAGATCGGGTGTTGACTCGGTCGCGATCTGCACCGACGTGAACGGCATCGTCAGGTCGAACGTCGGATCACCGGTGGCGCCGTAGCTACGCATCCGTTCGCGGACCACCACGTACATGCGTTGAAACAGGTACGCAATTCCCGACTTGACCTTGCGCTCGGTGACCTTCACGAGGGAGGCCCGGTGTCCGAACGGCATGAGGAAGCCCGCGTAGACGACCTTGACGAAGCCATCCCGGCCGAGCGCGGCGTGATGCACCCACTCCTCGATCGTCGTGTTGCCCCGCGGTGGGGTGGTGCTGAACGCCGACGATAGCCAGCCGCCCATGGCGGACAGCATCAAGCGGTCGACGTGCACCGACGGTGGCACGTAGCGGCCTCCTGCCGAGTTGGCGAGCCGGAAGTTCGACGATTCGTGGACCAGCATCATCCGATCTCGACTGTTCAGCGGGCTGCGCCACCGAGGCTGATCGTCGGACTGGTCGGGGTTGGGAAACTCCGTTCCGGCGTCCGAGCCGCGCTGCGGTTGTGCGTGGAAGCCGAAGTCGGGTGTCTCGTCGAAGTCTCTCGCCCACACCGCGCGTACGGTCCGGTCGGTCCGTGGACCCTCGTCGATCCCCATGGGGGTGCGGACGCCGAACCGCGTGTGCCACAACTCGACCTGGCCGCTGACCGACTTCGCCGGCAAGGTGGCATGTGCGAATCCCCCCTCGTCGTGTGGGCTCAGCTGCAGCCGGAAGGGAAGCTCGAGCGCGGTTTCGGTGGACGTTGGCGCGCGGGGGGATGGGGGACGCAGATCGACGACCACCTGGGGTATGACGCGCCGGGCGCCGATCGCCTCTGCCGCGAGCCTGCTCAACTCGAACGATCCGAGCGCGACACTGGCGGCGGTGAGCGCTTCGGCGGCCGCGGCGTCGCCGAAGCGGGCTTGGATGACCGCGGCGGCGGCCAGAGTGCGGCCGGCGGTCTGCAGGGTCGCGGAGATGCGACGTAGTGCGTCAGCCCCGAGTGAACCTGCGATTGGTGCGAGCAGGCGGTCGGTTCGGAGGACGATCAGCCCGCCGGCGGAGTCGACCGCGTGTGGCACCACATTCAGCGGCAGGGTTCGCATCGCTGCGAGGAGTCCGGCCGGGGTGTAGGGGACGTGCTCGTCGGTGACCTTGAAGGCCAACCGCGAGCGGGCGGCGATGCGGGTGCGCACCGGTGGGAGAGTCGGTGGTTCGTTACCCAGGGGGGCGGCCGGAGTGCGTGGGAAGGGGATCCCGTCCGCCTTCTCGAAGAACGCCTCCTCGTGCAGATGCTGACCGCTGAAGTGTGCGCACAGATAGCCATCTCGAGCGGCGTCCGTGCGCCGGAGAATTGGGCCGTTCGCTTGGTGATCGATGGAGAGATTGACGAAGGACATCGTGACGTCGAGCAAATCGGTGGAGCGAAATAGTCTGACCCGCGGCAAACTCTCATGAGGGCCGGTTTGACCTGCGGTGAGAAGCGTGTGCGCCAACCGCACTTGAGCAACTGACGACTGAAGAAATCTCGTTATGTCGAGTCGATCGGCACCCACGATGTCCCCCTGCGAGGTGGTGGTGGACGGGTATGTCCCGAATTGTCGACCCACACCGACATTCGAGTTCGACTTTCAACGCATTCGCTCGATATCCACGGCTGGCCCGCTTCTCGGAGAGGCGAGCCGGACCGTCCTGGCAGACTGTGCGTCGGTGGCGCACTATCAGGATGTCCCAGGGGATCTCTACGACGACTTCGACCGACAACGCATGGTGGTCGAGGCGCCGAAGGGTGCTGCCCTGCCGGGGACGGACACCGAACACCGCACCGATTTCGCCAGGGACCGTGCGAGGGTCCTGCACAGCGCCGCGTTCCGTCGGCTGGCCGACAAGACGCAGGTCGTTGGGCCGCGGCAAAGCGAGACGCCCCGCACCCGGTTGACCCACTCGCTGGAGGTGGCCCAAATCGGTCGCGGGATGGCCGTGGGGCTGGGCTGCGACCCCGACCTGGTCGACCTCGCGGGCCTGGCGCACGACATCGGCCACCCGCCCTATGGGCACAACGGGGAGCGGGCGCTCAACGAGCTGGCCGAGGACTTCGGCGGGTTCGAGGGCAACGCCCAGAACTTTCGCATCCTGACCAGAATGGAACCCAAAGTACTTGACCGACAAGGCCTCAGCGCAGGCCTGAACCTCACTCGAGCGGCGCTGGACGCGGTGACGAAGTACCCGTGGTCGCGGTCCCCGAGCAGAAGCAAGTTCGGCTTCTACGCCGACGACGCGGTGGCGGCGACCTGGGTCCGCGAGGGCACGCCCGACCGCAAACCGTGCCTGGAGGCTCAGGTGATGGACTGGGCCGACGACGTCGCGTACTCCGTGCACGACGTCGAGGACGGTGTGGTGTCGGGCCGGATCGACCTGCGCGTGCTCGCCGACGAGGACGCCGTGGCCGAGCTCGGCCGGCTCGGGGCGGCCAGCGGTATGGGCGGCGGTCTCGCTGCGGACGATCTGGTCGCCGCGGCAGAGAGATTGTCGGCGCTTCCGGTGGTCGCCGCCGTCGGCAAGTACGATGGCACCCTCGCCGCGTCGGTGGCACTGAAGACGCTGACCAGCGAGTTCGTCGGCCGATTCGCGTCCGCCGCGATCGCCGCGACCCGCGAGCGGACCGGCCCGGGACCGTTGGTCCGCTATCGCAGTGACCTGTCGGTGCCCGCGACCGTGCGGGCCGAGGTGGTGCTGCTCAAGATCCTCGCGCTGCAGTTCATCATGTCGGATCCGCCACACCTGGATTTGCAGGCGCGGCAACGGGAGCGCATCCACGCCGTGGCCCATTTCTTGGTGGCCGGGGCGCCCGGCACGCTCGACCCCATCTTCGTCCCCGAGTTCAACGCCGCGGCCGACGACGGCGCCCGGCTCCGCGTGATTCTCGACCAGATCGCGTCGTACACCGAGGGGCGAGTGGAGCGGCTCGGGCCGGTCTGAGCGCGCATACACTGGGCCGGTGGCGGCAGCGGGCAGGAGTGATGCAACCCGGGGTGGAAGGATCCCCGACCGGGACATCGCCGCGATTCGCGAGAGCACCCGCATCGAGGACGTCGTCGGCGACTACGTGCAGTTGCGGCGCGCGGGGGCCGATTCGCTGAAGGGGTTGTGCCCATTCCACGACGAGAAGTCGCCGTCGTTCCACGTCCGTCCCAACCACGGCCACTTCCACTGCTTCGGCTGCGGTGAGGGCGGCGACGTCTACGCCTTCCTGCAGAAGATCGAGCACGTCAGCTTCGTCGAGTCGGTCGAGATGCTCGCCGACCGCATCGGCTACACCGTCACCTACACCGGCGCATCGGCCACCAACGTCCAGCGGGACCGCGGCAGCCGCAGTCGGCTGATCGCCGCAAACGCCGCGGCGCAGGCCTTCTACGCCGAGGCGTTGCAGTCGGCCGAGGCCGCGCCCGCCCGGCAGTACCTGCTCGAACGCAACTTCGATGCCGATGCCGCCAAGCTGTTCGGCTGCGGCTTCGCGCCGTCGGGGTGGGACACGCTTACGAAACACTTGCTGCGCAAGGGTTTCGAGTTCAAGGAGCTGGAAGCCGCCGGCCTGTCGCGGGAAGGCCGTCGTGGACCGATGGACCGGTTCCACCGACGGTTGCTGTGGCCCATCCGGGTGTCCAGCGGCGAGGTAATCGGCTTCGGGGCGCGTCGGTTGTTCGACGACGACCAGATGGAGGCGAAGTACGTCAACACCCCCGAGACGGTGCTCTACAAGAAGTCGAACGTCCTCTTCGGGCTCGACCTGGCCAAGCGTGACATCGCCAAGGGGCATCAGGCCGTCGTCGTCGAGGGCTACACGGACGTGATGGCGATGCACATGGCCGGGGTGACGACGGCCGTCGCGTCGTGCGGTACGGCATTCGGTGAGGAACACCTCTCGATGCTGCGGCGACTCATGATGGACGACAACTTCTTTCGCGGTGAGCTGATCTACGTGTTCGACGGTGACGCCGCCGGGCGCGCCGCCGCGGTCAAGGCCTTCGAGGGTGAACAGAACCTCTCCGGGCAGTCCTTCGTCGCGGTCGCGGACGAGGGGATGGATCCGTGCGACCTGCGCTTGAAGTCCGGCGACGGCGCGCTGCGCGACCTAGTGGCGCGACGAACCCCGTTGTTCGAGTTCGTGATTCGTACCGCGCTGGCCGATCACGATCTCGACAGCGCGGAGGGTCGGGTCGACGCGCTACGGCGCTGCGTGCCGATGGCCGCCAGGATCAAGGACCCGACGCTGCGCGACGAGTACGCCCGCCAGCTGGCCGGTTGGGTGGGTTGGGACGACGTCGCCCAGGTGATCGGGCGGGTGCGCGAGACCGCGAAGGCCGGCGGCGCCGCGCCCCGGCGTGACAACCGCCGGGCGGCGAGCACCGCCGCCGGACCCGCCGCCGCCGTGGCCCGGCCGGATCCGCGCGATCCGACGCTGTGGCCGCAGCGCGAGGCGCTGAAGGCGGCGCTGCAGTATCCCGCGATCGCCGGACCCGTCTTCGACACGTTGACCGTCGAGAGCTTCACCCATCCGGGCTACGCCGCGGTGCGCACGGCGATCGCCGCCGCGGGCGGCATGTCCTCCGGCGGATCGGGTGGGCAGTGGATCGACGCGGTGCGCGAGAAGACGGGGTCGGATCAGGCCGCGAACCTGGTGAACGAACTCGGGGTGGAGGCGTTCCGGGTCGACGACGACGAGCGCCTCGCCCGCTACATCGGCGGGGTGCTGGCCAGGTTGCAGGAAGTGTGGGTCGGCAGGCAGATCGCGGAGATGAAGTCCAAGCTGCAGCGCATGTCGCCGGTGGACAACGACGACGAATACAACGCGTTGTTCGGCGATCTGGTCGCCATGGAGACCTACCGCCGCAGCCTCTTGGAACGGGCGAGCGGCGACGACCTTACTGCGTGAACCGGCCCGTCGCGCTATGGTGAGTTCGCTAGAAGACCAATGGAGGGGCCCGACATGATCATTCGAGCACGCCGACTCGTCACCGCGGGAGCGCTGGCCGTAGCCGCCGTCGCCGCGCCGCTCGCCGTCGCCTTCGCCAGTACGACGAGCGACAGTGTCGACGCCGCACCCTGCCTGGCCTGGTACGGCAATAAGGAAGACGGCGTCTGCCTGGGCTACTCGAACGGCAATCCGACCAACATCGGCACTCCGTTCGGCACGTACGGCCCCAACGGGACCGGCGGCATCTCGACGGGCCCGCTGCTGCCCGGCCAGACGTGGCGACAGCCGGTCAGCTAGCGGTTGTTCACCCCGGGTTCCCACACCGCGGTTTGCGCGTCGATCGGCGTCAACGTTCCCACCGTCGAATCGGGTGATACCCGGTCGGCGATCTTTCGGCGTCCGGCATCCAGCACGGCCTTGGTCGCCGGGCTGCTCGTGACCGCCCGGTAGGTGCTGGCGATCTGCTCGTAACGGCGTCGGCCGGCCTTGGCGCCGAAGACGTAGCCGACGGCCATGACGGCGGCGATCCGGATCACGGGGCCCCTCTTCCCTCTAAGTGCATCGTCTCCATCCTGCCTCGTGTCGAGCGGTCGCGGTGGACGGAGGGGCGGTCTGGCACCCCCCGCCCGATACGAAGGTTCAGGAGCCGATGCGCTAAAGTCAACGCTCGGTCCGCGGGCATGTCTCGGGACCGACGAGCAGTCCCCTGTAGCTCAATTGGCAGAGCAGCCGACTGTTAATCGGCAGGTTCGTGGTTCGAGTCCACGCGGGGGAGCTTTCACTATTCGGCGTTCTGCTCCCGGTGTTCGTCGGCGTCGGGGATGTGCTCCGGGTGCAGCATCTCGGCGTAGCGCAGTTGCTCGGGAATCCCGAAACCGTCGACCAGCAGCTCGGCATGTGGGCGCAGCTTGCGGCATCGGTCGTTGATACCCCTCGTCACGGCCTTGGAGCGCTCAGTGGACAGGAATCGATGTTCCACGTACCACGCCTTGTCGTCCTCGATCACCGACAACGCGTAGAGGTCGCACACGAGGCCGAGGATCTCGCGGGCCGCCTCGTCCTCACAGGCGTCGATACCTGCGACGAACGACTCCAGGATGACTCGGTCGATGTGCGCCTTGGCGGCGTGCAACACGTGGTCCTGGACGGCGTTGAACGCGTCGAACGCCGACATCTCCTTGGACTTGCCCTGCAGCCGACGCGCGACGGACGCGAGCATGTACTCCTCGCGATCCTCGAACATCTTTACCTGGGTACCGCGGTTGAACAGCGAGCCCTCCTCCTCGTTGTCCTCGCGGGAGTCGACGATCGTCTGCATGATGGTCTGCGCCGCGGTCCGCTTGATCACCCGCTCGCCGGCGAAGTTCGCCGCGAACCGCACCCACTGCGCGGGGCTCATGCCCTTGACGTCGTCGGCGTAGGCCGTGAGCAGTTCCTTGGCGACCAGCTGCGTGAGAACGTGGTTGTCACCCTCGAACGTGGTGAACACGTCGGTGTCGGCCTTGAGTGCGATCAGCCGGTTCTCAGCGAGATAGCCTGCGCCGCCACATGCTTCGCGCGCCTCCTGGATGGCGCGAGTGGCGTGCCACGTGTGGGCTGCCTTGAGCCCCGCGGCCCGGGATTCGAGTTCCCGCTGCTCCTCGGCATCGGGGTCGTCGGCGGTCTGCAGCTCGTGGCACTTGGCCACCAGCTCGTTCTGGGCGAACTGCAGGGCGTAGGACTTGGCGATCAGGGGGAACAGGCGGCGCTGATGCACCAGGTAGTCCATGATGAGCACCTCATCCTCGGCGCCGGGGGCCTCGAACTGCCTGCGCTGCAAGGCATATCGCGTCGCGATGTCAAGTGCCACCCGCGCCGCGGCGCCGGCGCTGCCGCCGACGGTCACCCGGCCGCGGATGAGGGTGCCGAGCATGGTGAAGAAGCGGCGGCCCTGGTTCTCGATCGGTGAGCTGTAGGTACCGTCCTCGGCGACGTCGGCGTACTTGTTCAGCAGGTTCTCGCGCGGGACCCGCATGTCGTCGAACTGGATGCGGCCGTTGTCGACGCCTGGCAGACCGCCCTTGTACTGGCAGTCCGACGTCGTGACGCCGGGCAGGTCGTTGCCCTCGTCGTCCCGGATGGGCACCACCAGGCAGTGCACGCCGTGGCCCTCGCCGTTGGTGATGAGCTGGGCGAAGACGGCTGCCACCCGGGCCGTGTTCGCGGCGCCGCCGATGTAGTCCTTCCGCGAGGACGGGGTGGGGGAGTCGATGACGAACTCCTGGGTATCGGGGTCATACGTCGCGGTGGTCTCGAGCGCCTGCACGTCGCTGCCGTGCCCGGTCTCGGTCATGGCGAAGCAACCCAGCAACTCCAGATCGATGAGCTTCTTGACGTAGGCCTGGTGGTGGCGCTCGGTGCCGAGATTCTCGATGGCGCCGCCGAACAAACCCCATTGCACGCCGGCTTTCACCATGAGGGACAGGTCCGACATCGCGAGCATCTCGATCTGCGTGACCGCAGCGCCGACGTCACCGTTGCCGCCGTGCTCCTTCTTGAAGCCGTCCTCGGCGGCGCCGTTGGCGGCCATGATCCGCATCTGCTCGGTGACCTTGGTGCGGGCGATGACGGTGTTCGGCGTGTAGTGCGGTCTGAAGACCTCGGAGGAGAGCTCCTGTCGCATGCGGTTCTTCATGTCCCGCCAGCGGCCGTCGAGGGCGTTGCGAACGTGATCTGCGGTGCTCGTCATGTTTTCACGTTAACCCGCGAAAGCGATCGTGAAACTGTGATGTGGCAAACCCAGGTCAACCTCATGGGAACGGGCCGTTCGGCCTCGCGTTGAATCTTCGGCATGACCGCTCCGGACCCCTCGCAGCCGCCGCCCGGGCTGCCCCTCGAGATCGACCATCGGCACGCCGACGTCACGGGCGGCTGGCTAAGGGCCGCCACGTTCGGCGCGATGGACGGGCTGGTGAGCAACACGGCCCTCATCGCCGGTGTCGCAGCCGGCGCGAACGCGGGCGCCGTCGTGGTGTCCGGCGTGGCGGGCCTTCTCGCGGGTGCGTTCTCGATGGCGTTGGGCGAGTACACCTCGGTGACGACGGCCAACGAGCAGATCGAATCCGAGGTGCGGGTCGAGCGACGGTCGTTCAAACGCAATCCCGATGCCGAACGCAATGAGCTCATCGGCATGCTGGTGGCGATGGGGATCACCGAGGAGACGGCCACCGCCGCCACCCACGAGATCCACCGTGACGAGACGCGCGCGCTGAACTTCCACCTCGTCCAGGAGTTGGGCATCGATCCGAACGAGAAGCCGTCGCCGTGGGTGGCGGGCGGCTCGTCGTTCGTGATGTTCGCGATCGGCGCGATCATCCCACTGATCCCGTACCTGTTGGGCTTCACGTCGCTCTGGTTCGGCTTGGCCTGCGGTGGTGCGGGCTTGCTCATTGCCGGCGGGGTGGCCGCCTACTTCACTCGCCGGGCGGTCTGGTTGGGGTCGTTGCGGCAGTTGGCCTTTGGCGGAATTGCGATCGCGGCGACCTACGTCGTGGGGTCTCTGATAGGTGCGTCGGTGGCCTAGGCATCGACGGTGTAACCGCCCCGAAGGTCCTTGTGGGCGGCCGTCAAGATGCGGTTGCACAGCGCGAGCAACTCATCGACGTCGAGGCTCGATTCATCGCCGAGCCGCTTGAGCCACGACGTCTCCTCGTCCCTCAGCTCGGTCCACCGACGCTGTCCTTCGATCACCGTCTGCTCGTCGGGGGTGTCGGTGGTGGCCTTGACCAATTGCTTCTTGCACGTATCGAGTTGCACCAGCGAGTACCCGTGCTCGCGGAATTGGCGGTCCCATTCGTCGAGCATCATTTCGGTGACGTCGCGAACCGGTTCCGCCGCATAGATCAGCAACTCGGCGATCCCGTCGTCCAAACCGAGGCGCGCGCGGAATTCGTAGAGCTGCCGAATGGCTTCGGCCCGTCTGTCGCTTACGCTCACCTCGGCGCCTGCGAGACGCTCGGCACCGCGCTTGACGTGCATGGTCGCCGAGATCAGCGACTTCAGGACAGCCTTCTTGTCATCCCCAGCTCGCTTCTCGTAGTCGAGGCGAAGTTCGTGCGCCCTGTCGTCCCGCTTGTTTCTGGCGTCGATGCGCTTGGTCCAAATCGCCACTGCCGCAGTCGATAGAACGGACACCACCGGTACTAGCGTCGTCGAAACCACCGTCAGCACAGTCATGGTGGTTCAGTCTGCCCGAACCGGCCGCCCCAAATGTGGCTGTCGCCGAGTTCGATTCAGCTGTCGCTGCCGACGGTGAGTGCGGCGGCCTCGTCGCGCGCCTCGTCGTCGGGTGTCTCGATGTCGTCGATGTGGGTCAGGTGCGGCCGGGTCGCGACCAGCACGCCCGCCGCCAACAGCACCGCGGCGGCGCCCACCCAGAACGGCAGGTGGGCGTTGAACCTCTCGCCGAGGACGCCGGCCAGCCACGGCGCGACGGCGCCACCGCCGAAGCGCAGGAAGCTGTAGGCCGCCGACGCGACTCCGCGTTCGACGGGGGCGGCCTTCATGACGGTCTCGGTGATGAGCGTGTTGTTGACGCCGATGAACAGGCCCGCGATCACGACGCACGTCGCCAGGACGGTCTTGCTGTCGGCGCCGACCGCCATCACGGCCAGGAGCGCGGAGAACGCCAGCAGGTTGAGGATCAGCACGCGCACGGTGCCGAACTGGTGCTGCAGTCGCGGTGCCACGACCACCGAGGTGAACGCCAGGGCCAGGCCCCAGCCGAAGAAGATCAGCCCAATCTGATGGGCGTTCATGTCGAGCGGGAACGGCGTGAACGCCAGCAGCGTGAAGAAGCCGAAGTTGTACAGCAGCGCGGTGATTCCCACGCCGAGCAGGCCGCGATGACGCAGCGCGCGCAGCGGATCGGCCAGGCTGGTGGCGCGCGTAGCGGGAGGCGTCGAGGGCAGCAGGAACGTGGTGACCACCAGGGCGACGGCCATCAGGGCGGACACGCCGAAGAACGGTCCGCGCCAGGAGATCGAGCCGAGCACGCCGCCGACCAGCGGGCCCACGGCGATGCCCACCCCCAGCGCGGCCTCGTAGAGGATGATCGCCTGCGCCACGGAACCGCGGGCCGAGTTGACGATGGTCGCCAACGCGGTCGCGATGAAGAGGGCATTGCCCAGGCCCCACAGCGCGCGCCACCCGACGATGCCCATGACCGTGTCGGACATCCCGGCCAGGCCAGCGCCGACGATGATGATCACCAGTCCGATCAGCAGCGTGCGCTTGGGTCCAATCCGGCTGGACACCACGCCGGTGATGAGCATCGCGACGCCCATGACGGCCATGTAGCTGGTGAACAGCAACGAGACCTGCGACGGTGTGGCGTCCAGGTTGTCGGCGATGGGCTTGAGGATCGGATCCACCAGGCCGATGCCCATGAAGGCGACGACGGAGGCGAACGCGACGGCCCAGACGGCCTTGGGTTGGCGCCACATGGGCGGCTGCTCCTCTTCGTAGTGGGTGTTCTAGTGGTCGCGGGCGTCGTCGAGGATCGCGCGCATGACGCGAACGGCCTCGGTAAGCGACTCGCGGTCGGCCGGACCCAGGCGGTCCAGGTACGGGTCGACGACGGCGCCACGGTCGGCGCGCACGCGAGCCAGGACTTCCCGGCCCCGCGGGGTGATGCTGATCAGCACGGCGCGAGCGTCGACCGGATCGGTGATGCGAGACACCAGACCGCCATCCTCGAGGCGACGGACCTGCATGGTCATCGTCGGCTGTGAACAGTGATCGAAGGCGGCGAGGTCGGAGATGCGCGCCGCGCCCTGGTCCTCGATCGTCGACAGCAGTCGGGCTTGGGCGTACGGCAATTCCAACTTGACGCGTTGCGTCGCGAGTCGATTGAGCCGGGCTACCACGGACAGCAGATCCCCGGCGAGCGAGGTGTCGGCAGTGGGTGGCGTCGGAGGCGGAAGGGCCATGCTTGCGAGTTTACATAGGAGTCCTATGTACATCAACGCGGGCCGATCGTGGCGATGGTCACCACCGCGTGAGAATTCTCCTCACACGCAACTGGCAGAATCGTGAAATGGTCCGGACCGGTAGCGCGACCGGCGGCGGCGTGCCTCGACGGGCTGGCTCGATGAAACCCGACGAGTTGGCGCACGCCGCCGTGATGGCGGCATTGTGCGCCGCTACCGCGATCATCGCGGTGGTCGTCCCTTTCGCCGCAGGTCTCTCGGTACTCGGCACGGTCCCCATGGCACTTCTGGCGTACCGGCATCGCTTCCGGGTGCTCTTCGCCGCCCTCGTCGCCGGCGGCATCATCGCCTTCCTGATCGCCGGGTTCGGTGGTCTGATGACGGTCGTCAACTGCGCCTACATCGGCGGTCTGGTCGGGACGGTCAAGCGCCGTGGGCGCGGCACGGCGACGCTCAGCGTCGCGGCGGTGCTCGCGGGCGCGGCGTTCGGCGTGGTCGGCGTCGGTTTCCTGATGATCTTCTACCGCATCCGCGACCTGATCTTCGAGTCGATCACCGCCAACGTCAACGGCGTGGCGGCGATCCTCGAGCGCATCGCCGGCCTCGACACCGCCGCGGAGCGACTCCGGGACGACTTCGCGACGGTGCTGACCTACTGGCCCGTGCTCATCATCGGCTCGAGCATCCTCAGCATCGGCTCCGTCACCCTCGTCGGCTGGTGGGCGCTGTCGCGAGTGCTCGCGCGCCTCTCGGGCGTCCCCGACGTGCACAAGCTCGACGGCGTCGACGCTGCCGGTGCGCCCATCGGCCCGGTGCCCGCCCACTTCCGCGACGTCCGATTCCGGTACGACGGCGCCGGTCACGATGCGCTCGGACCGGTGTCGCTGACCATCGACGAGGGTGAACACGTGGCCGTCACCGGCCCCAACGGGTCGGGGAAGACGACGCTCATGCTCCTGCTGTCGGGCCGTCCCCCGACCGCAGGCACCGTGGACCGGCCGGGAGCGGTCGGCCTCGGACGCGTCGGCGGCACCGCGGTCGTGATGCAGCACCCGGAGAGCCAGATCCTCGGCACACGCGTCGCCGACGACGTCGTGTTCGGGCTTCCGCCCGGTGCCGTCACCGACGTCGAGCGACTGCTCGGCGAGGTCGGGCTCGACGGGCTGGCCGAACGCGACACCGGCGGATTGTCGGGCGGCGAACTCCAACGCCTCGCCGTGGCAGCCGCGCTGGCGCGGGAGCCGTCGCTGCTGATCGCCGACGAGGTCACCAGCATGGTCGACCAGCAGGGCCGCGAGGCGCTCGTCGCCGTGCTGTCGGGGCTGACCAAGAGGCACCGGATGTCGCTGGTGCACATCACGCACTACAACGACGAGGCGGCCTCGGCCGACCGCGTCATCGACCTCACGGGCAGCGGTGGCGCCGCGGACAACGTCGAGATGGTCGACACTGCACCGGCGCCTGCACCCACCAGCGCGAAGACCCACCGCGGCGGGTCACCGCTGCTGGAGCTCCACGGCGTCGGACACGAGTACGGGCAGGGAACGCCGTGGGCGTCGACCGCGCTGCGTGACATCGACCTCGTCGTCAACGAGGGTGACGGCGTCCTGATCCACGGGCTCAACGGGTCGGGCAAGTCGACGCTGGCGTGGATCATGGCGGGCCTGGTGACCCCATCGTCCGGCACCTGCCTGCTGGACGGTCAGCCGGTCGCCGAACAAGCTGGCGCCGTTGCCATTTCGTTCCAGGCGGCCAGGTTGCAGTTGATGCGCGGGCGCGTCGACATGGAGATCGCGTCCGCCGCCGGCCTGGACTACTTCGACCACTCGCAGATCGTCGCGGCGCTGGCCATGGTGGGGCTCGACCCGGCCATCGGGCTGCGGCGCATCGATCAGCTCAGCGGCGGGCAGATGCGCCGGGTGGTGCTGGCCGGGCTGCTGGCGCGCAAGCCGCGGGTGCTGATCCTCGACGAACCGCTCGCCGGTCTGGACGCGGCGAGTCAGCGCGGGCTGCTCGGGCTGCTCTCCGCGCTGCGCCGGGACGCCGGGCTGACCGTCATCGTCATCTCCCACGACTTCTCCGGTCTCGAAGAGCTCTGCCCGCGGACGTTGCATCTGCGCGACGGCGCCGTCATGCCCGCCCCCACGACCGCAGGAGACATCGCGTGACCGCGCCCCGTCGCCGCCAATCCCGACCCGTCGTGCTGCTGCGACCGGTTCCGGGCCGCAGCGCGATCCACGAACTGTGGGCGGGTACGAAGCTGCTCGCCGTCGCCGTCATCGGCGTCCTGTTGACGCTCTATCCAGGCTGGGTGCCCATCGCGTTGATCGGCGCCCTCGTCCTGGTGACGGCGAGGATCGCCCGCATTCCGCGTGGCGTGCTGCCGTCGGTGCCTCGCTGGCTGTGGGGATTGCTGTTCCTGGGCGGGCTGACGGCGTCGTTTGCCGGGGGGAGTCCGCACATCGTCGTCGCGTCGGTCGACCTCGGGCTCGGCGGGCTGCTGAAATTCCTGCAGATCACGGTGCTGTCGATCGTTCTGCTCGGGCTCGGCGGGTTGATCTCGTGGACCACGAACGTCGCCGAGATCGCGCCTGCGGTGGCGAAGATCGGCAGACCGCTGCGGTGGTTCAAACTTCCGGTCGACGACTGGGCGGTGACGCTTTCGCTTGCGCTGCGGGCGTTTCCGATGCTGATCGACGAATTCCGCGTGCTGGTGGCCGCTCGAAAGCTCAGACCCCGCGATGTCGCGACCACGGGGCGGGAACGTCGGAACCGCGTGTTCGGGGAGATCGTGGACCTGCTGGCCGCCGCCGTCACCGTGACCCTGCGTCGCGCCGACGAGATGGGTGACGCGATCACCGCGCGCGGTGGTGCCGGTCAGATCTCCGCCCTGCCGTCCCGACCGGGATGGAACGACGCCGTCGCCGGTGCGGTGATCATCGGATTGTCTGCGGTGTCGGTCTACGTCGAGCTGTTCAGCCCACTGGCGACCAGCACCTAGCAGCTAGTTGCTCGACGGCGGTGATTCCGGCTGGAAGGGTTGGTACCACCACCAGTCGGCGCGTTCGCCGGTCGGTCCGCGACAGGGTGCGACCCGTGGTGGGGGTCGGGTTGGTGGGCGGGCCAGCGATCCCGCGGTGAGTGCTCGGCCCTGGGCGTCGGTGACGACGAGGTGGTGGGCGGGTCCGGTGAGGGTGATGATCCCCCGGTGATGGAGGCGGTGGTGGTGCGGGCACACCAGGACCAGGTTGGCCAGCTCGGTGCGCCCGCCGTCCTCCCAGTGCCGAAGGTGGTGGGCGTGCAGACCGCGGGTGGCCCCGCAGCCGGGGACCACGCAGCAGCGGTCACGATGCTCCAACGCCCGGCGCAGCCGGCGACTGATCAGCCGGGTCTCCCGGCCCGCCCCGATCGGCTGGCCGTGGCGCTCGAACCACACCTCGCAGGTGGCGTCACAGGTCAGGTAGCGGCGGTCGGCGTCAGACAGCAGCGGACCCAGATGCAGCGCGGCGATGCGCTGCTCGACGTCCAGATGCACCACCACGGTGGTGCGCTGTCCGTGCGGGCGCCGCGCCACGTCGGTGTCCCACCCCGCCTCGACCAGGCTCAGGAACCCGTCGATGGTGCTCGGCACCGGCGGGCATTGCCCACCGGCGCCGTCGGGGTGGTCGCGTTTCCACTGGGCGATCAGGGCGTCGGTGTGGGAGTTCACCGCCGCGTCGAACGTCGCCGCCTCCGCGTGGGGCAGGGTGATCTTCCACGTGGTGGTGCCGTCGTGGTTGTCGGTGCGGGTGAACGACCGTTCCGGCTCCGGCTCGGGGTCGGGTGGTTCGGGGCGGGGTTCTTGTCTCACCGCGGTCCGGATCTGGCTGACCGTGGCGGTGGCCGCAAACTGGGCGTAGTGCGCATCGGATCCGGTGGCCGCGCCTCTGGCGATGACGCCGACCTGATCCAGCGACAGTCGGCCTTCCTGCATCCCGGCCACACACCGGGGGAATTCCTCGAGGCGTTCGGCGACGGTGGCGATGGTCTCCGCGTTGGCCGGGGTCACTCCGGTCTTCCACGCCACCAACGCCGGGACCGAGCGGCACCCGGTGGCACCCCACAACTCGTCACGGTGTATTTCGGCCACGATCTCCACGATCCGGCCGTCGATCGCATTGCGCTGACCGGTCAACTCCGCCAACTCCTCGAACAACACCTCCAACCGCTCACAGGGAGCGAGAACGGGTGCGGTCGACGACATGACGTCATCATCACAGAGGGGTACGACAAGCATCCTCGCGCTGATCGGCGATCTCGCGTGGACCAGAGGCACACCCTCGAGTCATTGGCGCAATGGTCTGGCCTCAGGCCGCGACGCCGGCCCGGCAGACGGGTCGCGTCATCACGGTGCCACTACGGTAGAGCCGTGACAGCGCGCCGACGTGTCGATGCCGATTTTCTCGAGTTGCCGCGGCATCAGCTTGCCGACGCCGCGCTGACGGCGGCCACGTCCGCCGGCGCCAGCTACGCGGACCTACGCATTCACCGCATCACCACCGAGATGATCCAGCTGCGCGACGGTGAGTTGGAGACGTCGGTGGTCAGCCGGGAGGTCGGCCTCGCGGTCCGCGTCATCGTGGACGGCACCTGGGGTTTTGCCTCGCACGCCGAGCTGGACCCCGTGGTCGCCGCGGAGACGGCGCATCGCGCGGTACGGGTCGCCGCCACGCTGGCCCCGTTGAATGCCGAACGCATCGAGCTCGCGCCGGAGCCGGTGTATTCCGACGTCACCTGGGTATCGGACTACGCCGTCGACCCGTTCGACGTCCCGACCGCCGACAAGATCGGTGCGCTCGACGAGTACTCGGGTCGGTTGCTCGCTGCCGACGGGGTCGACCACGTGTCCGCGGGCCTGTACGCCGTGAAGGAGCAGACGTTCTACGCCGACACGTTCGGCTCATCGATCACCCAGCAGCGGGTCCGCCTGCAACCCACGTTCGAGGCGGTCGCCGTCGACCCGGCAGCGGGCACGTTCGAGAGCATGCGCACCCTGGCACCGCCAATGGCGCGAGGCTGGGAGTTCGTGGCGGGCAACGAGGTCTGGGACTGGTCGACCGAATTGGCCGGCCTACCGTCGCTGCTGGCGGAGAAGACCAAGGCGCCGAGCGTGGTCGCCGGTCCCACCGATCTGGTGATCGATCCGTCCAACCTGTGGCTCACCATCCACGAGTCCATCGGCCATGCCACCGAGTACGACAGGGCGATCGGGTACGAGGCCGCCTATGCCGGAACGTCATTCGCCACGCCGGACAAACTCGGTGTCATGCAGTACGGGTCGTCAGTGATGAACGTGACCGCCGACCGCACCGTCGAGCACGGACTGGCGACGATCGGGTTCGACGACGAGGGCGTGCGCGCGCAGAGCTGGGATCTGGTGCGCGACGGCGTCTTCGTCGGCTATCAGCTCGACCGGGTGTTCGCTCCTCGGCTCGGTCTGGCCCGGTCGAATGGCTGCTCGTATGCGGACTCGCCGCACCACGTGCCGATTCAGCGGATGGCGAACGTGTCCTTGCAGCCGGCTGCCGAGGACGTCAGTACCGACGACTTGATCGCGCGCGTGCAGGACGGGATCTACGTGGTCGGCGACAAGTCGTGGTCGATCGACATGCAGCGGTACAACTTTCAGTTCACCGGTCAACGGTTCTTCCGGATCCGCGACGGGCGGCTCGACGGGCAGCTCCGCGACGTCGCCTATCAGGCCGTCACGACGGACTTCTGGGGGGCCATGGAAGCGGTCGGCGGCGCGTCGACATGGCGGCTGGGCGGAGCGTTCAACTGTGGTAAGGCGCAGCCAGGCCAGGTCGCGGCCGTGAGCCACGGCTGCCCCTCGGCGCTGTTCCGCGGGATCAACGTATTGAACACCCGGGAAGAGGCGGGGGGATCGAGATGATCGCCGCGTCGGACGTCGCCGGACTGGTGCTCGCCGAGGCCGCCCGCCGCGGGATGGCCGACGAGACCATCGTCGTGGTCACGGACCGCTCCACGGCGTCACTGCGGTGGGCGGGTAACTCGATGACCACGAACGGTGAGTCGCTCGGTCGGGACACGACGGTGATTTCGATTGTCCGCCAAGGCACTGGTGCACACGTGGGTTCGGTGAAGTCCAGCGAGGTCGATCCGTCGGCGATCGCCGGCCTGGTGGCGGCATCGCAGGACGCGGCGCGCTCGGCGCCGGAAGCCCGCGACGCGGCGCCGATGCTGGCCGGCGACGAGACTCCCTACGACTGGGATGCGCCGGTGCCCGAGACGGCCGCCGACGTCTTCGCGAGTGTCGCGAAGACGCTGGCGAGGGGCTTTCGCGGCGCGGACCGCCTGTACGGCTTCGCCCGTCATGAAGTGGAGACGACGTTCGTCGCCACGTCCAGCGGACTGCGTCGGCGCTACACCCAACCGACTGGATCGGTGGAGATCAACGCCAAGCGCCGCGGTGCCAGCGCCTGGGTGGGCGTCGGTACGCCTGACTTCGCCGACGTACCAACCGATTCCATGCTCGAGCAGCTGTCCACCCGGTTGGATTGGGCCGACCGGACCGTCGAACTGCCCGCCGGCCGCTACGAGACGCTGATGCCGCCGTCGACGGTGGCCGACATGATGATCTACCTCAGCTGGACCATGGATGGCCGTGGGGCCCAGGAGGGCCGCACTGCACTGTCGGCGCCGGGCGGCACGCGGGTGGGGGAGAAGCTCACCGATCTGGGTTTGACCTTGTACTCCGATCCGACGGCGACGGGTCTGGAGTGCGCTCCGTTCGTGGCGGCGACGAGTTCCTCCGAGCGGGCGTCGGTGTTCGACAACGGGATGGACGTCGACCGGGTGGAGTGGATCCGCGACGGGACGATCAACGCGCTCGCCTACCCCCGTGCGGCGGCGGCGGAGTTCGGCGTGCCCGTGGCCGTCCCGGCGGACAACATGTTGATGACGGGCGGTTGGGCGAGTCTGCCGGACATGATCCGGCGCACCGAGCGTGGGCTCTTGCTGACCACCCTGTGGTACATCCGCGAAGTCGACCCGACCGTGCTGTTGCTGACCGGTCTGACGCGCGACGGCGTCTATCTGATCGAGGATGGCCAGGTTACGGGCGCGGTCAACAACTTTCGCTTCAACGAGAGCCCACTGGATCTCCTGCGCCGGGCCACCGAGGCGGGGGTCAGCGAGACCACGCTGCCCAGGGAGTGGGGCGACTGGGCGACCCGCGCGAAGATGCCGTCCTTGCGCATCCCCGACTTCCACATGTCCTCGGTGAGTCAGGCGCAGTAGACGCTGCGTCGGGGGCACACCATAATCTCGGTCATGGACGACGATCGGTTGTACGGCCTGTTGACCCGGTTGATGGCGCTCTCGCCCGAAGGTGATGCCGGCCGCAATGCGCTGGTGCGCGAGGTGTGTGCCCGTGCCGTCTCGTTGCCACCCCTGCAGGCCCAGGGGGAGGCGGACGACGACCCGTTGCTGGCCGAGTTCGCCGAGCAGTTCGCCGTCGACGTGTCGGTGATCAGCCCCGAGCAGCGGGCGGTGTTCATGGCAGCGTTGGGCCGCAAGGCCTTTCAGATGACGGTGTTGATCTTCATCGCCGACTTCGTCCCTCGAGTGAGGGCCGGTCTGACGGCGCTGGGCTTCGCGCCGGTGGTCGACCCGGTCGTCTGGGACCGCGACACGGATCCCGTGGATCTGCTGCTCAACCATTTCGCAGCGACCGTCGGTGCACTGCGAGAGCTGGACCCCGTCACGACCGAGGTGGTCCGACTGCGCGGCGCCGTGCAGCACAACTGCCGGCTGTGCAAGTCGCTGCGCGAGGGTGCGGCACTCGACGCGGGCGGGACCGAGTCGTTGTACGACGACATCGAGCACTACGAGTCGTCGACGCTGCTCGACGAACGGCACAAGGCCGCACTGCGCTACGTCGACGCGTTGATCTGGTCACCGTCGACGATCGACGCCGACGTCGTGGCCGGGATGCGGGAACACTTCTCCGATGACGAGGCCATGGAGATCACCCTCGACGTGATGCGCAACGCCGCCAACAAGATTGCCGTGGCACTCGGCGGTGACGCGCCGCGCGTCGAGGAGGGCACCGAGCGGTACCTGCTGGGCGTCGATGGGCAGCCTGTCTACAGCTGAGGGCTAGTTCCGCAAGACCCGTTGCTTGGCGGCGGCGAACTCGCCGTCGGTGAGCGCGCCCCGTTGGTGCATGTCGTCGAGTTGCCGAAGCTGCTCGGCGATCGTGGGATCTGGCCGGGTCGGCTCTGGTGCCGCGGGTGCGTCGACCGTCTCGAAGTGCATCGGGTCGCGCGGATCGACGCGCAGCTCGAATACTGCGCCCGGCACGGGGATCTCGCCGAGCATGAAGGTGCCAGAGTAGTCCGCCTCGTAGGGCGGGGCGCCGTCGGAGCGCTCGATGTGCAGCGTCATCGTCCGACGGATGTAGACGTCGTTGATGACGGTGTTCATCAGGGGTGTCTTGACCTCGAGCACGGTTCCAGCCGCTGGAATTCCATTGTGCAGCAGCGCCTCACTGCGTTCGATTCGCGAGTAGAACCACATGGCATAGGCGCCGACGACGATCAGGACCGCCGCGGGTGACCACGGCGCGACGGGGACGCTCCAGTCCGCGACGAAGGGCATCGTCGAGGCGAGGAACCAGCCGCCGATCCCGTTGCGCGAGGCCTTGCGGGTGGCCACGATGAACACGCCCAGCTGGAGCACGTAGCCGACGATCCAGATGGCGATGGCGGGCCCGATGATCGAGGTGTCCGGGTCCGCGTCGCGGAACGCGAAGTAGACGACCCACGCCGGCGCGACGAGCAAGACGCACCATGCCGTCAACAACCCGGCGATCAACGGCTTGTTCACAGCGGCGGCTATGAGACCTTCTTCTTCAGGATCAGCATCGGCAACAACAGCGTCGCGATCGCGGTGACCAGCCAGACGACCACCGTCGCGGCCACCCACGAGCCGATGCCGCGGATGGTCAGGCCATCGGTGAGCACGGACGCCAGGATCAGCGCCGCCAGGGTGGAGACCAGGCCGATGCCGCCGAGGAACGCCGACGCGTAGCGGCTGGCCATCTTCAGGAAGAAGGGGGCCAGGATCGCCTGCGCCACCGTGAAGATGACGACCGCGATGATGAAGCCGAGCGGGCGGATGGACACGCCGGGCACCAGCCACGACGCCACCAGCAGGCCGATCGCCGACGAGCCGAGGAAGACCACCATGCGCAGCAGGAAGCGGATCACGGTCGGAGCCTAGTGCGCCAAGATCGATCGTGATCGGCGTTCGGATATCGCCGGTGAGCGGTCCTGAGGGCCTGTGCGACCATGGTGTCCGCGCACGCGCGCCAGGGGGCGGTAGCTCAGTTGGTTAGAGCCGCGGACTCATAATCCGTTGGTCCTGGGTTCAAGTCCCAGTCGCCCTACGTCAGAGGTGTACTGGTGTGGGTGATGCTTTGTCGCCGACGCCTGAGAGATAACCCCGTGTCGACCGAATATCGACCCCCTGCGACTGATCCTCGGCTAACGAGCCTCGCGAAGACGTCCCCGATCAGCGGCCGTGATTGCCGAACCTCGTTACAATCGACCGCTGGTCATGGGGAAGTGTGGGGAGGACTCCGGACGATGTCCGAGGTGGGGACGACCGCCGAGCACGGCGAACTGGAACGTCTCATGGCGCTAGCTTCCTTCGCAATCCTCGATACCCCACCCGAGGCATCTTTCGACGATTTGACGTCACTGGCCGCGGACGTGTGCGGGACACAGTTCGCCTTGGTGAGCCTGGTTGACGCCGAACGGCAGTGGTTCAAGTCGCGCTACGGTCTGACGCTGACGGAGACGCCGCGGGAGCATTCATTTTGCGCGCATGCCCTCGGCGGCACGGACATCTTGGTAGTTGCCGACACCCACCGTGATCAGCGATTCGCCACCAATCCGCTGGTGACTGGCGAACCACACCTGCGCTTCTACGCGGGAGCACCCCTATCCACGGCGGACGGCCACGTCCTGGGGACATTGTGCGTGCTCGACACCGAACCCAGGGCGCTGTCGGACCTTCAGCTCACGCACCTGCGCATCCTGTCTGCCCAGGTCGTCAGTCAATTGGAGATTCGCAGGCAGTCCCGACAGCTGGCCCAGGAAGTGACGGCGCGGCTCGCCGCGCACGCCGCGCTACGTGAGCAGGAACGGATGCTCGACGGCGTCCTGCAACACGCCGACGTGCTCATCTTCGCCAAGGACCTCGACGGACGGTTCGTCATGACCAACCCCGCCTTCGACCGCGCCATTCAGGTCGCGGGCGGGCCCATCGGACGCACCGATCACGATCTCTTCGGTACCGAGCTCGCCGAGGTGTACCGCAGCAACGACAAGCTGATGCTCGCCAGTGGCGAAAGGCAGGTGTTCAGCGAGGACATCGACCACCCCGACGGAACCAGCCACACGTACAGGTGCACCCGGTTCCCGCTCGTCGACGACGACGGCACCGTCATGGGAATCGGTGGGGTATCGACTGACATCACCGAACTCGCGGCAGCACGGGCTGCGCTCGAGCGCTCCGCCTCCACTGATCCACTCACCGGATTACTCAACCGTCGCGCGTGGGACGTCCGACTGGGTGAGTTGGTCGACGATGCCCGTCGTACCGGCGCTCCACTGGTGATCGCGGTCATCGACCTGGACAACTTCAAGGCCTACAACGACGCCCGCGGCCACAACGTCGGCGACGCACTGCTGGAACGCTTTGCGACAACGGCACTTTCCATCGTGCGAAGCAACGACGTCTTCGCAAGATGGGGTGGTGAGGACTTCATTCTCGCGCTCCCCAACACCACATCAAAGAGCGCCGAGGCGATCCTGCAACGGGTCATGTGCAGCCTGCCCGACCTCCAGACGTGCTCCATCGGCTATGCCACCTGGGACGGGGCCGCGTCGCTCAAGGACACCATTACCCGTGCAGACGCTGCGCTGTACCAAGCGAAGGGGCTCGGCCGCAATCAGATCGTTCGCGCTTGACCCTTGCCGGGCATGAACGCCGGTCTGCTTGTGACGATGTCGGACACCACGTCCCGGGACTTGACCGATTACTCGGTGGAGATGGTCGTGAAACGGTCGGAACTAGCTGGAACGGGTAGCCTCGCCAACGCCACCTCTGCGGCAACGAGATCTTGCGCGCCGATTCCGACGAGTTTGGTGATGGTGATGTCGGTGTCTGACGTGCGTCCAACGCTCTGGCCGCTGATCACTTCGCCCAACTCGCCGGAGATCTCCTCGAGCGAGTATTGGCCGGCGCGAATTGCTCGGTGAACGTCACCGTTGGCCGCGGTGGTCTCTCGCGCGTCAACGAAGACTCGAGCACGGCGAAGCGCTGTCGAGTCGAGTTCGCACTTGGTGGGGTCGTCGGCGCCGACGGCGGTGATGTGCAGGCCTTCGCGCAGCCACGCGCCTTGGACCAGCGGTTGACGCGCCGTCGTCGCCGTGATCAGGACGTCTGCGTCGCGGACGGTGCGCTCGACATCAGGCGAACAGCGGAGGTCGACGCCGGGTAATTCGTCGGTCAGGCGGGACTTGAGCAGCTCGGCCTTGTGCCGGCTGCGGGCCCAGATCAATAGGGTCGTGAACGGGCGTTCGCGATGGAGCGCCAAGGTTTGCCAATAGGCTTGCGTGCCCGCGCCAAGCACGGCAGCTGTCGTGACGTTGGACGGCGCGAGCAACCGGGCGGCAACGGCTCCGGCGGCGGCGGTCCGGATGTCGGAGAGGTAGTGCTCGTCGTCCAGCAGAGCCAGCGTTCGCCCTGTGTGGCTGTCGAAGACCCCGACGAATCCGCCTTGGGGTTGCCCGCGTTCGGCATTGGATCGGAACCAGGGCGATACCTTGACGATGAAGATGTCGTGCCCCCGCAGCGTGCCGGTCTTGACATAGACGTCGCCGAGTTCGACGCGCTCGGCGGGAAACATCACGACCAGCCCGTTGTCGGCGAGGCTCGCGCTGGACTCCTGAAAAGCCCGCGCTACCGGCTCGATGAGATCGTCGAAGCACACGCTTGCGCGGATGTCGTCGGCACTCACGATTTGGACGTTCATTTCAACCCCGCTTCGCCGAAGTACCGGTCGTCTGAGCGCGTGCGCACATCGTCCGACCGGCCGGTCGCCGCCGCGAACGTTTGGTCATGGACGGGCCTCGATGACGCCGTGTCCGACGAAGGAGACATCGCCGCCCACCTTGATCCTCTCGACCCGGTGCCGGCTGCCCTCTGGTAGCACGCGTAATTTGCTTGGGCGGCCGGTGAATTGGCCCTGGTTCAGGATGAAGGTGACCCCGCCGCGGACAAGTCCGTGGCGCAGGCGATAGGCGCCGATCGTGCCTGCGGCGCTGCCCGTCGCCACGTCCTCAATGATTCCGTCGTTGTTCCAGTGCCGAATTTCGACGGCCGATTCGTCGAACAGGACCGCAAACTGGGCGCCAGCGCCCTGCAGCAATCCGGTGATGTCGCGTGAAATTCGGGCCCGCGACAGGGCGCCCGGCCGAACGGGCACGATCAGGTACCGAAGGCCGGTGCTGACCACTTCAATCGGCAGATCCGGGTCGAGGTCGTCCTCCGTGAGATTCAACGCACGGGCGAGCTGGGCGCAGTCATACAGTGCGCCATAGAATTCTGGGGTGCCCTGATCCAGCAGGCCGGAGTAGTCGCCGGCGTTGACCTCGGTCGTGACCTCGGCCGTCCTGCCGGGAAGCTCGAACTGCCAGCGTTGTGCGCGACCTCCCCCCGACCGGTCGTGTAGAACGGCCGCCGCCCCGATGAGCGGGTGTCCAGCAAAGGCCAACTCGCCCAACAGATCGAAGATCCTGGCACCGACGGTGCCGGGCTGGCCCCCTGGTTTGAGGAAGATGGCTTCGAAATGCCGCAACTCCTGGGTGATGCGCAACATCTGTTTGGCACTGAGGTCCCCAGCGTCGGGAAACACCGGCAGGCTGTTGCCGCCGAAGGGGGACGGGCTGAAGACATCGACGTGGCAGTAGGCGAGATTCACCAGGGTCTCCGTCACAGCTCAGATCTGAGGAGTTCGGTGAACCGCTGTATCGCGGGCTCGTCGCGGCGATAGAACGTCCAGCCCTTCTTGCGCGTCCCGATCAACAATTCAGCGTCGGTCAACAGCGTGAGGTGTCGGCTCGCTGTCGCGGCCGCGATCCCCAACTTATCCCGGATGAAGTCAGCGCAGACGCCATCGCGTAGGAGATCACCGTCCCTCTGCGGGGGGAAGTTGGCCACCGGGTCCTTCAACAAGGACAGGATCTCCAGCCGCACTGGACTCGAAACGGCCTTGATCGCCTTCAGCGGCGCCGCCCCTCGGACCGTTTTGCTATTTCGCACAAATGCAAAATAGCGGCCTTCAGCCCGAACTGTCAAGCATCGGCGGAAGGCGCTCGACAACTGACGCAACCAAGCCGCACGGGCAGTGGCCATACGGCATAAGGCGGCCAATTCGTGGCGGGCGCAACATTCGTGCGCGCGGGAAATGTCGGTTCCGATCGTAGGAAGGGAAGTTGGATCTGGATGTCGCGCAAAGTCATTCCACAGCGTATGGCGAAATGATCATGTCCAGCCAGGGTCTCGCACCGCGCGGGTGAGTTCGTGGGCTGCCGCCTCGGAGTCTCCAGTGGCAGTGCGGTAAAGGCCACGAATCGATCAGGGTTTACAGCCGTCGAGCAGTTCACTCCGTCGGGTCCGCCACATCTCGGCTCCGAAGTACTCCTCGGAATCTCCGATTGTCTCTGCGGTCGCGAAGTGTTCCTCGAGCGCGATCTTGCCCTTCATCGGAGTCAGTTGTGAGAAGGCGCTAGACGATCCGAGTGGATGACGCCGTCCTTCATGACGAGCAGGAGGTTCTCGTCCGGGTGACACAAGACCTGGACGTCCCGTAGCGGATCCCCGTCGACCACGAGGAGGTCGGCGAAGGCGTGTGGCCGAATGGTTCCGAGTTGTCCTGCCATCATGAGGAGTTCGGCGTTGACGGTGGTGGCCGAGTGAACGATGCTGGCCGCATCGTCGAGTTCCGCGCGCAGTGCCAGCTCCCGGAGTTGACTCCGCCGGGCGTCCGGACCCCAGAGGTCGGTACCGAGCGCAATGGGCACACCGTGCTTTCGCGCCCAGCCGTAGACGGTCCGGCCATCCTCGATCGCATGAGTCACGTTGTGCACGATGGATTCCGAGAGGCCCGTCGCTCCGGCGCTCTCGACGCGCTGCACCAGTGAGATGAATGTCGGGTCGAAGAATGCCCGGTGTTCACCCATCAGCGCGACCGTCTCCTCGGTGACGAAGTTGGCGTGCTCGATCGAACGGACGCCGGCCTGAAGGCAGCGACGAACGGCGTCGTCGGAGTACGCGTGCGCCATGACATATGTATCGCGGGCAGCCGACTCCTCAACGGCGGCCTCCATCTCGGCGATAGAGAATTCGTAACGCGTGGCGTGCGACTTCGCCGGAAACACGACGCCGCCGGACGCAAACAGCTTGAGCTGTGTCGCGCCGAGGCGGAACTCCTCCCGGGCCGCCCTGCGTACCTCGTCCACGCCATCGACGATGACGGACATGACCGAGTGCGGGGTGACGTGCCCGCACGGGTCCAGCGACTCGTCCATGGTGCGGAAGTCCGCGCCGCCACCGGTCTGGGTCAACGCCCGCCCGGAGTAGAACAACCGGGGGCCGATGATGTCGCCTTGCTCGAGGCGGCGGGCGATGCGATGGTCGGCCCCGCCCGCCTCTCGAACTGTGGTGAAGCCGTCCATCAACGTGGCGCGTAGGTAGTCGACTGCAGCCGAGGCAATCTCGTCCGGGGTGGCCTGCACGTTGCGGGGACTCAGCGAGAGCCCGGTGATGTGAGCGTGGGCGTCGATCAAGCCCGGCATGAGTGTGCGACCACCCACGTCGATTACACGGTCGGCCTCAATCGCCTGACGGTCAGCGCCGACGTAGCTGATCCGGTTGCCATCTACTGCCACCTGCGACGGCTCGGTGAGGTGGTCCGCATCGTCGAGTACGAGCCGGGCATTGGTGAACAGCGTCGTACTCATGTGGTGGCTCGCCTCGTCGCAGGATCATCGTGATCCTGCCAGGGGCGTGGCGCTGCAACCAGGTTCTGGTGAACTAGGCCGTTTTAGTACGGCGCATTACCCAATCGACGTGCGTCGTCGAGCACGGGGTCGGGGTCGGGGTGCCATGAATGCAGGCGCCCCAACAACGCGTTCTTCTTGTCGTGAAGTTCGGTCATCCGGCGCAGGATGTCGTCGAGCGCGACGACGGCGTCGTCGATATAGGGGCCCTTGTTGAGCATCACGCATTCGGCACGCTCGCCCATGGCCGCGTCACTGATCTCGGCCCGCGACGGTAGCCCGTTCTTCGCGAGCTGTTCGAGGACCTGCGTCGCCCAGATGACCGGCAGGTGGGCTGCTTCACACAGCCACAGAATCTCTTCCTGCAGTTCGGCCATCCGCTCGGCGCCACATTCGACCGCCAGGTCTCCACGCGCGATCATCACACCGACACGTGGCCAACGCATCGCGGCAAGGAGAAGTTGGGGTAGTTGTTCGAACGCCTGCCGAGTCTCGATCTTCAAGACGATTCCCAGGTCGTCTCGGCCAAGTCGGCCGACTGCGTCCAGCAGTGCCTCGACATCGGAAGGGGCACGGACGAAGGACATCTCGACCATATCGGCGATCTCGGCAACTGCTGACAGGTCGAGGAGATCCTTCGCCGTCAACGCCGCTACCGAAAGCTGGGTGTCCGGGACGTTGATCCCCTTGGCGGCGAGCAGTTTCGAGCCCGCCGGTGCGGCGTGCTCGATCCGTACCTCGAGTTCGTCATGGCCCACCGCGACGATCTCGCCGCTGATGCGGCCGTCGTCGAAATGGATCTCGTGGCCCACTCGAGCATCGTCGAAGACCTCGGGCAGGGTGCATCCGATGGACTGCGTTCCCGCCGTGACGAGGACGGTCGGTGTGCAGTCCCGAGTCAGCACCAGGGTGTCGCCCCGATGAAGACGCAGGCTTTGTTCGGTTGCGGGCAGCACTCCGACTTCGGTGGAATCGTCGGTGTGCCCAACCGAGAGCAGCGTCCCCGTCGCCAGATACGTCGACTTCTCACAGGTGGCGATGAACCGGCCGGAGGGGTGCGCGGCTTCTGCGGCGAACCGTTTGAGGACCAGTCGTCGTTTCGCACCACGCGTGTCGTGCAGGTGGATGACGTCGCCGTCGCGCCGTCGGCTAAGCCAGTCCGCCGGAACTGGAAGTGTTGGCAACCCGGCATCGGGCGCATCGAGGGCACCGTCGGACGCGGCGAGCCACGCCTGCGCCGGCGCGATGACCTGGCCCAGAACGTTCCGGCTCGGGCGAAGCTTGATGACTCTGGGGCCCGGCTGAAGGGGACCGGTGCGCAGCTTGGGTCCGGCGAGGTCTACGGCGATCAGACAGCTTCGCCCCGTGGCGGCGCAGCCATCCCGCACATTCCGTGCCATCGCGCGCCAGGCGGCGGCATCGTCGTGCGCGCAGTTGATGCGAGCGATGTTCATGCCCCGCTCCAGGAGTCTGCGAACCGCATCTGGATCCGTCGCCGCCGAGGAGGGCAGGGTCACCATGATGCGGGTACGGCGATCCGGTGGCGTGAGCCCCAACAGGTCGACGGTGTGCCGCCGCAACAGCGCGGGACCGTCGGCTGCGCCCGGGATTGGCTCTGGGGGCGCCCACGGCCCACCTGACATCGCGACGAGGGCGGAGCGAACTAGGTGCAGCGTCGTCTCCACGTGCGGTTCGCTGCGGCCCAACGACGACAGTCCGAATTGGGCGAGCCGGGTCTGTACTTCGCGGAGATCAGTCTGGCGTAAGGCCCAGTAGTGCATCATGTTCCGGGCACCAACCTGATGCTCGGGCGTGACCGCGGTAAACGAATGCGACCAGGCGGACTCGGCGTCGGACAGATCCACCAACAGCGCGTCGACCTCCCCGAGGAGCCGGGCCAGCCGGTCGCGCGCGGCATTGTCACCGCCGGTCAATACGACGGCGTCGGTGGTTCGGACGCGGTCAGGAGCGAGGGACATGGATGTCTCCCGCTAGAACCTCGACGGCTCTCGAAGCGGCCTGCGATGAAGCCAGTGAATGCGCGATGAACCTGGATGAGTGTCTTTGCATCTCTCCGACTTTGCGACTGTTGGTTGGAACGCTGAAAGCTATTGTGATGCAGGCGGTTTAGGCGGTGACGCGCTCTGGTACCCTGCGTTGTCGCTGGTGAATTCAGACATGTACGGCGCCGAGCGGACGCTCGTGAAGTTCAGCAGCGGACGCCCGGACTGGTTCCGAACTCGCTGAGAGTCTCAGCGACTCCGATGATACACAGAAATGTAGACGGCCACCCGGTTCGGCGAAACCGGAGACCTCCCGAGTGCCCCAATCGTGACCGTGTCCGCGGTGGATTCACAGGTGCCAAAATCATTGCGCGACAGGCTGATTAGCCAGTGGGCCTGCTCAGTGGCATCGCTCCGCAGCGTACGGTGTTCATCGCATCCCCCCGCTGTGGCCATGTCTCCCGGGTAGCGTGCGGGTGAACGTCGGAATTCGGTTCGAGCGTTGCCATGCACATGAACTTCACCAGGCATGGTTCGCCAAGGACCCGCCGACCAGAAGGGAAACCAGCTGATGACAGCCGATCCGCGAGTCAGCCATGGGGAGTCCGCCGCCGGAAGCGAGCCGCGACTGGCGTTCAAGCCCACCCCGCCCGCCTCGCCCTATCTGGACGGAGCCTGGTGGCCGCGGTCAACGCAGCTAACGGCAGAGCTTCCCCCACTGCTTGATGCCTTGTCCGACCGGTTGGGTGCAGTCACCATGGTGGGCTACCACCTCAACGCCTGGATGCCTGCGCCCCCGCAGATGCAGATCGACGGAGAAACGGTCCAGTTGCAAGGCTTTTCCTCCGACGAACCGGCCACGGTCATTCTGATCGGGGGCGATGGTCGCCGCGTCTGCATCCTGGTCGTCGCGCCCGACGCCACGGATGAGGGAGCGAGGCAAGAGCTGGACGCGGCATCCAAGAGCGCCGACAACGGGCCTCTGGCAAACAACGAGGCAGAGGACGTCGGGGAGCGCTCGGTGATCGAGGTAGCGGCCCAGTTGGCCCGCCACGAGGGGCGCGGCGACAGCGCGCGTACCGCCGAGATCACGCGGTGGTGCCACGAGGCCGCCGACCAGTTCGTGAATGCACCCGTGCAGGTCTTCGTGCCGATCCTGGTGCAGAACATGGTCCGCAACCGTATGAACTCACCCCACCCGACGACCTGATACCTGCGGCGTGAAGGACACCTCCACCCCCACGTCGGTCCCCGAGCCGCGGCCGATGACTCCGCAGCGGCTAAGCGCGGGGCAGATCGCCTCGGCTCCGCTCGCGGACGTGCTGCAGTGGCTGGGTAGCTCGACGCAGGGACTCACGGGCGCGGACGCTTCGGCACGGCTGAAGCGTTACGGTCCCAACGCCCTTCGCACGCACCGGGTCAGCGCACTTGCCGTGCTCGGTCGGCAGCTGAACAGCGCCCTGCTCGGATTGCTAGCGGCGACCGCAATTCTCTCGTTCTTCTTGGGCGACACCACCCAGGCGGTCATCATCGGCGTCATCCTGGGCGCGAGCATCGGACTCGGGTTCGTCAACGAATACCGCGCCGAACGCGCCTCTGCGGCGCTGCATTCGCAGGTCCATCACCGCGCCGTGGTGCGCCGCGACGGGCAGTTCACGACCGTTGACGTCACCGAACTAGTCCGCGGCGACGTGATCCGGTTGGCGCTCGGTGAAGCCGTACCCGCCGACGTCCGGCTGCTCGAGGTCGACGGACTGGAGTGCAACGAAGGCATTCTCTCAGGTGAGTCGTCGGCGTCGGAGAAGTCGTTGCCAGTAGTGAACGCCGGTGTGGCGCTGGCTGATTCGACTGATCTGGCGTTCATGGGCACCATCGTCAGCGCTGGCGACGGCGTCGGGCTGGTGTATGCGACGGGCGTGGATTCCGAGTTCGGCCGCATCGCCGCCGGTCTGGGGGAGCGTCAGCCCGAGACCGACTTTCAGGCCGGCCTGCGCCGATTCTCGCATCTGCTGCTGTGGGTGGCGATGACGCTGACGGTGCTCATCCTGGTCACCAATCTATTGCTGCGACGCCCGGTGATTGACTCGGTGCTGTTCGCCCTGGCGATTGCGGTGGGGATCACCCCGCAACTGCTGCCCGCGGTGGTCAGCACCAGCCTCGCGACCGGGTCGCGCCGCCTGGCGAAGATCAATGTCCTGGTCAAACGCCTGGTGTGCATCGAGGACCTAGGCGACATCGACATCCTGGTCACCGACAAGACTGGGACGCTGACCGACGGTGAGATCACGCTGGTCGACACGGTGGATCCTGGCGGCGGGCACACCGAGGCGGTGCTGCGCGCCGGACTGCTGGCCTCTGGTGCCGACGACGCGGCCTCCGGTGCGGTGAGCGCCAATGCGCTGGACGCCGCCCTCTGGAGATCCCCCCATGCCGAGCGACTCATCACCGGGAGTGTCCGTCATGTCGCCGTGCTGCCCTTCGATCACACCCGCCGGGCCATGTCCTGTCTGGTTGACGACCACGGCAGCCGTGTCCTCGTGGTCAAGGGTGCACCCGAGCAGGTGCTGGCGCTCTGCGTGGCGGTGCCCGAACGGGCGCAGGCCACCTTGGCGAATCTGTTCGCCGACGGCCGGCGCGTGGTGGCGGTGGCAAGTAAGCCGGCGCCGCATTTGACGACCATCACCTGCGCCGACGAAACGGGACTGCAGCTCGATGGATTCTTGGTGTTCGCCGACGAGCCGAAGCCCGCGGCGCGGGATTCGTTGGCACAGCTGGCTGCGTTGGAAATCGAGGTCAAGGTGGCCACCGGTGACAACCCGCAAGTCGCGGAAAGGGTATGCGCCGAACTGGGTTTGGCTTCGAAGGGCACCATCACGGGTGCGGAGATGGATGGCTGCGACGACACCGCGTTCGACGATGCGGCGCAGAACCACACCATCTTCGCCAGGATCTCCCCCGAGCAGAAGGCGCGGCTCATCGTGTCATTGCGGCGTACCGGTCGATCGGTGGGCTTCCTCGGTGACGGGGTCAACGATGCGCTGGCCCTGCATGCCGCAGACGTGGGCATCTCGGTCGATACCGCGACCGACGTCGCCAAGGACGCCGCAGACGTGGTGCTGCTGGAGAAGGACCTGGGCGTGCTAGCGGCCGGTGTCGCCGAGGGCCGGCGCATCTTCGCCAACACCATCAAGTACGTGCTGATGGGGACCTCCAGCAACTTTGGCAACATGTTCAGCGCGGCCGCGGCGTCGGCGGTGCTGTCCTTCTTGCCGATGCTGCCCAGTCAGATCCTGCTGAACAACCTCCTCTACGACACTTCGCAGCTGGCCATTCCCACCGACAACGTGGACGCCGAGCAGCTGCACGCACCGTCGCACTGGAACATCGCGTTCATCCGCCGTTTCATGCTCACGTTCGGGCCCATCAGCTCGCTCTTCGACTTCATGACCTTCGGACTGATGCTCGGGGTGCTGAACGCGGGGCCCACCGAATTCCGCACCGGGTGGTTCGTGGAATCCCTCGCTACCCAAACGCTCATCATCTTCGCCATCCGGACCCGCCGCGTTCCCTTCATCCGCAGCCGACCCAGCCTCATCATCACCGTGGCGACCTTCGCGATCATCACCATCGGTATCGCGATCACCGTCTCCCCGATCGCCCACAGCCTCGGGTTCACCACCCTGCCGTGGCAGTTCTTCGGTGCACTGGTCCTAATGACCATCGCCTATCTCGTTCTGGTGGAGATCACCAAGAAGGTGTTCTATTCCGAGCCAATGCAGGTCGCCGGACAACAGCGGCGTGCCCGCGGCCACGAACACCGCATCCACCGCCGGGCCGCTCGCTTCAGCCATGACGGCAGGATCACACACCCACGAGGGTGACCCCACAGCTGAGCGCTGGCGATCATGGTCCAGCATGATCTCAGTCCAGATCGGCGAGAACCTTACGCGCGCTTTTCAATTCGGTTTCGAGCGCAGCGACCCGGGCAGTCTGCTGCGAACGCGCTTCCTCGATGACCTCGTCGATCGGGCCGGACAGGTCCTCGTGCAGTTCCTTCGCCGCACGCGAGACCGCAATCCGCAGGCTGACGGTGTAAGGACAGCAGCGCCAGCCACCACGTCCGTCATGCCCGCGCTGCGTCGTTCTACTTGAGCATGCTTCCAGCGTCCACGGTGACGGGAAGGCCGGTGATGTAGCGCGACTCCTCGGAGGCGAGGAACAACACTGCGTTACTGATGTCCACCGGTTCTACCCAGCCGATGGGCAGGACGTGCATGAACTGGGCGGCAACCTTCAGGTCGTCGGGGCCCGGGTTCTGCAGGTCCGGCCGAAACAGTTTCATCGTGCCCTCATTCATGAACATCGGCGTGTTCACATTGGTGGGATGCACGGAGTTGACGCGAATGAAGTGCTGGCCGAGTTCGACGGCGAAGGTGCGCATCAATCCGACCACGCCGTGCTTGGCGGCGATGTAGTGGCCGGTGTGGGGGTACGCCTTAAGCCCGCCTACGGAGCTGGTCAAGATGATGGAACCCCCGTTGCCGCCGGAGATCAGATGTGGGACAGCAGCTTTGACGGTCTTCCAAACCCCCGACAGATTGACGCCGATCATGTCGTCCCAGTCTTCTTCGCTGGTCTTGTCGAGCGTCTGGCCGCCGTTGCCAATGCCGGCATTGGCAACGATGATGTCCAATCGTCCGAGCTGTTCCACGCCACCGTCGACTGCGGCCTTTAGTCGGTCGTAGTCACGCACGTCTACCTCGGCAGTCACGATGCGCCGATTGAGGCCCTTGATGAGGTCGGCGGTCTCTGCGAGATCATCCGGCGTGGAGGGCGCGATCGGGCTGTTGGCACTGATCGGCCCACACACGTCGACCGCGATGATGTCGGCGCCCTCCTCGGCCAGGCGCACCGCATGACTGCGTCCCTGTCCGCGCGCCGCGCCGGTGATGAACGCGACCTTGCCCTCGACTCGACCCGCCATGTGTCTTCCTCGCTGTTCATCGCGGCCGATGGGAACACCCCGAAGCGTTTCCGCCGGCATCGACCGTTTTGGTCGATCGATCAGTAAGGCTGACACCAGGCCGTAGGTCTGTCAAGCAGGGTCGATCGTCCGTTGGAGTGAACGTGGCTGCCTTTCGCCTGCAGCACGCGTGGACCGAACAGTGTCCTAGCTAGGCGGCGTTGGGGTGGCTGCGAAAGTCTTGAGCATGCTCATCAAGCGTTCGACCAACGCTCGGAGTTCGTCGTGGCCGCGGGTAACGCCGACGGCGTCCTCGTTGCTTAGGCTGCGCGCGGTTTGCGCGATCAACATCGAGACCGCAACGGGTGGGAACGCGGCCAGATCGATGCCGTTGGCCCGCAGCACGACGGTGACCGCGGCGGTCTCGATGTCACGAACGCGTTCGGCGTAGGCGGCCAGTTCGGTTCGAATCACCTTGCGATGATTGGCCAACGCCATGAATTCGGTATTCAACCCCGCTGTCCGGGGATCGCTGTTCAACACCCACAACGTCCGTAACGGATCGTCGTTCGTGAGTGCAGCACGCATGTTGGCCAGTGAGACTTCGGCACCGGAGCGCAGCACCTCAACGAACAGGTCGTCCATCGTCGGGAAGTAGTAATAAACCAGCGCCTGCTTGACACCGGCCTCGGTCGCCACGCGTCGCGACGTGGCCGCGGCGTACCCCTCGTCACGCATGATCCGCGCCGTTGACTCGATCAGGCGTCCTCGGGTGCCGCCATCGTCGGCCTTCGCCCGGCGGGGCTCTGCCATTCAACGCCCCCGCTGCGAGGGGGTTGACCCCATGTTTCTGCTCGTGCTAAACATGCGCCACCTTAACATTTGATCACTCGATCAGCACCCGTCCTGCGCCATCGGAGTCGTACCCATGACTGGTAACCATCGTCCTGTGAACCCCTCAGTCGCCTCGCCGAGCGCCCAGCGACCGGCCAGCCGTCGCGGATTCTGCCAACACCGACGAGCGCAACGCAGGCTCAGCTGAATGCGTACGAAAACCTACTAGCGGAGCACGGGATCGGCGAGTGCACCCGAATTTCCTTGAGGGACATGCCCGAGCTCCCGCCGATTCGTCAGACCGAATCATCACCGAAAGGACGACACGTCCATGACCGACTTCGCGTCGATCGATTACTTCTCCGATCAGGCCGTCAGCCAGGACCCCTACGAGTACTACGAATACCTGCGCGGGCAGGGTCCGGTCTTCCGCGAGCCGCACCACGGTGTCGTCGCGGTCACCGGCTACGCCGAGGTCATGGCGGCGTTCAAGGATCACGACTCCTTCTCGGCCGTCAACGCCATCGGCGGACCGTTTCCCCCTTTGCCGTTCACACCCGAAGGCGATGACATCACCGCCCAGATCGAGGCGCACCGTCATCAGTTCCCGATCTTCGAGCACATGGTCGTCATGGATCCGCCCAACCACGAACGGGCCCGCTCGCTGCTGGCGAAACTGCTGACCCCGCGGCGACTCAAGGAGAACGAGGACTACATGTGGCAGCTGGTCGACAGCCAGCTGGACCAGTTCATCGCAAACGGCAAGTGCGAGTTCCTCTCCGAATACGCACGGCCCTTTGCCACCTCGGCCATCATCGACCTGCTCGGTGTCCCTCAGGAAGATCGCCCCGAGTTCCTGTCCGCACTGGGTGCCGAACAGCCCAGCGGCCGTCAGGTTGGCTCACTCGATGGAGCACCGGTAGGGCGGGATCCGTTGCGCTATCTCGACGACAAGTTCGCCGGGTACATCGCCGAACGCCGACGTGAACCCGTCGGGGACGTCCTCAGCGGAATGGCCACCGCCTCGTACCCCGACGGCACCACCCCGGACCTGATCGAAGTGGTGAAGCCCGCAACCTTCCTGTTCGCCGCCGGCCAGGAGACGGTCACCAAGCTGCTCAGCGCCGCCGTTCAAGCCCTGGGTGAGCGACCGGAGTTTCAGCAGGAACTGCGCGAGAACCCAGATGGCATACCGACGTTCATCGAAGAAGCGCTGCGGATGCACTCCCCGACGAAGGTCGACTTCCGGCTGGTCCGCAAGACCACCACACTCGGCGGTGTCCACCTGCCCGCTGGGACCGTCGTGATGCTCTGCCTCGGCGCCGCCAACCGCGACCCGCGAAAGTTCGACGACCCCCAGAAGTTTCAACCGGACCGCAAGAACGTGCGCGAGCACATCGCGTTCGGACGCGGCATCCACACCTGCGCAGGAGCGCCCCTGGCCCGGGTGGAGGGCCAGATCACCGTCCGACGGCTCCTGGACCGCATGCGAAACATCAGGATCGACGACACCGTCCATGGCGCCGTGGACGACAGGCGCTACTCCTATGAGCCCACCTTCTTGCTAAGGGGTCTCACCGAACTGCACATCGAGTTCGACACCTCCAGTTAGCGGCCCCACCTCCACCACCGATGCCTACCAACGCGGCAACGGTCCCATCGTCGTCGGCGAAGGAGAAGGGCAATGACATTGCGGCGCTGGCCGACGATTCCAGAGCAAAGCCCGTGTACACGCAGCTGGGGTCGCCGGCCTTGGGCGCTCAGATGCCTTAACGCAACACCTTTCACCTTCGACGAACTGAGACCATCATGATCAGGACTAGGACCTCAATGCTGGCCATGACGTCGGCACTCGCAGCCGCGATTCTGCTGGCTCCGGCCGCGAACGCCAGTCCGATGCGGATCGGAAACTACGAGCTCGTCACCGACCGGTGGAACGATCACACGTGGATCTGGTCGGTGATGCATTCCTGCGGCGCGCCCGACTGCGGCACGTACTTCGAGGATCCCATCATCGCTCCGGCTACGGATACGGTGAACGTGCGCGCCATCCCGCGGCCGCTGAAGAGCCAGGCCTTCCAGCAGAGCGCGTTCTTCTCCGACGGCCGTTACACCCTCACCGTCGACGTGCCCGATGGAGTGCGCTGCATCGGCTACAACCTGCCGTCGCACGACGTGTACTCGTGGGACGCCGCGACGCTGGCCGGCAGCATCGAATCGACGTATGACGTGGGCTGCTACGGCAGCCCTGGGGCCACCGACGCCTATGCCTTCGTGCTGCAGCGATTTTGAGGTTGATCAGTTCCACGGACGGTGCGGGATCGTCAACCCATGGCAATTCTGATGTTCTTGACCTGAAGGAACTCCTGCAGTCCCTCGGCGCCGCCAGTGCGGCCGAAACCGCTCTGCTTGTAACCGCCGTACGGGCCTTGAGGTGAGATGTCGCTGAACGTGTTGATCCATACGGAGCCAGCCTCGAGGCGACGCGCCACCCCGTGGGCCCGCGCGAGGCCGCGGGTGTGGACGAAGGCGTTCAGACCGTACGGGGTGTCGTTGGCGAGGTACACCGCCTCGGCTTCGTCGCGGAAGCTCATGATGGACACGACTGGGCCGAAGGTCTCCAATTGAGCCAGTATCGACTGGTTGTCGACGCGGCCGAAGACCGTTGGTTCGACGTAGAACCCCTGTGCAAGTGCGCCACCCATGCGGTTGCCGCCCGCGAGCAACGTTCCGGCCCGGTTCTCGACGGCGTCGTCGATGACGGAGACGATTCGGTCCGCTGCCGTATCGCTGATGACCGGTCCGAACGTCACGGTGGGGTCGAACGGATCGCCGACGTTCGCGAGATCGATGACGGCCAGAAACTTGTCGACGAACGCGTCGTACACCGAATCCTGTACCAGGATGCGGCTGGCGCAGGCACAGCTTTGCCCGGATTGCATCAGGGGGCCCTGGTGTGCGGAAAGCATTGCGGCGGCGTCGAGATCGGCATCGTCGAAGACGACGTTGGCCGACTTGCCGCCAAGTTCGGCGACGACAGGTGTCAGGTTCGTCGCGGCGGCTTGCAGAACGGCGCGGGCGGTGGTTCCGCCGCCAGTGAAGAAGACCTTGCGAATGCCGGGGTGGCATACCAGGGCGTTCCCGCCGGCGGCCCCCGCAGGCACGACGTTGACCAGCCCTGGTGGAAGGCCAGCCTCGAGGCATAGCTCGCCGAACCGCAACGCAGCCAGTGGTGCCAGCTCGGAAGGTTTGAGCACGACCGCATTTCCTGCTGCCAAGGCTGGCGCGACGCAGGACGCTGCGACGGCCAACGCGCCGTTCCACGGGGTGATGACGCCGACGACCCCGAACGGCTCACGCTCGATCAGGTTGATGTCGAAGGAACCGTTGACCGGCGTACTGGACCCGTGAGGCTTGTCCGCATAGCCCGCGAAGTGCCGCAGGAAACGCTCCAACAGCAGTGCCGTTCCGGCGAAGGAGATGGGGACGGCGTAGTCGAGAACGTTGAGTTTGGCGAGTACGTCGAGGTCGTCGTGCACCGCGTCGGCCAGATCGAGCATCAGGTCCCGGCGGCGGTCGACCGTCAACGCGGCCCACTCCCGCTGCGCCGCGCGAGATGATGCAACTGCCTGATCGATCTCTCGTGCGCCGGCGAGTACGACGGTCGCATTTGGTAGACCCGTCGCCGGGTACACGTGTTGGTGGGTTCCCTCCGATGACGAGGTGATGCGGTCTCCGCCGATGAGGAGTCCGACCGGCTTGGCGAAGGCGGGGGCAGTAGAGGTCACGATTCCGCCTCGGCGCGCCATTCTTCGAGGATGCGTTGCTTCTGCGCCGATGACCTGGTTTAGGTGCGAGGCCTTGGGCCAGCCGTAGTACGCGGCGAAATGCAGGGCCAATTCATCCATTTCGTCGAAGGAGATGTCGCGACTCTTCAGGGCTGCGTAGACGTGACTCAAGATCGGATACGGGGCGTCCTGGAAGGCCACGCACGCGACCGTCACCAGACGCCGTGCCTTCATCTCCAATCCTGGCCGCAACCACATCTCACCGAAGACGAAGTTCAGGATGCCTGCGCCCTGAAACGGATTGTCCCGTACAGGCGCGAACGGCAGGCAGTTGATGTCCTTGAAGGATTGCTCTCCAACGGCCAGCCGTGCCTCGGGATCGCTCGGTGTGGTCAGCGGAAGCAACGGATCGTCGGACGGTGCGGGTTGGCCGCGGTCGCGATGAATTCTCTCCCACTGGTCGTCGACGACCATGTTGAACCGCGACGCCTTGGGCCAGCCCGCGTACACGGCGAAATGGAGTACCACTTCCCGAATCTCGGTGATCGTCACGTCACCGCTGTTCAAGGCGGCGTAGACGTGGTCGCACAGGGGGCCCTCGGCGTCGGCGGCACCGACACAGGCCAGCGTGATGAACCGACGGTCCCGTCGACTCAACGTCGGGCGCTGCCACACCTCGGCGAACACGAAGTCGATCAGGTTGGTCGTCACGGGGGACTGGTCGTCGGGTGCGTCGAAGGTCATGACGTCGGCGAACGCGCGTCTTCCGCGTTCGGCGCGGTCGGTGTCGAATGTCGGCATTAGGTGGGCTTCCTGCTCGGAGTAGGTGTCACCGGAGGGTGACGCCGGCGTCGACCTTGAACTCGAGACCCGTCACGTACCGCGCCTCGTCGGAGATGAGGAACAACACGGCGTTGCTGATGTCGATTGGCTCGGCCATCACGATGGGCAGCGCGTTGAGGAAGATCGGAACGAGGTCGGGACGCGCCTCGGCCAGCAGTCCGTGCAGTGTCGCCGGTTGCATCCCGGTCTCCACGCCGGTCGGGTGCACGGTGTTCACGCGCACATTCACTGCTGCAAGCTCATTGGCGAGTGCTCGGCTCAAACCGACGACGCCGTGCTTTGACGCCGTGTACGGGGTGTGCAGGGGGGTGCCCTTGAGCCCAGCCGCCGAACTGATGTTGACCAGGCTGCCGCCGCGCCCGACGAGATGCGGTAGCGCCGCAGAGCAGGTGTTCCACGTGCCGATGAGGTTGACGTCGACGACGGTGCGCCACTGCTCGGACGTCGTGGTGTCCCAGGTCCCGACGGTGAGGACCCCGGCATTGGCCACGGCCGCGTCGAGTCCACCGAGCATGGCCACTCCGTCGTTCACGGCCTCGGACAATGCCTTTGCGTCTCGCACGTCGACGACGTGGCTGATCGCCACGCGCCCATGTTGCTCGACCAGGCGCACCGTCTCTTCGAGATCCTCGCGGGTGGACAGCGGATACTCCACGTCCGGCAGCGATGTGCAGATATCGACGAGAATGAGGTCGGCGCCTTCTTCGGCGAGCCTGACTGCGTGGCTACGCCCCATACCTCGGGCCGCCCCGGTTACGAGGACGCGTTTGCCTGCGACGCGGCCGGTCATAGCTTGTTGCAGAAGCCGGCGTCGACCGGGAACGTGACGCCGGTGACGTACTTGCCTTCGTCGGACACGAGGAAGGCGATCGCCGCGCTGATGACCTCGGGTTCCAGGAGGGCCACCGGCATCGGGTTCTGTAGGTGCGGCCCGCCGTCGGGGTAGTTCTCCAGGAACGCCGTCATGGCCGGATTGACCGCCATCATCGTGTTCACCGCCGTGGGATGCACGGTGTTGACTCGGATACTGTTGGGCGCCAACGCATTGGCGAGTGTCCTCATCAGGCCGACGATCCCGTGCTTGGAAGCGGCGTAGCCAAGGCCGCCGCCTTGCATGCCGCCGAAGCCCTTCAGTCCGGCGGTGGAACTCGTGAAGACGATCGAACCGCCGCGCTCACCGGCGATCAGGTGCGGTATGGCTGCCTTTGCGGTGTGAAAAGCGCCAACCAGGTTCACGTTCAGGACGTCGGTCCACTGCTCGAGGTCCTCCTCGATGGTCAACTCGCGGAACGCCATCGATGCGATGCCTGCGTTGGCGCACACGATGTCCAAACGGCCGAAGTGCTCGACTCCGGCGTCCAGCGCCGATTTCAGCGCGTGGAAGTCGCGGACGTCGGCGACAGAGGCCAGCATCTTCCCTCCTTGGGCCTCGACGAGAGCTACGGTCTCGTCCAGCTCGTCACGGCTGGCCATCGGATAGCCGTTCGACGGAATGTCGGCACAGATGTCGACTCCGATGATGTTGGCGCCGTCAGCGGCCAGCCGAACCGCGTGGCTCCGGCCCTGACCGCGGGCGACCCCCGTGATGAAGGCGACCTTGCCGTCTAGTGATCCCATCAGTCCTCGCTTCGTTGTGCTCGCCACATCTCGACCGTGGACGTGACGTAAGTAACCGTGTTACTCACGGTACGGTAACCTGGTTACTCTCCGACGGCAAGCAAGGTGACTGGACATGGGCGTTACGCCGCCAACGAACCGCGCAAGTGGTCGCGCAGCGGACCCCGTCCTGGCCATCGTCGTAGACATTCTCGAGGCCGACGGGTACGACGCAGTGCAACTGCGCGAGGTCGCCCGTCGTGCCCGAGTGTCACTGGCCACCATCTACAAGCGCTATATGACCCGAGATGATTTGATACTTGCCGCATTGGAAACCTGGATGGAGGAGAACCGGTATTCCGGTGTGTCCAAACAGAGTCGGGAGCAGGGGGAGTCGCTGTATGCCGCGCTAATGGGCTTGCTGCGGACGATCTTCGAACCGTGGGAAGAACACCCAGCCATGTTGACGGCGTTCTTTCGCGTCCGGTCCTCGCCGAGCGGACAGAAGCTCCTTCGTCAAGGCTTGGACATCGTGGTGCCAACGGGTCTCGAGATACTCGCAGACGTCGACGACGTCTTCATCGCCGACCTCGATGCCATCATCTCCAGCCTCGTGTACGGGCTACTCGGGCGCTTCGCTGCGGGTGAGATCGCCATCACCGATATCGTGCCCGCGCTCGATCGCACCGTGTTCTACCTGACGACCGGATATGAAGCGAGTCAGCAGAAGAAACGTCCGCCGTCTCGTCGCGGGCATAAGGAAGGAGTGTCCGGCCGCGGCGTTCGACGCTGATCCGCCCGGGCCAGACGTTCTTCACTCTCTGAAGCGGACGGAGGGAACGCCGCAGGCTCCCAGATACTTTCGGGTGCGTTGGGCGATCGGTAGGGGAGCGTCGATCGCGCAGGGGTACATGTCCTGCTCGACGATGGCGAACACGTCGATGCCGAGCCGCTCGATGGCCGCCAGCAATGGAGGCATGTCCGGGATGCCCAGGGGCGGTTCGATCATGGCGCCCAGTTTGACCGCCTCACCGAACGGCAGGTCCTCGGCTTCGACCTTGGCGCGCACGACGGGATCGACCTGCTTGAGGTGCAGGTAGCCGATGCGTTCGGGAGCGCGTTCGATGATGGCGAGGTTGTCACCGCCGCAGTAGCTGATGTGGCCGGTGTCCAGGCACAGGTTGACGACGTCGCCGTCGGTGCCGTCGAGGAAGCGGTAGACGTTGGCTTCGGTGTCGACGTGGCTGTCGGCGTGGGGATGGTATTGCGCTCGCACGCCGTACTTCTCGTACATGGCCGTGCCGAGTTCGTTCATGCCCGTGGTCTTCTTGCGCCACTGTTCGGGGGTGAGGCTGCGGTCTTCGACGACGGCGCCGGTGGCGGGGTCGCGCCACATTTCGGGGATGACGACCACGTGCTTGCCCCCGACGGCGGCAGTGAGCTTGGCGACGTCCTCGATCTGCTTCCACACCGCATCCCAGGAGTCATCTTGGTGAAGGTGTTCGAACACCGTTCCCGCGGAGAGCTTCAGGTTGCGGGCGGCGAGTTCGTCGGCCAATTGCGCGGGGTCGGTGGGCAGGTACCCGAAGGGCCCCAGTTCGATCCACTCGTAGCCCGAGGCCGCGACCTCGTCGAGGAAGCGGGTGTAAGGGGTTTGATTGGGGTCGTCGGGAAACCACACGCCCCAGGAGTCGGGGGCTGAACCGACGAGAATGCTGCTCATTTAGCTCACCATTTCAGAGTCGGCGGTCTTGAGGGTGTCGGCTGCAATTCGAAGGCCCTCGAGCTCGACGTTGACGGCCCTGTTCGAATCGATGCCCTCCAACGCCTCGCGCAGTGGGCAATCATGCAGGATTGCGGTGACACCATGCTTCATTCGAGCTGTTTCCCTTCAGGTTTGATGGACGGAACTAATGAAGCCGGTGCGCAGTACCCGACTCCGGCGTGGCCAGCGGTGGTAGCAACGACGGCGTGCGGTCCGCCCTTGCGGCGAGCAATGATCCGCTGCTCGTGCAGGATTCCCATGGCACGACGCACCGTGTTGCGCGAGATACCTAGCCGGCGGGCCATCGCTGGTTCGGACTCGAGGACGGTGCCGAGAGGGAATGTCGCACAGCAGACGGCGGCTGAGATTCGTTCGGCAAGTTGGTAGTACAGCGGGATTGGGCTCGCCGGGCGAAGGTCGGCGGCGATCACCAGTCTCGTGGTCACGCGAGGCCCCGGGGGCAGAGATTCGTGCTGGGTTCAGAGGTCACGCCGACCACCGCCGGTACTTGGAGACGTAGTCGGTCATGGTGGCGAGCTGGTAGCGCGATACGTCGTGCGCATTCTCGTCTTCGGCGAACACCGAGGACACCATGACGGTGTCGGGGCGGTCGTAGAAGTCGATCTCGGCGAGGCCGGTGAAGAACTCGTCCCAGTCGACGTCGCCGTCGCCGATCTTCAGGTGCTGGTGCACCCGGACGGGGTTGCCGGGTGGGTTGGTGATGTATCGCAGTCCGTGGCTGCGATGGTGATCCATGGTGTCGGCGACGTGGACCAGCCGCAGTCGGTCGCCTGCGGCCCGCATGATGTCAATCATGTTGCCCCCCATGTGATATGTGTGGCACGCGACGTACACCATGCCCAGGTTGGGAGAGTTGACGCCGCGGATGATGCGTACCGCTTCGAAGCCGTCCTCGACGAAGTCGTCGGGATGGGGGTCGATGCGCACGTCGATGCCTTCGCGTTCGAAGATCGGCATCAGTTCCTCCATGGACCGGAAGAACGCCCGCTCGGACTCCTCGGCCCGTTCGGGTCGGCCGGAGAACTCGGTGTTGATGACGTTCACCCCGAGGTCGACGGTGATCTGGATGACGCGCTTCCAGTTCCGCACGGCCGATTCGCGGGCATCCTCGTCGGGACCCGACCACCGCAGCACGGGTAGGACCGAGGCGATACCCACTCCTGCGTGCTCGCAGGCCTTGCGGAACTTCGCGACCAGATCGTCGTCGGCGCGGGGGTGGTTGTAGAACGGGATGAAATCCCGGTGCGGGGTCAGCTGTAGGTTCTCGTATCCCAGTTCAGCCACGACGCGGGGGAATTCGAGCAGGTCGAAGTCGTGGTGAAACGGCGTGGGGTCGAGGGCGATCTTCACGAGTCAGGCTCCCTTGATCGAATCGCGGGACACCATCTCGACGGCGACGGGCTGGCCGGATTCCAGAGACTTCACGCCTGCCGCGCAGACCGCTGCCGCCGCGTAACCGTCCCACGCGCCTGGTCCGTCGATGTAGCTCCCGGTTGGGTGTCCGCCACTGACCGCGTTCACCCAGCGCTGGATCTCGGTGTCATAGGCCGCGCCGAACCGCTCCACGAAGCTGGGGGTGATCTGACCGCCCCAGTGGCCCGGCGCGCTCTTGCGGACGAGTCCGACGTCGAGGCCGATCATCGCACTGCCCTTGTCGCCCACGACCTCGGTGCGCACCTCGTAGGCGACCCCGGTCGTGACGAATAGTTCGACATCAACGTGTTTTCCCGTGCTTGTCCTCAAGATCGCGATCTGCGGATCCTGAAGTCCCTCGGGCGCATTCGAGGAAGCTGCGGGCGTGATGAGCTGTATCGAGGTGATCTCCTCGTCGAACAGGAAGCGGGTGACGTCGACCTCGTGAACCAGTGAGTCCTTGACGATCATCGAGCTGTCGAAGTTGGGCGGGACGGCGGCGTTGCGGTGCGCGCAATGCATCACCAGCGGGCGTCCGAGCTCGCCGTTGTCCAGAAGCGTCTTCAGCGCGGCGTACTCGGCATCGAAGCGCCGCATGAAGCCCACCTGGATCAGACGCTTCCCCGTTTCGGCCTCACGCTTGACCACCTCGAGCGAGGTCGCCACGTCGGTCGTCAGCGGTTTCTCACACATCACCGGCTTGCCGTGCTCGATGCACGCCAGCAGTTGCTTCTCGTGCGTCGTGCCGGGCGTCGCCAGGATGACGGCGTCGACATCCGCATCGGCGATCGCATCCAGCGGGTCGGATATCGCGCGGCAGCCGGGGATGGTGGCGGCGAGCTGTTCGGCTTTCTCGGTCACGAAGTCGTTGACGACGGCGACGCGGGCGCCGGCGATCCTCGCGCCGATGCGCTTCACGTGGTCGGCGCCCATCATCCCGACACCGAGGACGGCAATCCGTAGATCAGTCATGGTTCGTGGAACTCCTGTAATCGATTGAGCAGGTGGCGATGTGGTGCGGTTGTTCCCGAGAGCTCAGACGGAGGACGTCGCGAGGCCTTGGGCTTCGAAGCGGTCCTCGAGTTCCTCCAGGGTCGTGCCCTTGGTTTCCGGCACATGGCGCCACACGAAGAACAGCGAAACCAGGTTGACCAGGACGAACAGTCCGAAGGTTCCCGTCGACCCCAGCGAAGAGTTGAGCACCGGGAACAGGAACGAGATGGCGGCGTTGGTGCACCACAGGATGAACACGGCGATGCCCATGGCGAAGCCACGGATGCTCATCGGGAAGATCTCCGAGAGCAGCAGCCAGACACAGGTTCCGATGAACATCTGGACGAAGGCGACGAAGAGAATCATGCAGGCCAGGATGACGTAACTGCGGGTGGTGGTTTCGGGCAGCAGAAAGGTCAGCGCCAAAGCAGCTTGGGAGGCGGCGACTCCGGTGAACCCGATCAACAGCATCGTCCGTCGGCCGATGTAACCCAGCAGGATGATCCCGATGATCGTGGTGACGACCGAGGTGACGCCGACGGCGATGGTCGCGATGAGCGCAGCGCTCACGCCGAGCCCGCTCTGTTCGAGAATGGTTGGGGCGTAGTAGTTCACGGTGTTGATGCCGGTGGCTTGCTGCACGATGGCTAGGCCGCAGCCGATCAGCACCACCTTGCGGATCCACGGCACGTCACGAATGACCGTCCATGGGGTCCGGTTGGTCATGGTGCGTTCGGCATGTTGAACGATGGCGGCGAACTCCGCGTCGGCCTCCTTCGGTTCCAGGCTCAAGCCCAGCACGGTGCGGGCCTCGTCGAACCGATTCTTCAAGCCGTACCAGCGGGGTGAATCGGGCAGGAACGTCATGCCGATCAGAAGGGCGAGGGCAGGAACTGCGGCGACGGCGAGCATGATGCGCCAGACGTTTGCGTCGTGAATTACGTGGTCCAGCAGGGCATTCATTGCGAACGCCAGCATCTGTCCCGTGACGATCATGAGCTCGTTGATCGTCACCATGCGGCCGCGCCGTTCTGGCGGCGCCATTTCGGCCAGGTAGAGCGGGCAGGTCACCGACGCTGCGCCAACGCCAAGGCCAAGGACGATGCGGGCGGCGACCATGATCTGGACGTTGGGGGCGAGAGCGCAACCTAGCGCTCCGACGAGGAAGATGGCGCCACAGACGAGCAGCATGCGTTTGCGGCCGATCTTGTCGGCGATCCGACCGCCGAACAGCGCGCCGAGTGCGGCGCCCGGGAAGAGCAGCGAGCTGACGACCGTTGCTTCGCCGAAGGAGCTCAGGTGGAGGTCGTCCTTCATGTAGAGCAGCGCGCCCGAGATTACGCCGGTGTCGTAGCCGAACAGCAGCCCGCCGAGAGTGGCGATGACGGTCAGCTTCGACAGGAATCGCCCTGACGAGGGGCCTGGCTCGGTCTTTGAATTCATGTCAAGAAACCCCTGATTCGACTTCGACTAAAGCGCGTTAGTAACGCGCGTGAGGACTACTATGGACCAGGTCGTTCTAATGTGTCAACCGTCACAACGGAAGGGGATGGCGATGGCCGTCTCTCGCCCCACGATGGCCGACGTGGCGTTGCGTGCCGGCGTGTCGAGGACTCTTGTCTCGTTCATCCTGAGCGGTAAGCCAGGTGCCAGCGAGGAAACCCGACGCCGCGTGCTCGAGGTCGCCGATCACATCGGATACCGCCCGGACTCCGCGGCGCAGCTGCTCGCGCGCGGCCGAAGCCGCACCATCGGCGTGCTGATGGACGTCCGCCAACCCTTTCAGGCCGAGATGGTTACCGACATCTATCCCGCGGCGGAAGGTGCTGGCTATGACGTGCTCTTGAGTGCCAACCTCCCCGATCGAGACGAGTCCACGTCCATCGAGGCGTTGATCAGCCACCGCTGCGGTGGCCTCATCCTGTTGGGCCCAACCTCCAACCAGGCGCAGTTGCAGGCGCTGGCAGAGAGGGTGCCAGTCATCGTCGTCGGCAGGAAGATCGTCGTCGACGCGGCCCTCGAGGCAGCGGGGCGTGGGCTGGGGTCAGTACGCACCGCCGACGCCAAGGGCATTCGGCAGGCGGTGGCGTACCTGTCCGAACTCGGCCACCGCGACATCCACCACGTCGACGGCGGCACGGGTCCCGGTTCGACTGAGCGGCGTCGCGCCTATCGAGCGGCGATGCGTAGCCATGGCCTGGAAGCGCACACCCGGGTCATTCCCGGCGCCCACACGGAAGAGGCAGGCGCGCATGCTGCCATGGCATTTCTGGCCGAATCCAGTCTGCCCACGGCCATTCTGGCGGGCAACGATCGTTGTGCACTGGGCTTGCTCGACGTGTTCACCCGGGCGGGTGTCAAGGTCCCGTCGGAGGTGTCGTTGATCGGTTTCGACGACAGCCGGCTGTCCGACTACCCGCTGATCGACTTGACGACCGTGCACCAAGATGCCGCCGGGATCGCGCGGCACGCAGTTCGACTCGCGATCGAGATGATGGAAGAACGAAACGTTGTCGAAACCGACGTGGTTCTCGAACCAAAACTCATGGTCCGTGGCACCACCGCCGGGCCACGCGCGGACTCATAGGGCCATCTTCCACAACGAGTGCGCTGGCGATAACGGTGCAGCATGATCTCAGTCCAGATCGGCGAGAGCCCTACGCGCGCTTTCCAATTCGGCTTCAAGCGCAGCGACCCGGGCGGTCTGCTGCGAACGTGCTTCCTCGATGACCTCGTCGATCGGGCCGGACAGGTCCTCGTGCAATTCCTTCGCCGCACGGGAGACCGCGGCCGCTGCGACCGCGAGATCCCGGGCCACGTATGCGTTGCCTTGCTTGAGCTCAGCGCGCCACTCGCCGTCGGCGGTGCCGGTGACGGTGAGGGTCAGCTCGAGAGTCTTCGTCTTCCTTCCACCGGACTTCCTGACCGGAGTCTTCGTGGCCTTCTCCTCAGCAACGGCGGCCGCACGCGGCATGTCGTGAGGGGTGGTTGGCGCTTCTGCTGCTGCCGGAGCGAATACGGTCATACTGGCGGTCAACTCCTTCTGGGGATCGCCCGCAATCCGCGGGCTGGCGATGGAGCCATTAGAACACACGTTCGATGCTCCTGCCGCAAAGTGCCGACCCTGCCGCGTTACCGGCGAAGTGTTGCCGGGTTTGTCGGCACGGGGCCATTCCGCGACATCGGGACGCGCTCGGTGCGGTTCGCCTGAGATGGGTTGCCTCCTGTCTGTGGCACCGAGGAAGACGTGCGAGCGGGTGTACTAGCAGACGTCGGCAATTGGGAACAGTGGTTCGACGAATCACGAGAACCATTGAGCGAGAACGGTTTCGACGATGGTGGCGAACGCTGGCGGCCCGATCGATTGGAAATCGACGGGCTCGGGCGCTGGCCACCGATGCATGCCGACGGGAACTGGAGGACGGGCCGTCGGCGGCGCGGCGTTGGGGTCGCCGCCACGTCTCGAGCGGTGAGTTGCTCGTTTGCGCCCATGCGGGCGATCTTGAAGGCAATATTGACGCCTACGTTGGAAATGGGGTCGGATGGGCCAAGTCTTGCGGTCGGCAGCGGTCTTGGGTGCATTCTCGGTGGCCTATGCGCTGTCGATAGTCGCCGGTCGCGCCACCCGACTGGCGGGCGGGGAGACCGCGCTGCTGTGGCCCGCGGCCGCCGTGGCGATCATCTGGCTGCTCGTCACCCACCGGTGGACGCCTCGAGACCGCACTCTGCACCTAGCGACGCTGGGCATTCTGACGTTCGGGACGAACGTCGCCACGGGAGCTTCGATGGCGCTTGGTGGTTGGTCCGTGCTGGTCAACGTCAGCTGCGCCGTCGTGACGGTTCAGATCTTGACGTACCGGCGTGACGAGGTCGTCCTCCGCGATCCCGCCGACCTGGCACGTCTCGTCGCTGCCGTGACCGCCGGCGTCTGTTGCGCGGCCGCGCTGGCAACGGCGTTCTTGGTGGTGGTCATGGACGCCCCGCTATGGGAGACGTTTGCGCTCATCGCGGTGCGCAACGGGACCTCTGCGCTCCTCGCTGTGTCCGTTTGGCTGCGGCTGCCGGAGGTCACGTGGAAGCGCCCACACGTATCCGCGTCATCGGTTGCCGAGGCGCTCCTGGTCGGAAGTGGCGTCGCCGCCATCTTCTTCTGGAACTTCTGGGTCACCACCGGCGTACCCATGGCATTCATCACGCTGGTGGCCGCGGCTGGCATCGCGCTGCGCTACAGCACCACGGTGAGCTTGACGTTCGTGACCGCGGCGGGCATCTGGATCATCTACGCCACCCTGCAGGGCAGAGGCGTTTTCATCGTTCCCGGCATCGAAACGCGTGCGTTGTTGGCGCAGGCGATGGTGTGCAGCCTCACGGTCATCGTGCTCTCCCTGTCGCTGTACCGAGACTCCCGCGCGCGCCTCATTTCCGAACTCAAGGTGGCGCGCGATCAGGCGGACCAAGACTCCGAACTGTTGGGCGCCGTCCTCGACAACATCCACGACAGCGTGGTTCTCGTCGACTCCACCGGTGAAGTCGTGTTGCACAACGCCAGGGCGGGCAACGATCTGGGCCTGGTGGACGACCTGGCCACCGCCTCGCAGGGACGGAATCCGGATGGTTCAGCCCTAGCTGCGACGCGCGACGTCCTGCGCGACGTCGTCGTCGACACCGAGTCCTCCCGGACGATCGAATTGACGACAGCGCCCCTGGGGCGGCAATCATCGATGCAGGTCATGGCCTTTCGCGACGTCACCGAGGAACGTCTGAATGCGCAGGCCCTCCGGGAGGCCCGAGACCTGTTCGCCGGAGTTCTGCAGGCAGCGTCCGAGCAGGCAATCATCGGCACCGATCCCCTGGGACGCATCACCGTCTTCAACCCCGGTGCCGAGCGGCTCCTGGGGTGGACGCAAGCGGAGATGCTCGGCCACACGCCGCTGGACTACCACCTGCAGCGCGAGGTGGCCGAAAGGGCAGCGGACCTGGACATCCCCGCGGGTTTCGAGGTCTTGGTGCACAACGTCACGCCGCACGCCGCCGAGGTGCGCGGGTGGACGTACGTCCGGCGAGACCGCACCCACGCGGCCGTGAGCCTGGCCGTCTCCCAGATGACCGATGCGGACGGCGGCTGCGCGGGATACATCTGCGTCGCCACGGACATCACCGAACAGAAGGCGGCCGAGCAGGCGCTGGCGGAAAGTGAAGAGCGGTTTCGACTTGCGTTCGACACCGCCCCGATGGGGATGTTCATGTTCGAGGTCACACGGGACGGCTCGGGACGCATCACGCGCTGCAACGAGGCCATGGCAGGCATCCTCGGTCGGTCGACGGCCGACGTGCTCGGAACTCTGCTCACTGACCTCGGCGAAGATCAGACCGCGTCGACGGGTGGTGGTTTGCGGGCACTCCCGACGTTGCAGATCGGCCAGTCCTTCGACGCGGAAGTCGACTTCCAGCGCGCAGACGGCGCCACGGTGTGGGGTGCCGTCTCTGCCTCGATGGTGGCGCCCCCTGGATCGAATCCGTACGGGATATGCCTCGTCGAGGACATCACCACCCGCAAACGCGTCGAGGCCGAACTGCAGCATCTGGCCCTGCACGATCGACTGACCGGGCTGGCCAACCGGGCGTTGTTCATGGACCGGGTCGAATATGCACTCGCCCTCGCCGAACGCGACATGATCCGCGTCGGTCTCATCTTCCTCGATCTCGACGGGTTCAAGGCGATCAATGACACCTTTGGCCATGCCCAAGGCGACGAGGTGCTACAGACCGTCGCTCAGCGCATCGTGGCCTCGATACGGCCGCGGGACACCGCCGCGCGGCTGGGCGGCGACGAGTTCGCCGTGCTCTGTCCGCATATCTCGGACCTCGCGCAGCTGCGCGCCGTGGCCGAACGAATCCGCGCCGAAGTCCAGCGGCCCGTCAGTCTCGCGATGGGGGGAACGTATGACCAGCTCTCCATCAGCGGCGGCGTAGCGACGTCGCAGCCAGGATGCACGGCAGACAACCTCCTGCAGAGAGCGGATACGTTGATGTATCACGCAAAGCGGAACGGCAAGAACTGCGTCGCGCTGGCCGAGACGTCCGAGGAGGCGGCCCTGCTGCGCGCGGTCAAGCTGGTGCCCGAACTGGAGAGGGCAGTCCACCTCAACGAATTCGTCGTCCGCTACCAACCCATCGTGAATCTCCGGACCGGCGAATGCGTTGCGGCCGAGGCGCTTCTCCGCTGGAAGCATCCCAGCCGGGGACTGCTCGCGCCCGCCGAATTCTTGGCGGTTGCCGAGACGTCCCGTCATATGTCCGCGATTGGACGGTACGTGCTCCACGAGGCGTGTCGGCAGGCCTGCCAATGGAGTGCGCCAATGGACACCGCCGCCATCCACGTCAACGTCTCGGGCCGGCAATTGGAAGTGGGCGATTTCCGCGCCGACGTTCTCGATGCGCTCGAACGGACCGGGCTCAGCCCAGACCGGCTCGTCCTCGAACTGACCGAGACCTATGCCGGGCGGGTCGCGAACTCCGCGGAGGCCGACCTCGAGCATCTCCGCCGAATCGGCGTGCGCATCGCGATCGACGACGTCGGTACGGGTTTCAGCGGTCTCGCCAAGATCGTCGACCTCCCAGTCGACATCCTCAAGATCGACAAGCAGTTCGTCGGAGGACTGCCGCGTGACCCCCGCTGCGAAGCGATCACTAAGGCCGTCCTGGGATTGGGGTCGAGTTTGGGACTCACCGTCATCGCCGAGGGGATCGAGTCGCGTGTGCAGCGCGACCTGCTCGCCGAATGGGGTTGTGAGCTGGGCCAGGGCTTCCTGTTCGGAAAGGCGATGGACGGGGCGGTTTACCTCTCGACGCAACGGTGGGCGTGAGGCTTGGCCTCAATGGCCGACGGCGCCGGGTGTTCCCCTAGGCCTCCGTGCTGACAGCCGTCATGTGCTCGGCCATCTCCGCGACGGTGTCCGTCATCACGGGCGTGCCGGTCCGGGTGTGGGCGGTGACGAACAATTCGTCGTAGGTCCGGCGGTCCACGGCGGGCCGCACCCGCGATGCCTCGGTGAAGTCCGTCCGGACCTGCTCGGCCATCAATCGGAGCTTGACGTTGTGGTGCTGGGACTGCCACCGGAGCAAACCGAACGCCGTGTCTTCGTCGATCCCGTAGACCATCATCAGCATGCCCTTGGCCTGCTCGATGGCGGCGCGGCTCTCGGCGATCTCCGCGACGGCGGCGGTGATCCGCGCCTGCTCACTCACCTCGGCCTGCGTCCGAGTATCGCCTTCAACCGGGTCCAGCAGCGGTGCCGGCGACCCTGACGACTCAACTTTCATGACCGTCTGTACCCGCCGGGGGCAGTCGTCAATACCTCTTTTTCGAAATTCGCGACGAGCGTCACGGTTTCCTCCGACGGGAATGATCCAGTGCCCTTTCCTGCGGCTACTCGCTACCGTCGGGCTGGTCGTTGTTCTTCTGCGCGCCCCAGCCGTGCACCCGGTCGATCTCGAATAGCGCGCTGACCCGGGGCCGGTCCCGCTGTGGATACGGCTTGCCCGTGTACTGGCGCGAGAGCGCGTCGATGTCGGCGAGACCGTCATCGTCGTAGATCTCGGTCACCCGGCCGATGAGGGTCACGTGGGTGTACCAGTCGTCCTTGTCGATCACCGTGAGCGAGACGCGCGGCTCCTTCCGCATGTGCTTGAGGCGCACGCGGCCCTCGTCCATGTTCACCAGGATTCGGTCGTCGCGAAGCAGATACCAGGTTGCCGCCGACACCGGTTGGCCGTTGGATCGCACGGTGGCGATCACGGCCGGGTTGGCCTTCGCCAGCATGTCGCGGGCACCGTCGGACAGGTCATCAGACATGTGGCGGGATCTCCTTCATGGAACGTCGTTGCATCGTGAGCGGTGTACCCCGCATCACTGCGTCCTAGGCCTCGAGCCCGGCCGTCAGTAATCGTTCGCGGCGGCGTTGAGAGCGCGGGCGGCCCGACGGGTCGCCGGCTCGGGCCACCGATCGGGCACGTGCAGGGTCAGCGCGTAACGGGTGCCCGCGACCGGAGAGGCGAACTGTCGTCCCATCGGGGGAGAGTGCGATTCGTAGACGTTTCGTCGGCGGGGGTGCCGCAGCGCCAGACATCGCCGAACCTCGTCATCGTCGAGACCGAGGTGAGCGGCCGCGGCCGTGATCGTCGACTCCGCCTCGTCGAGCGTCAACGACGAGAGGATGGCGGCCGCCCCGGCGCAGGCACTCACGTCGGCGCGTTGACCCGGCCGTGGTGTCAGCGGCAGCGGCAGCCTGCCCAGGTGGACGTCGACGAAGACCAGCTGGTTGCCGAAGAGCCGAACCAGCGAGATCGTGTGCCCCTCCAGCTCGGGAGCGGCACACGATCGAAAGAGGTTGTGAATTAACGCGTCCGGGTCTGAGAGGTCGGATAGGCGGGCTCCGGCATGGAGGCGACCATCGGCCCCGCGCGAGACGAAGCCGACGTCTTCCAGCGTGCCGAGCAGATCGGCGATCGAACTCTTGGGCAGTCCCAGCAGCCCGCTCAGTGCGGCGGGAGTGGTGGCGGCGCCAGAGGACACGGCATCGAGGACGCGGACGCCGCGGTGCACGGCCGGTGTGCGCGACCCGGTCATCCCCACGGTTCGTACCTCGCGGCGTTGTGGGCGTCGATCAACCGGGGCGCCAGGTACCGGGATGAGCGCGGCACGCGCGCCCCGCCGTGCAGGGCGATGCCGAGGTCCATCGCCGCCCGCACCAGCGCCGCCGGGTCCTGGGTCGCGGTGGCGATGATGGGCCCACCGGCCCTTATCTCCTCGACGGCACCCCTGGCACCGTCGACGCCGACGATCGGCACCGGCCGCCTGCGGCGCCGCAGCACGCTGGAGATACCGATGGCGATCTGGTCATTGGCCGCGAAGAACCCGTCGATGACGGCGTTCGACGACAGGATCTCTTTCGCGGCCCGGCGCCCCGATTCGGCGTCCAATTCGCCGTGGCTGGTGGCGACCACCTCGAGGTGAGGGTGGGGTGCGATGGCGGCCATGAAGCCGGCGATCCGGTCGGAGTTCGCGGTGATCGGGATCCCCCCGACGACGGCGATGCGGCCCCGCTCACCCAGTGCGCTCGCCAGCGCCGAACCGGCCAGGAAGCCGGCCTTCGTGTTGTCGGTCGCGACCACGGCATCAGCACCGCTGACCGCCGACCCGAGGGCGACGACGGGGATGCGTGCGGCGCGGGCGCGCGCACACGCATCTTCCAGACCCTCCGTCGCGACGGGTTCGATCAGGATCAAATCCACTCCAGCGCAGACGAATTCGATGATCTGCCGGGATTGGCGGGCGCGGTCCTCTCTGGCGGTGTGCGCGTGCAGTCGGGCACCCAGCCGGTCGGCCTCTGCATGGAGGGCCTCGATCTCGGCCACGAAAAAGCTTTCGTCGACCGGATAGGTGAAGCCGATGTCGTGGATCGGCCAGCCCTGCGCCCGCGCCGTCGACGCCAGTTCGTAGACGTGTGAGCCCAGCGCGTAGGTCCCGTCCACGCCTCGGGACAGTAGGCGCTCCTGGGTCAGCGCGTGACAGATGCCCATCACGCTGCTCTTCGGATAACCCGTCAACGCGGTCACCTCGGCGAGCGTCAGCGGAACACCGGCGGCGCTGATCTCGCGCAGCACCGCGGCCGCCCGCGTCAGGGCGGGAACCCGGGTTCGGCGCGCGGACGAGTCGTCTTCCTCGACCCCGGGGCCCGCCGCCATCGGCTCACCATAGGCGATGTGCCGCCGCGGAAGACCGCAAAATGCGATGCACCGAACGCCGTTCGACGTTGTTGACAAGCTCTCGGCGACCTGCTTAATGTGTGTTTCATCACTCGACGATGAGTTCGATATATGAAACGACTCGGTCGAGTGTTCGTCTGCCCGAACGGATTTCAGGCAGGCGAGCGCAGTCGACGTCGCTGAGGCGGGACCGCGTGCTTCCAAGCCCAGCCCGAAGGATGAAGTGATGGCGGTTTCCCAGCGTTTCGTCGGAGCGATCAGCGTGGCGGTGGCCCTCGCCATGGTTACCGGAGGCTGCACGAAGAAGGACGACGCACCGTCGGCCACCGGCGGCGCCAGCTCATCACAGGGAGCGGGCGGCTCCGGAGACAAGATCAAGGTCGCCTTCGTCCCGAAACTGCAGGGATCGCCCTACTTCGAAGCCATGGACACCGGCGCCAAGCAGGCAGCCGCCGATCTCGGCGACGTCGAATGGCTCTATCAGGGGCCCACTTCCGCCGACGCCGCCGCGCAGGCGCAGATCGTCCGGTCGTTCATCCAGCAGAAGGTCGACGTCATCGTGGTCGCGCCCAACGATCCCGATTCGATGGCGCCGCTGATGAAGCAGGCTCAGGACGCCGGCATCAAGGTCATGACGGCCGACACCGACGCACCCAACTCGGTGCGTGAGGCGTTCGTCAACCAGGCCACCGCCGAAGGCATCGGCAACACCACCGCCGAGACGCTCATGACGGCGATGGGCGGAAAGGGCAAGTGGGCCATCGTGTCCTGTGGCGAGACCGCCGAGAACCTGAACTCCTGGATTGCCGCGGAGAAGGCCTACGTATCGTCGAAGTACCCCGAGGCCGAACTCGTCGACGTCGTCTACTCCGGCGAGGATCAGGCCAAGGGCACGCAGATGGCCACGGACCTGATGAGCGCCCACCCGGATCTGAAGGGACTGCTGGGGCAGTGCACCACGTCCGCCGTCGGCGTCGCTCAGGCCGTCAAGGACGCCGGCAAGATCGGGCAGGTCTACAGCGTCGGGATCGGCACCCCGAAGTCGATGGCGCCGTACCTCGCCGACGGCTCCTCGTCGGGATCGATCCTGTGGAACGTCGCGAACCTGGGCTACCTCACGGCGTGGGCCGGTGAGCAGCTCGCCAGCGGTAAGACGTTCGAGCCGACCAACAAGGTCAACGACGAGATGAGCGACGTGAAGTGGGACGAGGCCAGCAAGACCCTGGTGCTCGGTGAGCCGCTGCTGATCACCACCGAGAACGTCGGCCAGTTCGACTACTGACGTCATGCCGCAGGAGTCGCGACTGACCCTCACCGGGGTGGTCAAGAGCTACGGCGCGGTCAAGGCCATCAGGCACGCCGACTTCGAGGTGCGGCCCGGCCAGGTCCACGCGTTGGTGGGGGAGAACGGCGCCGGGAAGTCCACGCTGATCAAGATCGTCTCCGGGGCAACAACCCCCGATACGGGAACGATCGCGTACGACGGTGCGCCAGTGTCGATTACGTCCACTGTCGACGCGATCGCCCTGGGCATCGCCACGGTGTACCAGGAACCACAGCTGTTCGGTGAACTCACGGTCGCCGAGAACGTGTTCATGGGCCGCGAACTGGTCAACCGGCGCCGGGTCGACTGGGCCGCGCAGAACGAGCGGGTGGTCGGCCTCCTCGAAGCCCTTGGTCTCCCGGCGAAACTCGCCACCGCCACCGTGGGGACCCTGCCCGTCGCGACCCAGCAGCAGGTGTCGATCGCCAAGGCCCTGGCGGGCAAGTGCGGAGTGCTGATCCTCGACGAACCCTCGGCCATCCTCACTGACGCCGAGATCGACGTCTTGTTCGGCATCATTCGCAGGCTCGCCGATGACGGTGTCGCGATCGTCTACATCTCCCATCGGCTCGACGAGGTCGTGAAGATCGCCGATCAGGTCACCGTCATGCGAGACGGCAGCACGATCGGCACCTTTCCCGTCCAGGACATGACCGTGCGGCGGATGGCTGAACTGATGGTGGGAGAAGCGCTTTCGGAGCACTCGGGCCCGCGCACGACGACCGATGGCGAACTCGTCCTGGAACTGAAGGCGCTGTCACGGGCCGGTTCCTTCCACGACGTGAGCCTCGAGTTACGGGCGGGTGAGATCCTCGGCCTCTACGGGTTGGTCGGCTCCGGTGTCGCCGAGATCGCCGAGTGCGTCCATGGACTGGCCAAGACCAGTGGCGGCGAGATCGTGGTCGAGGGCCGCGCCGTGGCACCCCGCAGCCCGCGGGAGGCCGGGGAGGCGGGCATCGCGCTGCTGCCGGCGAATCGGAAGACCGAGGGGATGTTCGCCTTTCAGTCCATCGCGTTCAACGTGTCGATCGGCCACCTGCGACTCCTCTCTCTCGGGAGGGCGTTCGTGGACCGGCGCCGGGAGCGCTCGGTGGTGAAGGACTTGATGAAGCGACTGGCGGTGCGCGCGCAGGACGAGAACCAGCCCATTGGCAATCTGTCCGGTGGCAACGCCCAGAAGGTGATGCTCGCCCGCCAACTCGTCGAGCGGCCCAAGCTCCTGCTGCTGGCCGAGCCCACCCAGGGCGTGGACATCGGCGCCAAGGAGGAGATCCACCGCATCATCACCGATCTCGCCGACAACGGGACCGCCGTCCTGGTGGTGACCTCGGATCTACAGGAGGCGCTGCGGATCACCGATCGGCTGCTGGTGGTCCGGACGGGCACCATCGCCGCGGAGTTCGGTCCCGATGCCCGACAGGTCGACGTCCTGGCCGCCGCCGCGGGGGACCGGGAAGGAACGGCGACGGGATGAGCGTGACGACCGATCCCCAGGCGCCGCCCGTCAAGAGTCGCGGCCGTGTCCTGCCCTCGCCGGTGACGTCCGCCGAGATCGCGCTGGTCGCCGTCCTCGTCGTGCTCTGGATCGGGCTGTCGATCGCCACGCCCGCCTTCCTCAGTACGGGCTCGATCATTCCGCTGCTCGTCGAAGTGTCCCCGGTGGCGTTGATCGGCATCGGCATGACGTTCGTCATCATCACCGGCGGGATCGACGTCTCCGTCGGCGGCGCGATCATGGTGTGCTCCGTGGTGACCGCCAAGCTGATGCGCGACCAGGCGTTGCCCCTGTGGTGGTGTCTGGTGGTGGCCATCGCGACCGGCGCGGTCCTCGGCCTCGTGAACGGCGTGCTGATCGCCTACGGGCGGGTGCATGCCATCATCATCACCTTCGGTACCGCGAATCTCTTTCTCTTCGTGGGCCTTCAGGTCTTCGGGTCCCAACCGATCAGCGGGATGCCCAACACCTTGGCCTGGTTCGGCCGCGGCGCCGACGGCCGCACGCTCGACGTGCCGCACAGCTTCGCAATCACCGTCGTCCTCGCCGCCGCGGCGTGGTGGTACCTGCGCCACACGCCCGGGGGGCGGCACTTCTTCGGTGTGGGCGGGGATCCGGTCGCCGCGCGGCTGGCCGGCATCCGGGTACAGCGGCGCATCCTCATCGCGTACGTCATCACGGGCCTCCTCGTCGGACTGGCTTCGATCTTCACCCTGGCGAAGGGCACCTCGAACCTGGACCAGTCGGTGGGATCGGGCCAGGAGCTTGCCGTCATCGCGGCGGTGGTCATCGGCGGAACGTCCATCATGGGCGGCCGCGGTTCGGTGCTCGGTACGGTCCTCGGCGCACTCCTCGTCCAGACCGTCAAGTCGGGTGTCACTCAATTGGGTTGGCCCTCACAGCTGTCCGACCTCTTCGTCGGGATCTTCATCGTCGTCGCGGTGGGCACCGACCTCGTCCGCCGACGTGCCAGGAGAGACCGATGAGCGTCGAAACCCCCACACCGGTGGTGCCGGAGACCGCCTCACGTCGGCCCGTGGACCGGGTCCTCGAAGCCGTCTTGACCCAGCGGATCGTGCTGCTCGGCGTCTTGATCGTCGTCGTCGTCGCGTGGCTGATGTACATGAGCGCCAACGGTTATCTCTCCGGCGACTACGACTTCGACTACATGTCGGCAACGCTGATCGACGCGGTTCCGCTGGCGCTGCTCGCGTTCGCCGAACTCGTCGTGATCGTGTCCGGCCGCGGCGGGATCGACCTGTCGGTGGGCGCGATGGTCTCACTCGTCGGAATGGTGTTCGGCTTCGCCTACGGCAAGTGGGGCTGGCCGCTGCTGGCCGCCGTGCTGCTGGCCGTCGTCACCGGCGCGGCACTGGGCGCGATCAACGGATTCCTGGTCGCCCGCATCGGTTTTCCCGCCCTGATCGCGACGTTGGCCACCTACTACGCGTACCGGTCCATCGCGTTGGTGATCAACGACCAGAAGCCCATCAACAGCACGCAGATCCAGGACCTGTACACCCTCACCAGCTCCGTCCGGGTGCCGATCATCGGTGACTACATCCCCGACGTGCCGCTGGGGGTCTTCACCTTCCTGGCCCCGGTGTTGGTGGTGCTGTGGCTTGCGTTGGGGCGCGGAACCTTCGGCCGACGGTTGTACGGCGTCGGGACCAATGACGTCGCCGCGCGCTGGGCCGGGGTCGACGTCCCCGGCACCCGGATGCGCGCCTACGTCATCTCCGGCGTCCTGTCCGGTCTCGTCGCGGTGTACATCACCGCGGAGTTCGCCTCGGCCCGACCGGATGCCGGCACGGCGGGCAACGGCCTGGCGCTTCCTGCGATCACCATCGCCGTGCTCGGCGGGGTCGCGATCACCGGGGGCATCGGCCGGTTGGCGGGCGTGCTGCTCGCCACGCTGCTGATCGTCTGGCTCAACGCCGGCATCATCCTCTACTTCGAGGGCAACACCGGCACCCAGTTCCAGTTGCTTGCGCTCGGCGTCGTCCTCATCCTGGCCGCCCTGCTCAACGGGTGGACCACCCGTCGATTCCGCGGCGGCGACTAGCGAAAGGCAGTGCCCACATGACCGTCCTCGACGCCTTCGCGTTGACCGGCAAACGTGCCCTCGTCACCGGCGGCAACCGGGGCCTCGGCCTGGCCTTCGTCAGGGGGCTCGCCGAGGCGGGCGCCGACGTGGTGTTCGTCTCGCGGGATGCCGAGCGCAACGCCGCCGCGGTCACCGCACTGGCGCGAGAGGGGTTGACGGTCAACGGCTTCGAGGTCGACGTCACCGCGCCCGACGGCCCCAGCGCCGCCATCGACGGTGCCGTGGACCGGCTCGGCGGCCTGGACCTGCTCCTCAACAACGCCGGGCTGGCCATCCACAAACCGGCGCTGGAGATCAGCGACGAGGAGTGGGATCTCGTCTTTGACGTCAACACCCGGTCGCTGTGGCGGCTGAGCCAACGGGCCGGCGCGTACATGAAGGACCACGGCGGCGGGAACATCCTCAACGTGGGCTCGATCAGCTCCCTCATCGTCAACCGCCCGCAGTGGCAGCCGTCCTACAACGCGTCGAAGGCCGCGGTGCATCAGCTGACCAAATCGTTGGCCGCCGAGTGGGCGCCCTACGGGATCCGCGTCAACGCGATCGCCCCGGGATACGTCAAGACCGAGATGGCACCCGTGGACGAGCCCCGCTTCCGTCGGCACTGGATCGAGGACGCTCCGATGCAGCGGTACGCGCTACCCGAGGAGATCGCGCCGTCGGTGGTCTACATGGCCTCCGACGCCTCGGCCTTCATGACCGGTTCGGTGGTCGTCATCGACGGTGGATACACCGTGTACTGACCGGGATCAGCTCGCGGCATCCGACGATGACGAATCAGCGCCCGCACTGCCGGAGACGTGGGCGCCGGCGGGGGAGTCGCGGTCGGGCTGCGCGCTGGGCTTCGGCTCCGGTTTGGGCTTCGAGTCCGAGCTCGAGTCGGCCGCATCGGCGCTCGGTCGTTCGGGCTCGTCAGCCTTTCCGGGCTCGGCGGTCGCATTGTCGTCGGTCGGCTCGTCAGCTGTCGTGGTGGCGCTCTCACGCGGACTGTCCGCGTCCTGGGCGCGCCGCGATGATCGGTGACTCGTCGCCGAGGTCCGCTCGACGGCGGCCGCCGGGGCTGCGGTGGCCGTTGACGCAGTGGCAGCCTGGTCATCGGTCGAGGGCGATGGCTCGACGCGGGCGAGCGCCGTCGCGGCGGGCGGCTGCTCGATGGCCTGGACCATCGGGGTGGTCGGGATGGTGGGAGCCGGCGGGTTGCCGAACACCAGTTGGCCGCGCTCGATGTGCGGTCCCCACTGCGGGGTCACCGATGAGTAGCCCGTCAGGATCAACGGCGTCAGCAGCTTGTCGATCTCGTCGACGATCGGACGGGGCACACCCAGCTGAAGCAACGGCCGGGTGATCGGAAGTTGAGCGCGGGGAACGAGATACGTGCTCGTCGTGCCGCCCAGCGAGTTGACGGTCTCCGATACCAGCACCGCGTCCGACACGCTGTCCAGCGATGTCTGAGAGTGGTCATTGGAACCGTTGACCGTGTACACCGCGCCCATGATGGCGTTGACCACCGAGAGCACATTCCACGGCCGGTCCGGCGGGTTGGCCCAACCGTCCCACTGTTCGTTGACGACCACCGTGTGGTACTGGCTCTCGGGCACCGGACCGAATGTCTGACCGATGAACGGTATCGTCACGCCCGGCAGATAGGTCTGGCCCAGTCCCCGCAGCATGTCCCCGAAGACGTAGAACGTAATGTCTTGCGCTGGCGGCGCGTTGGGATCTCGTGCCAGATACGCCAGCTCCTGATCGATCACCAGGGTGCCCTCGCTGAGGCCCGCGACCGCCACGGGCGAACCGTTCGCCAGCTCTCTGAGGATGATCTCGTGCAGGAGTTGCCGTCCCACGGCCGCCGACTGGTCGGCCGTCAATGCCGCTGGGCCCGATACCACTCCGAGTTGGCCCGGGTGATCCACGGGGACCGGCGACGTGCCCGGCAGCCAGTTCTCCCCGACCTGGGACGCGAACGACAGCCACCCCTCCTGCGTTAGCCCCTGAGAGGCGAGGATCTGCGCCAGCACGGGCCATTCGCTGGGCCGCCCGCCGTTCAAGCCGATCCGGGTCTGGGCAGCGGCGGCGAGCGCGCCTGGCGATGCGATTGCGAGCACCATCGCCAGTAGCAGCGCCGCCAACGACCGCCGATACGACGGGCTAACAGATTGGAATGACAACGTCGGCCCCCTAATGCTTCCCGGTGTCGTTCAGGAGCCAAGCACGAGTGGCCGATGCTGTGTAGCCGAACGCCCCGATTTCACCGCGGTCAGCCATTCCCCGAATGTGCGTCCTGATCCGGCGTCCGCGGCGTGTCGCGGATGAAAGCGCACGGTCAGGGACCTGGGTGCGGCCGGGGTTGGCGTTACTGCGGGTGAGTCGCCAGGTACTCGGCGACGGGCGCCGGCGACGAGGCGAAGTAGCCTTCGGGCAGCAGGACGTCACCGGAGACGGTGTAGTAGTAGACCTCCCACCGGTAGTAACCGGCGAACGCCGCGGGGTCGGCGGCGAGTACCGCGGCATAGTCCTCGACCGCGCGGACGTATTCGTCGGCGTTGTTGTACCGATAGATGGCGTGCTCGCGTTGGGTGCCAAAGCCATTGGCGGCGAGATACCGCCCGGCGGCCATGATGGCGTCGCGGGGCGAGTGGATGTCACCGCCCTCGCCATGGGCGGCGAACGTCGTGGGCATGAACTGCATGGGGCCCTGCGCACCTGCGGTGCTGACCCCGTCGATTCTGCCGAAGCCGGTCTCGATCAGATTGATGGCAGCCAGGTAGTTCCAGCCGACCCCGGACGTCGACTCGGCCTCTCGGTAGTAGCTCAGCAGTACCTCGGCCGGAGCCGGCGCCTGGATGCGCCACGCGGGCACGGTCTCCCTCGGGTGCGCCATCGCGGCGAGTTGACGACGCGCGTCGACGTTGCGTTCGTATGCCTCGCCGAGCGACGGTGGCATCCGCGACCGGATGACGGCATCCCACTCGGGATGACGACCGATGGCACGGTAGGCCACCTGCTGCCGATGGGCGGCCGCCGCCAGGGCCGCCGCCGTCGTCGAAGGGTCGCGCAGGGTCTGCTCGTCGGCGACGAGGTCATCGGCCAGCTGCGAGGTGTCGGAGGCCAGCGAAGGGGGAGCATCCGCGGGAACCGTCGGCTCGTCGAGCATGACCGCGCGCACCGGCTCGCTGGCAGTCATCGTCGGCGCCGAAGGTGGGGTCGGGGCCGAACAACCGACGAGGAATAGCAGGAGGGCAACCGGGAGCACGCGGTCACGCACGGCAGAGCCCCTTCCTTCGACCACCCGAGCCTAGATAGCGCCGTCGAGCCGCGTGCCCGTTGTGGGTAAACAAGCGATCGAGGGGTAGTCGCCCTGGGTAGACGCAACGAAGGGACGATAGCCATGGAGATAATCGTGACATTCATCGGCAACGCGACAACGCTGATCTCCTATGGAGACATCACGATCTTGACCGATCCGAACTTCCTGCATAAGGGGCAGCGCGCCTACCTGGGCTACGGGCTGGTGTCGAAACGGCTTCAGCCTCCGGCCATGTCGGTCCACGAGCTCCCGCCGATCGACACGATCGTGTTGTCGCACATGCACGGTGACCACTGGGACCGGACCGCCCAGAAGCACCTCGACCACGATCTGCCGGTGCTGACGACACCTGATGCCCAGAAGAGATTGCGGCGCCGCGGATTCGAGGAAGCCGTTGGCCTGACGACCTGGGACACCCATACGATCGCGAAGGGCTCGCACCGCGTGGTGGTGACGGCTCTGCCCGGCCGGCACGCCCCAGGGTGGACACGGCGGCTGCTGCCGCCGGTGATGGGGTCGATGCTGGAGTTCGGCCCCGTGGACGGCGCTACGACGCGGCGGCTCTACATCTCGGGGGACACGTTGTTGATCGACGAACTCGCCGAGATTCCGGTGCGCTTCGAGACGATCGATGTGGGCATCCTGCACCTCGGTGGTACCCGGCTGCCGGCCGGTCCGCGGCTGCCGTTCGGGCTGACGGTGACCATGGATGGCCGACAGGGTGCGCAGCTCGTACACCGGCTGGATCTCCCCAAGGTGATTCCGGTCCACTACGACGACTACGGCGTATTCGCCTCGCCGCTAGCCGATTTCATCGCCGAGACCGGCAATCGCGGCCTGGCCGACCGCGTCGTGCACCTCGCACGCGGAGCATCGATCACGCTCTGACCGGTCAACGAGCCTTCAGCCAGATGGCGCCATCGCGAACCTCGACGTCGAACCGGCGCACCTTGAGGACGTTGCCGAAGGCCCTGATGGCCAGCGAGTACGGCTTGAAACCGAAGATCCGGCCCTTGGGTCCCTGCGTCATCGCCCCGTCGGCGACATCGTATTCGGCTCGGTGCCAAGGGCATTGGAGGCAGCCGTCGTCGGTGACTCGGCCCCTGCCGAGCTTGGCGCCCTGATGGCGGCACAGATTGCTGACGGCGAACGGCGTGCCGTCCGGGGTCAGCCCTACTGCCAGTACGCCGTGCCCCGACGTGCGGACCTCGGCGACGCGTCGGGCATCGAGCTGGTCGATCGCCAGCAGGCGTGGCCCATCGGCGACGATCGGCTCACCGTGGACGATCGGCGGAACAAGACCAGCGGAGTCGACGCCGCGGCCGTGCGGATCGAAGCGGAGTTTCGTCATGTGTGCCCGTTACCCGCTGGCCAGGCACGGAAACCGGACATCCCCAGCCGGTTACCTCGCCGCCGCATGGGGTAAGTCGTCCAACATGACGAGCCTGGACGAGCGGTTGATGGCCGAATTGCGGACGCTTCCACCAGGCGGTCCGGTACCTGCGCGCGAGCTTGCGGACCGCCTGCAGTGCACCGTCGAGGAGGTGCTGGCGGCGGGTAACCGGCTGGAGCAGCGTGAGCAGGGTGACGAGGACCTGGTCAGCGTCAGTCAGAAGACAAGCGGCGAGGGTGACGATGAGTACTACCTGTCACGCGTGCCCTTGACGTTGAACGACGAACCGGAGACCCGGTAGTCGCCAACGGATACTTCTGAGACTCAGCCGCCCGACCTTTGGGCGCACTGCACGATGAGTGTCGCGACCGGCTCGGACAACTGGTGCTTCTTCGCCAGCGCGGTGATCTCCGCCTGCTGGGAGCTCTCCGACTGCCCGCCGACCGCGGCGTACGCCTCGGCGCCCAGCTTGGCCGCGGAACTCGAATCCAGGGTGAGCCCGCCGACCGACATCGTGTCGGACACCATGCAGCGGAGGTAGGCGGCGCGGTCGAAGTCGGCTGATGCCTGGGGCGCACACAGCAGAGCCGACGCGCCCATCGTCGCCGCGACCGCGGCAATGCGAATCTTCATGACGCGAATATCCCTCCTGTGCAGCGGTTCAGGACTCGCCCATGTTACCCACGGCATCGTCGAAGGCCACGCCTGCGGTGGAACACCGGCCTCCAACCCGCCTGCGATGGCAACGCTGGCAAACATCCGAGGGAGTGTCATGAGCGACCCTCCAATCGCCGGTGGCGACACGCCCCTCGGCGGTCGCGGTGCTCGGTACATCGGTGATCGTCCAACCGCGTCCGCCCCGCCGTCGACGCGGGACCTTGGTAACGATTGCCAACCTGATCGGTTGCGAATCGCTCCGCTGGTCCGAACCTGCTGCTGGCGAATCCTACGGTGGCTTGGTGCATCGTCGAACCGCCCTGCAGCTCCCGCTCCTCCTGGCGGCAGGCGCGGCGCTGACTCGCGTTCCCCGGGCGGCTGCCGAGGCGGGCCCGTGGTCGGCGGACCGGGCGAACAACTGGTACCAATCACAGGGCTGGCTGGTCGGTGCCAACTACATTCCGGCAACCGCCGTCAACCAGATCGAGATGTTCCAGCCGGGTACCTTCGACCCCCGGCGCATCGACGCCGAGCTGGCGATCGCCCGGCAGCTCGGGTTCAACACGATGCGAGTCTTCCTCCACGACCTGCTGTGGGCGCAGGACCGTCAGGGCTTCCAGCGTCGGCTAGCGCAGTTCGTCGCCATCGCGGCGAGCCGCGGCATCAAGCCCCTCTTCGTGCTGTTCGACTCCTGCTGGGACCCTTACCCGAAACTGGGGCCTCAGCGCCCACCCTCGGTGGGGGTACACAACTCCGGCTGGGTGCAGGGACCGGGCGCCGAGCACCTAGGCGACCCGCGCTACCGCAACGTCCTCTACGACTACGTCACCGGTGTCCTGAGCCAATTCCGGAGCGACCAGCGGGTTCTGGGCTGGGATCTATGGAACGAGCCGGACAACCCCGCGAAGGTGTACCGGAAGACCGAGACCGGAGACAAACGGGCGCTCGTCGAGGCGCTTCTGCCCCAGGTCTTTCAGTGGGCGCGCGCCGTCGGCACCGTTCAACCACTGACCAGTGGAGTCTGGCAGGGGAGTTGGGGGCGCGGGAGCCGCAGCACGATAGCTGGCATCCAGCTGGACAACTCCGACGTCGTCAGCTTCCACTCGTACGACAAGCCGGCCGGCTTCGAGGCGCGCATCGCCGAACTCGCGCCGCTGGGACGTCCGATCATGTGCACCGAGTACCTGGCCCGCCCGCAGGGCAGCACCGTGGAGGGAATTCTGCCGATTGCCAAGCGGCGCAACGTCGCTGCCTACAACTGGGGCCTGGTGGCGGGCAAGTCCCAGACGTATCTGCCGTGGGACACCTGGGATACACCCGACCCGACGGAACCCAAATTGTGGTTCAGCGATCTGTTGAGACCCGACGGGCAGCCGTACCGAGAGGGTGAGATCAAGACCATCCGGCAGCTGACGGGCGCGCTGGGTCAACCGTGAGGGCTACTCCGACGCGTCGGCGGCCGGACGTCGGCGCCACGCCCGGTATCCGCGGTGGGCGGCGAACGCCCCGATGACCGCGGTGACGCACCACACCGCGATGGCGGAGTACGCCAACGGAGCCGAGAGGTCGCCGATCGACGCTCCCAGTGCGGTATAGACGAAGGCGCGGGGCGCCGACCCAATGAAGGCGCCAACGGCCATCTGCCACAAGGGAACTCCGAACGCCCCGAAGGCGTATGACGCCAGCGCGTCCGAGATGCCCGGCACGAAGCGCTGACCGACGACCGCCCATAGTCCACGCCGCTGAATCTGATCGTCGAGGCGGTCGGCCCGCGTCGCCCCGAGCAATGCTCTTGCACTGTCGCGTCCGGCCCGTCGGCCGACGAGGCTGGTGATGCTCGCCGTGCCGACGGCCGAGAACAACGTCACGAATGTGCCGAGCACCGGGCCGAACAGCACGCCGCTGCCCGCGGCCAGGAGGGGGCCCGGCACGAAGATGGCGCCCAGCAGAGCCGAGACGACGACGTAGGTCAGTGGAGCGGCGGGGCCGGTCGCGGCGACGGCGGCCCGGACGTCGTCGACGTCGATGATGCGCGTCACCGCGACGAGGTAGAAACCGACGAGCAGGACCGCGACGAACAGGGCGAGCCGGATGACGTGAGGCCGCCTGGCCGCGGGAGAATCCTTGCAGTCGCTCATGCCGGCGGCTACCAGTTGCTCGGGGCGTAGTCCTTCAGAAAACAGCCGTACACGTCCTCGCCGGCTTCCCCGCGCACGATCGGGTCGTACACGCGGGCGGCGCCGTCGACCAGGTCGAGCGGGGCATGGAAACCCTCGTCGGCGAGGCGCATCTTGGTGGGGTGCGGGCGCTCGTCGGTGATCCACCCGGTGTCGACGGCGGTCATGAGGATGCCGTCCCGCTCCAGCATCTCGCCTGCGCTGGTGCGAGTCAGCATGTTCAGCGCGGCCTTGGCCATGTTGGTGTGCGGGTGGCCGGGGCCCTTGTAGGCACGGCTGAACTGGCCCTCCATCGCCGAGACGTTGACGACGTACTTGCGCCGGGCGGTCGACGCCGCCATCGCGGGCCGCAGTCGACTGACCAGGATGAACGGCGCCGTCTGATTGCACAGCTGCACCTCGAGCAGCTCCATCGCGTCCACCTCGTCAACCCGTTGGGTCCAGCTGTTGATCGAGGCCGTGTCGGGCAGCAGACCGCCCGCGTCGATCGCGGTGCCCGCGGCGATCCGGTCGGGGGACGCGCTGCGGGCGGTGAGCGCCAACTCGGTGACCTCGGGGCTGGAGCGAGGCGACTCGGGGGATATGACCGCGTGCGGCGTCTGGTGCTCGGCGAAGCTCCCGGCGAGTGCGGCCGGGTGCGCGTCGCTGACGTGGTCGAACGTGATCACGTCCACCAGCTCCGGTGGCGTGGTGCGTTCCGCCTCGACCAGCGCGGCATACGAGCCGGGGGAGCGACGCACCGTCTGGGCGGCGTTGTTGATCAGGATGTCCAGTGGCCCCTGGACGGCCACCGCGTCGGCCAGCGCGACCACCTGAGCCGGGTCGCGCAGATCGATGCCCACGACTCGCAGGCGGTGCAGCCAGTCGGCGCTGTCCGGCATCGCGGCGAAGCGGCGTACGGCGTCGTTGGGGAACCGGGTGGTGATGGTCGTGTGGGCGCCGTCGCGGAGCAGCCGCAGCGCGATGTACATGCCGATCTTGGCGCGGCCGCCGGTGAGCAGGGCCCGGCGACCGGTCAGATCGGTGCGGGCCTCGCGCTTGGCCCGGTTGAACGCGGCGCAGTCGGGGCAGAGTTGGTGATAGAAGGCGTCGACCACCGTGTAGTGGTTCTTGCAGGCGTAGCAGGCCCGCGAGCGCAGGAGCGTGCCCGCGGTGGCCCCCGCCGCCGTCGACACCAGGGGCAGGCCCTGCGTCTCGTCGTCGATGCGGCCTGGCGCTCCGGTGGCGGTCGCCGCGACGACGGCGCGGTCGGCGGACGCGACCGCATCCCGCTTGGCATGGCGGCGGGCCTGCTTCACGGCCTTGAAGATTCCGGCCGTGGCGCGGCGGACGGCGACGGCGTCGGGGTGTTCGGGGGGCAGCGATTCGATCTCGGACAACACCCGCAGGCACGTCTCGAGGTTCTCGGGGTCGATCGCGGTCACGGAGGAAGAGTACTGGCAGGTCCGGCGCGTGGGCCTCAGGACGTATTGAGGTCGACGGCCGCGCGGATGAGTGCCGTGAACGCCTCGTCGTCGAGCTCATCGCCTTCGCCGATGTCGATGGCCCGCCGCACGTTGCCGTCGAGGCTGGAGTTGAACAGTCCCGTGGTGTCGTCCAGCGAGGCACCCTTGGGGAAGGTCACCTTGACCTTGTCCTTGTATGTCTCACCCGTGCAGAGCATTCCGTCGTGATACCAGGTGGGGACGCCGCGCCACTTCCACTCTTCGACGACGTCCGGGTCGGCGGCCGTGATCAGCGCGCGGATCTTGGCGAGCAGGTCACCCCGCCAATCGGCCAGCTCCCGGATCTTCTCGTCGATCTTCTGCGACGGCGAATCCGCGGCCATCAGCGGACCTCCTGGATCGTGACCATGGTCACCCCGCGACGGAGGCGTCGTAGATCGACTGGATCGCCGCGTCGAGCGCGGAGTCGAACTGCTCGTCGGACTGCTGAGCGGACAGGCCCTCGGTCAGGGCGCGGCTGAAACTCGCGATGACGCCGGTGTTCAACGCCAATAGCGCGTCGGCCTCGTCCCGCGAGTAGCCGCCCGACAGCGCCACCACCCGCATCACCCTCGGATGCCTCGTCAGTGCGAGGTAGTGGTTCGGCACGGTCGGCAGCGAGAGCTTGAGCATGACCTCGTGTCCGTCGGGGATGCCGTCGAGCTGCTCGACGAGGACGTCGCGCAGGATGTCCTCGGCCGCGGCCTTGTCGGCGATGGTGACCGTCACCTCGGGCTCGAGGATCGGCACCAGACCGTGTTCGAGTACCTGGTGGGCGAGGTCGAACTGCTGCGTGACGGCATCGGTGATGCCCTTGGCATCGGCTGCGCCGATGACCGATCGCTCCTTGGTGCCGAAGATTCCCTTGTCGACCGCGCGCGTCAGCAGGTCGTCGAGTCCGGGGATGGGTTTCATCAGTTGCACGCCGTCTGCCGCGTCGCCTAGCCCCTTGTCGATCTTCAGGAAGGGCACCACACCCTTGTCGTCCCACAGGTAGCTCGCCGACGGCTTGCCGCCGATCTCGCGGTCCATGGTCTCCTCGAAGAGGATCGCGGCCAGGACCCGGTCCCCGGCGAAGGACGCAGACGTGACGATCCTCGAGCGCATCGCGTGGATCAGGTCGAACATCTCGGCGTCCGAGGAATACTCGTCTTCTTCGATTCCGTACAGTCGCAACGCCTTTGGCGTCGATCCGCCGCTCTGGTCCAGCGCCGCGATGAACCCCTTGCCCGACGTCATCCGCTCAGCCTGGAGGTGATTGGTCATGGCCCGAGCATATTCCCCCGCGGGGAGGAGGATGGGTCCGATGTACGTACCCGGTCACTTCGCACCCGATGACGACGCCGTCGACCAGCTGTTGTCCCAACAGCGTGCGGCCGACCTCGTCACCGCGGGCGAGAACGGCCTCGAGGCGACGATGCTGCCGTTCGTCTACGACCCCGAACGCGCGACGCTGCAGGGGCACTTCGCCCGCAACAACGAGCACTGGCGCCACGTCGATGGCCGGGAGGCGCTGGTGATCGTCCGCGGACCGGACTTCTACGTCACCCCCGGCTGGTACGCGTCGAAGGCCGAGCACGGGCGGGTCGTGCCGACGTGGAACTACGTGGTCGCCCACGTCCACGGCACCGCGACCATTCACGATGACACCGTCTGGCTCGGTGACCTGGTCCGCCGACTCACCGATCACCACGAGGCTCGACGACCCGCGCCGTGGTCGGTGGACGACGCGCCGGAGACGTTCATCGCCGGTCAGCTGAGGGCGATCGTCGGTGTCGAGGTGGCGATCACGCGCATCGACGCCAAGTTCAAGCTCAGCCAGAACCGTCCCGGGGCCGACGTCGACGGGGTGATCGACGGTCTGCGAGCCGATGGTGACACGACTAGCGCCGCCGCGGTCGAAGTCCACCGGCCGACGCGATGTTAGGTAACGCGAGGACGATGCCCGGTCAACGCCGTTGCCGGGTGGCGTTCCAGCGCCAGGCACCCGTGACGATCACCGCGCCGACGATCGAGCCGATGATCCCACTGGGTCGGAAGGCGAGGCCGTCACCGGCGAGGAGGCTGGACAACAGACCCCCCAGGAACGAACCGACGAGACCTGCGACGAAGGCCATCGTCCAGTCGATGCTCTTCGATCCCTTTCCCAGGATGAGCTGGGCGGCCGCGCCGACGACCATGCCGAAGAGGATGAGGCCGATGATCAACATGCGGCGAGAGTAAAACGTCGACCGGCCTGATCGCGCAGGAAGCTGCCGATTAGGTAACCGGACTGCCATCGAACGTCACACCGCGGAAACACAAACGGTATACCGTTCGGCTCACCGGTAGCTGAGAGACGCTCGGCGCCAGGAGTCGAGAACGGCGGTCGTCAGATCCGATGAACACCCCCGCCAGCCCGCTTCTCGACGAGGCCACCAGCCCGCTCGACGCGCGTCAGCGGGCGGTCGTGCAACGGGTGTCCGATGCCGAGCGGGCCCACATCCTGGCGCTCCCCAGCAATGATCCGCTGGACGCCAAACTGCGAGCCCGGGTGCAGGCCACGGGGCCGGAACTATTCGGTCAGCCCGCCGCCATCCGCGCGACGTTGGAGTGCAACGCAACGACTCTCGACACCATCGCCGATCGATTGGTCAGTGGCGTGCGCAGGGTCGTCCTGGTGGGGTGCGGAGACTCGCTCGCCGTGATGGTCGCCGCCCGGCAGGCGCTCGAGAGCATGCTCGCGGTGCCGTGCGAGGCGGTGCAGAGCCTCGAGTTCGCCTACTACCAGGCAGATCTGGTGGACGAGACCACGGCGGTCGTCGCCCTGTCGAGTTCCGGCGAGACGACCAGGACCGTCGAGGCGCTTCTGATGGCCCAGCACCGCGGATCGTATACCGTCGCGATCACGAACACGGCAGGCTCGACCCTGCAGACCGAGGCGAGCACGGCCCTGAAGATCGAGGCCACCCGGGCCGGTTGGCCGACCCAGTCGTCCACCGCGGCGCTGGCCCTGCTCCTCGAACTCGCCATCCGGATCGGCGAGCGCCGCGCCGCGCCGGGGGCAGCAACGCTGCGCACGGCCTTCGGCGGCCTTCCCGAGCTGATGGCCGAGGTGCTGGCCCGGATCGATCCCGTCATCGCCGCGATCGCCGAGTCGGAGGTCGCCGGCGACGCGACCAATGTCCTGTTCTCTGGCGCCGGGCCCAACCTCGCGTCCGCGATCGTCGGGGCAGCCAAGGTCAAGGAGTGCACGACCCTGCACGCGGTCGAGATCCAGGTGGAGGAGTACCACCACTACAACTCCCAGAAGGCCGGTGAGCCGCTCTTCCTCTTCGCTCCCGCGGGTCCGTCGGTGCCGCGCGCGGTGGACACCGGGCGGGACGCGCTGCGCTGGGGCGGCCGACTCTACGTCGTGACCACCGAGGGCGAGCGGGCGTTCGAGGACTCCGGCGCACAGGTCATCACCATGCCCGCCGTGCCAGAGTCGCTGTCGCCCTTGCTCTTCCTGCTCGTCGCTCAACTGGTCGGGTACCACCTCGGCCTGAGCAGCTACGCTGCGGCGGCGCGCGATGAGTGACGCCCCGACCCTGGTCTGCGTCGGCAACCTGACCGTGGACGAAGCCGTGTCCCCCAGCGGGGAACGGGTCGAATCCGTCGGGGGCGACGCCCTCTTCGCCGCGCTCGCGGCCCGATTGGCCGGTGCGACGCCCACCATCCTCGCGCCACTGGGAGTCGACGCCCCACCCGCGATGCTGGCCGCGATCCGCTTAGCCGGTACGGCTCCCGAGTCGTTACCCCGCCGGGATCTACCCATGGTGCGCAACGTGATTCGCTACGACGTCGACGACGGCAGGGTGTGGCACCTGGTGCTCGGTGAGGACCACTTCGAGGAGCTCTCGGTGCATCCGTCCGACGTTGCGGTCAGTGCCCTGTCTGCGTCTGGCGTGCTGCTCTCCGCGATGGCGTTGAATGCGCAACTCGACCTGTCCGCCTGGTTGCGACCCCGAACCGCGGCCACGATCTACTTCGACCCGCAGGAGGACTACGTCGCCGGCCACGAAACCGAGCTCCTGGACGCAGTGCGGGCGTGCGACGTGTTCCTGCCCAGCGAGGTCGAAGCCGCCAGTCTCAGCGGCAGTTCCGACCTGCATGCCGCTGCCGGAACCTTCCTCGAACTCGGACCGCGAGTGGTGGTCGTCAAGCGGGCCGCGGCTGGTTGCCTGGTGGCGACGAGGGAACACCCCGAGCCCGTGCTGATCCCCGCCGACGCCGTGGAACCGGTGGACAGTACCGGGGCGGGTGACGCGTTCTGCGGGGCGTTCGCGGCCGAGCACCTGCGCAGTGGAGACCCCTACGCCGCGGCGGTCGCCGGGGCGGCCGTGGCCCGCACCGCGGTGGGCGGGTCCGGCGTCAGCGCACTGCTTGCCGCCGTCACCGCGACGACCGGGGCGCAGCGATGACGCGCATCACCGTGATCAACCCCAACACCTCCACCGAGCTGACCGAGACCATTACCGCCGCCGCGCAGGCGGTCTCGGGCGCGGACGTCACGGTCACCGGAGTCCACCCGCCCCGCGGCGTGCCCAGCGTCGAGAGCCACGCGGAGGAGGCGATCGCGGCCGTCGGAGTGCTCGACCAGGTCCGCGCGCATCAGGCCGACACCGACGCGTTCGTCATCGCCTGCTTTGGCGACACCGGCGTTCAGGCCGCCCGCGAGATCGCCACGTGTCCGGTCGTCGGAATGACCGAGGCCGCCCTGCAGACCGCATGCCTGCTCGCGCACCGGTTCGTCGTCATCACGATGCCCCCGCGCACCATCGCCCACAGCGACCGCGTCATCCGCGCGCTGGGGCTCGAGCACCGCTGCACCGTCGTCGCCGTCGACGTGCCGGTCGCGGACTTGGTGGGCGGATCGACCCACCTTCTCGAGGCCTTCACCGACGCCGCCAGGACCGCGATCGCGGCCGACGGCGCCGAGGCCGTCGTGTTGGGCTGCGCGGGTCTGGCCGACCTCGTCGCACCGCTGTCTGACACCCTTGGCGTACCCGTCGTCGACGGTGTCGCCGCCGCAGTCGGCATCGCGGCCGGTCTGGTGGCGATGGGCCTCGACACGTCGCGCGTGAACACCTATGCCGCCGTGGAGCTGCCATGAGCGTCGTCTTCCGTCGGGTGCTGATCTACGACGCCGCCGCGCCGACCGGGATGACCGGCCCGGTGGACGTGCTGGTCGAGGGTGACCGCATCACCGCGATCGGCCAAGAGCTGACCGCCCCGTCCGCGGCCCGTGCCGTCGAGGGCGGTGGCCGAAACCTGTTGTTGCCCGGTCTGATCAACGCGCATTTCCACTCACCGGCCAACCACCTGAAGGGTTCGATCCCCAGCTTGCCGCTCGAGCTGTTCATGCTCTTCGAGTCGCCGTCGGACCCCGCCCTGATCCCCAGCCCCCGCGAGGCCTACCTGCGTACCATGCTGGGGGCGATCGAAATGCTGCAGCGCGGGATCACCTGCGTGCAGGACGATGCGTTCCTGATGCCGTACCCCGACCCCGAGATCATCGACGCGGTGGCCTCGGCCTATCGGGACAGCGGGATTCGGGCGTTCCTCGCCCTGGACCAGCCCGAGCTGACGGAGGCCGAGAAGCTGCCGTTCGTCGACGAACTCGATCCCGCGACCCGCCGCGCGTTCGGGGCCGCGGCACCCGCATCCGCCGCGCGACTGCTCGAACTCTACGACCACCTGATCGGCACCTGGCACGGCGCCGCCGACGACCGCATCCGGGCCGCCGTCTCGATCTCGGCACCGCAGCGCGTCAGCCTGGAGTACTTCGCCGCCCTCGACGATCTCGCCGAGCGCCACGGCCTGCCCCTCTACGCGCACATGCTGGAGACCAAGGTGCAACGCACCCTGATGACCGAACAGCCCCGGTTCGCCGGCCGGTCACTGGTCCAATACACTGCTGCGGCAGGGCTTTTGAAGTCCCACACCAACGTGATCCACGCGGTGTGGGTCGACGACGCCGACATGGCCACCATCGCCGACAACGGCTCGACGGTGGTGCACAACCCGGTCAGCAATCTGCGGCTGGGCAGCGGAGTGCTGCCGTGGCGCGCGATGCTCGATCACGGGATCCCGGTCGCGCTGGGCACCGACGAGGCCATCTGCGATGACTCCATCAACGTCTGGACCGTCGCCAAGACCGCCGGTCTGATCCACAACGTGGCCGGCCTTGACAGTGACGACTGGCCAAGCGCCACAGAGGTTCTCACCGCCCTGTGGCAGGGCGGCGCCCGCGCGACCCGGCGGTCCGACGATCTCGGTGCCGTCGCCGAGGGCCGACTCGCCGACCTGGCGCTGGTGGACTTGCACGCCATCGCCTTCACCCCACTCAACGACCTCAGGGAGCAGCTGGTGCATTGCGAGGACGGCCGTGACGTCGTGCTGACCATGGTGGCGGGCCGCGTGGTCGCCGAACATGGCCACGTCACCAGCGTGGACGAGACCGCGCTGCTCGACGAGGCGCGTGAGCTGTTCGCCGCCAAACTGCCTGCGGTCAAGGCGGCCCGGCGCGATGCCGGTGCACTCCTACCCGCCTACCGACACATCGTCGGCCGGGCGGCCGCCTCGAACGTGGGCTTCACCCGCTGGCTGGGCCGATGAGCGCGAACCCGGCCGGTTACGGTCTGACCCCGTTGCCGGACCGTCCCGCCGGCAGCTGGCCGAACGGCGCCCAACTGGCCGTGGTCGTCTGCGTCGGCGTCGAGTCCTACCGCTTCGGCGACGGCCGCAGCGAGGACGTGCTGGCCGACGTGCCCCATCCCGATCTGGTGAACACGGCGTGGCGGGACTACGGAAACCGGGTCGCCGCCTTCCGCCTGTTCGACAGGCTCCAAAGCCTCGGGATCCCACCGACGGTACTGCTGAACACCGACGTCTACGACGAGGCGCCCGCCGTCATGGAGGCCGCGCGCGCCGCCTCCGCCGAGATCGTCGGCCACGGCCGCTCCAACTCCGACGCACTTCCCGGGATGACGCCCGACGTGGAACGGGCGTATCTCGCCGAGGTGGCCGAACGGATCCGGACCTACGAGGGATCGGCCCCGGGTGGCTGGTCGACACCGTGGCTCAGCCATACTCCGGCCACGCTGAACCTGTTGGTGGACAGCGGGTATCGCTATCTACTCGACCTGCGCCTCGACGATCAGCCGGTGTGGTTGCGCACCGAGTCGGGCCCGCTGCTGGCCATTCCCTATGCCGCCGAGCTGAACGACTCCTCGACGATGGTCGGCCGCAGTGTGTCCGCCCGCGACTTCGCCGACATGATCGTCGACGAGTTCACCGAGCTGCACGCCGCCGCGGCGAACACCCCGCTGGTGATGAGCGTCGTCTTGCACTCGTTCATCAGCGGGGTGCCGTTCCGGCTGCGTCCGATCGGTCAGGCACTCGAGCGCATCGCCGGGACCGACGGCGTCTGGCTCACCACCCCGCGGGAGATTCACCAAGCCGTCCTCGATGCGCCGGAGCTGTTCGGTGACTGAGCCCACGCCGACCCCCGTGGCAGAGGTCGACGACTTCTCACTCTCGTTGGTGCGCAACGGCGTGCGTAGCGACGTGCTGAAACACGTCGACCTCCAGATTCAGCCCGGCGAGATCCTCGGCTTGGTCGGCGAATCCGGTTCCGGCAAGAGCGTTCTCGCGCTCAGCCTGCTGGGCATGCTGCCACCCGAGTCGCAGCCACTCACCGAGGGCCGCGTCACCGTCACTGGCGTGGACCTGCTGCGGGCGCGACGCGGTGAGTTGCGTCGGGTGCGACGCGAGGTGCTCGGCGCGATCTTCCAGGACCCGATGACGTCGCTGAACCCGACCATGCGGATCGGCAGGCAGATCGGCGAGGCCACCAACGACGACGCCGAGTCGGTGCGGCTGCTGGAGACCGTCGGGGTGCGCGACGCCGAGTTGCGGCTGCGCGTCTACCCGCACGAACTCTCCGGTGGACTGCGCCAGCGGGTGATGGCGGCGATCGCCGTGGCCGACAAGGGCGCGCGAGGCGACGGGAAGAAGGGACGTCCACGCCTCATCGTCGCCGACGAGCCGACCACTGCGCTCGACGTGACCGTCCAGGCCCAGTTGTTGGACCTGCTGCGGGAACTGCGCGACGACGTCGGCTGCTCGGTGCTGTTGATCACCCACGACCTTGGCGTGGCCGACCAGATCGCCGACCGGCTCGCCGTCCTGCACCACGGCGAACTGGTCGAGATCGGCAAGGCCGCCGACGTCGTGCGCAACCCGCAGCACCCGTACACCCGCTCGCTGCTGGCCGCGCGGCTGACGCTGACGATGCCGCGCGATGAGCGGTTCGAGACCGCCGAGTCGAGTTCGGCCGCAACGGAACCCGCGGTGACGATCCGCCAGCTGCGCAAGACGTTCGACGTCCGGCGCGGACGCGGCGGCTCACGGAAGATCGCCGCCGTCGACGGTGTCGATCTGGAGATCGGCGCGGGTGAGGCCGTGGCCATCGTCGGGGAGAGCGGTTCGGGCAAGTCGACACTGCTGCGGATCGTCGCCGGTCTCGAACGGCCGACGTCCGGGTCGGTCGTCCTGGCCGGTGACGGTGGGCCGCAGATGGTGTTCCAGGATGCCGGCTCGTCGTTGACGCCGTGGCTCAGCATCGGCGAGACGCTGGGGGAGCGACTCCGCCCGCTCAAACTGTCCCGCGGTGAGGTGAAGTCCCGCGTGGCCGAGGCGCTGGCCGCCGTCGATCTGCCACCCGAAATCGCCACGGCGCGTCCCGGTGAGCTGTCCGGCGGGCAGCGCCAGCGCGTGGGCCTGGCCCGCGCGACGATGATCCCGCCGTCGGTGCTGCTGTGCGACGAACCGACCAGTGCGCTGGACGCGTCCCTGGCCAAGAGCGTCCTCGCGCTCATCAGGGACCTGCGGGCCCGGCTCGGGATGACAGTCCTCTTCGTCACCCACGACCTGGCGGTCGCACGGCTGATGGGCGATCGCATCGCGGTGATGCAGGCGGGCCGCATCGTCGAGCTGGGTGTGGCCGAGCAGGTGGTCTCCGATCCGCGCGAGTCCTACACCCGCACCCTGCTCGCGGCGGTCCCGGAGATCGCCTCGTGACGACCGCGACGACGCTGGTGCCCCGGTGGCGGCTGCGGCCCGTGGCGGTCGGAGGCGGAAATCTGGCCCGGCCGGTGGCGTGGGCGCTCGTCGGGCTGCTCGCCCTGGTGACCCTCGTCGCCCTCTTCGCCCGGCTGCTGGCCCCGTACGACCCGATTCAGCCCGTCGGTGCCCTCAACCTGCCACCGCTCAGTCCGGGACACCTGCTGGGTACCGACGGCATCGGTCGAGACCTGTTGTCGCGCACGCTGATCGGCATCCAGGTCAGCTGGTTGAGTGCGCTGGTCGTGGTGGCGAGCGGGCTGCTGATCGGCGGCACCATCGGGCTGATCGCGGGGGCGACCGGGGGGTGGGTCGACTCCCTGCTCCTCATGCGCATCACCGACCTGTTCCTTGCCCTCCCCGGCGCGCTGGTGGCCATCGCGATCGTCGCGGCCCTCGGCTCCGGGCTGACGAACACCCTCATCGGGGTCGCCCTCGTCTGGTGGCCGTACTACGCCCGCATCGTGCGCGGCGAGGTCAAGGCACTGGCCGCGCGCCCATATGTCGAGGCCGCCAAGCTGGCCAAGGTCAGTCGGACCCGCATCCTGACCCGGCACCTGCTGCCCGGCGTCGTCCCGACGGCGGTCATCACGGCCAGCCTCGACATCGGCAACGTCGTGCTGCTGCTCGCAGCGCTGTCGTTCCTGGGTCTCGGACAGCAGGCCCCCGCGCCCGAACTGGGCGCCGACACCGCCCGCACGCTGAGCCAACTGCTGAGCCAGTGGTGGGTGCCCGGCATACCCGGCCTCGCGGTGCTGCTGCTCACCCTGATCGCGAACCTCGGCGGCGACGCCATCCGCAGCCTCATCCCGGTGCGGAGGTGACTGCGATGACGTCCTTCCTGACGCGCCGGTTCTCGACCGCGGTGCTGATCCTGCTGATCCTCACGTTCGTCATCTTCCTCCTGCAGTCGGTGTCACCAGGTGACCCCGCCCGTGCGTACGTCGGGGCCAATGCCTCCAACGAGATGGTGGCCGCCGAACGGCAGCGGCTCGGCCTGAATGATCCGCTGCTGCAACAGTTCACGCGCTACGTCGGTGGATTGTTCACCGGTGACCTCGGCCGGTCGCTGCGCACCCGGCAACCCGTGACCGCCGACATCGCCACCTACCTGCCCGCCACCGCCGAACTGGTCGTCGCGGCGTTCCTCATCGCGCTGGCACTGGCGGCGCTCTACGCCCTGTCGGGTGCCCTGCGCTGGCCGGGCGCCGCCGTCGGTCGCGGGGTCCTGCTGCTGCTGGCCACCGCGCCGCCGTTCCTCCTGGCACTGGTCGGCATCATCGTGTTCTTCGGCCAGTTGGGCTGGTTGCCCGCCAGGGGGGTCGGTGACTTCCAGGATCCGGGTCCGCTCGGCATGCAACTGGTCGACACCCTGCTGCACGGCCAGGCCGACGCCTTCGTCGACGCGTGTAAACACCTGGTGCTGCCCGCGGTCGTGCTGTCGATTGCGCCCGCGGTCGCGATCGGCCGGGTGCTGCGGTCCTCGCTGCACGGTGTCCTCGGCGTCGACTACGTCCGGACGGCCCGCTCGAAGGGGCTGACCGAAACGCAGGTGGTCGTCCACCACGTCGTCCGAAATGCGATCGGCCCGGCCCTCTCCATGGCCGGACTGCAGCTCGGATTCATGTTCGCCGGCGTTGTCGTCGTCGAGCAGATCTTCTCCTGGCCCGGCATTGGTAACTACCTCGCCGCGTCCATCCCAGTCGCGGACTTCCCGGCCATCGCCGGGGTCACCCTCGTGCTGGGAGCGATCTATGTCCTGGCAGGCGTCATCGTCGACCTGCTTCAAGCACTCGCCGACCCGCGGGTGACCGCCGAATGAACCCTCACCGAAGGAGCTCCGCCATGCCCAACCGAAGAATCCGCACCGGCGCTGTGATTGCCTGTGCCGCAATGGCTTTAGCGGTCGCCGGCTGTAGTTCCGGCACCCCGTCCGGTGGCGGGGGTGGCGGCGGCGCTGGGGCCCCGACCGACGGCACGCTGACCGTCGGCCTGCTCGGCGACATCGGCCAGCCGCCCGACCCCGACATCTACTATGCCAACAACGGCACCGCCATCATGATCAATGCGTACGAGGGTCTGGTGCAGTACAAGAACAACACCGACACCGTCGAGATCGCGCCGCGACTGGCCGAGACATGGGAGGTCAATCCCACCAACGACGTGTACACCTTCCACCTCCGCAAGGGCGTGACCTTTCACGACGGGACACCGTTCACCGCGGCCGCGGTCGACGTCGCGTTCAAGCGCAGGATCGCCGTGAAGGGCGGCGCCTCCTACATGGTCGAAGCGGTCAAGAGCGTTGCGACGCCGGACGATTACACCGCGGTGATCACGCTGACCAAGCCGAACACCGCGTTCCTGAGCTACCTGGCCTCGCCGTTCGGCCCGAAGATGGAGAGCCCGGAGGGACTCAAGGCCAACGCCGGCTCCGACGACGCCCAGACCTACCTGTCGTCCCACGATCTGGGCACCGGCCCGTACCAGCTGACCACCGCCGAGACCGGCGTCAAGTACGAGCTGACGCAATTCGACGGCTACTGGGGAACCAAGTCGCCGTTCAAGAAGGTCGAAATGCCGGTCTACACCGACGAATCCGCCCTCGAGCTGGCCTTCGACAACGGCACCGTGGACACCATCGTGGCGGCGTTGCCGTCCTCCAGCCTGGACAAGTACTCCGACGCCGACGGGGTGTCGAACTACTTCCTGCCGACGCTGCAGGGCGCATTGGTCACGGTCAACTCCAGCCATGACTTCTTCAAGACCCCGGAGGCGAGGGTCGCGTTCCTCAAGTCGATCGACCAGGGCAAGCTGGTCGATCAGGTCCTCGGCAAGCGCTCCGAGGTGGCCACGACGATGTACGCGAAGGGCATGATCCCTGGCGGAGCCGACAAGCAGGCGATCTCGTTCGACGACGGCGCGCTGAAGGGTTACGTCGCGGCGCTACCCGCCAACGCGCCCAAGAACCTGGTGATCGGATATGCCAACGGCAACGTCAACGCCCAGTCGATGGCCAACATCGTGGTGGCCAACCTGCAGACCGCCGGTCTCACCGCGTCGGCCCAGGGGTACGACACCTCGACCGTGTTCGGCTGGATCAACGACCCGCCCACCGGACCCGACGCCTTCATCGACGGCAACAACGGTCCCGACGGTGGCGACCCGTACATGTGGGGCCACGTGTTCTGGGACGCCTCGGGCGGCATCAACTACTTCGGCTGCGAGTCCACGGAGGTCAACGGCCTGCTGGACCAGGCCCTCGGCACCGGCGACACGGCGACCTACGTCAAGGCGGGCGACCTCTACGGCCAGACCGGCTGCTTCCTGAACCTGTCGTACAACCGGGACTGGGTGGTGGCGCAGAAGTGGCTGACCGGGGTGCCCGAGAGCCAGAACATCGGGGCCAACGAGCTGAACTTCTCGTTGCTCGGCATCGCGGGGTGATGCCGGGAGACCCCTCGCCGTCCCTGTCGCGGTTGGTCTACTCCACGGTCCGGGAACGGATCATCCTCGGGCAGTATCCGCAGGGGAGTCGACTTCCCGAACAACGGATCGGGGAGGAACTGCACGTGTCCCGTGTCCCCCTGCGGGAGGCCGTGCCGTGGCTGGAGCGCGACGGGTTCGTGCACTCCCGGCCACGGCGCGGCGCCGTGGTGGCGCACTGGGACGCCAAGGCCATCGACGATCTCTTCGACGTCCGCCTGTCGTTGGAGGTCGGGGCGGCCCGCTACGCGGCGCGGCAGGTGTCGTTCGGCGGCCCGATGGACACACTGGACGCGGCGCTCGCGGAGGCACAGCAGACGGTGGCCGGCGGTGACGCGTACGCCATCGCCAAGACGAGCACGGCGTTCCACGAGGCCGTGATCGACACCGCGGGCAACGAGCTGATGGTCAGGTTGATGCGCACCATCTCCGGGCGCATCACGTGGCTGTTCTTCCTCACCAGCGGGCTACCCGCCGACGAGGCGTTCCACGATCACGTGCTCCTGCGGGACGCGATCGCCTCGGGTAACGAACGCGTCGCCGAATCGGTGGCCTACGCGCACATCGAGCGGGACCGGCAGCCGACGTTCGACGCGATGGCGGGCCGGCTCGGCTGATCGGGCCCGCCGCTCACCCGCCGGCCTTCACAGCCGGCTCGTGAGCGGGATCGCCGACAACCGTTGTCGCCCAAGCGGACTCCACGCCTGCACCGCGCAGAAGGGCGCGCACTGATCCTGATCCGATCGCGTGCCGACGTGCACACAACACTGCGTCAGCCGCTCCTCGATCATCGTCGACATGTCCATGAACGGTTTGACCGTGATGCGCACGACCCTCTCGCCCAGCATGCGACGCAAGGCCCGGCGTCGCCCCGGCAATCCCGACGCGGCCAGGGTCAGCAGCGTCGATAGACCCAAATCGCAACTCTCGCAGATGTTTCGCCACACCTCGCCGATGTCCGGATGCGAGAGCGAGGATTGCTCGGACAGGAGGCCGAGCAGTGATTCGCGAACGGCGAGTCGCAGTTCCTGCGGCACCTCGCTGTCAGCGATCCGGTTGGCCACCAGCCCCAGACTCTCCTTGAGGCGCTCCGGCCCGATCAGCGACACCAGCGACCGCCACTGGTCGGAGTCGTCGCGGATCATGTAGCCGACCGAGCAGCAGTGCGGATGCGAGCAGGGCAGAGCAGTCAGGTCGCGCCAGGTGACCAGCCCGTCGGTCTGCGGACCGAGGCGCTTGAGCACGCCGGTGTGGGTGAGCCGGTCCATGGGATCGATGACGCCGGAGCGGCCCGAGCCGAACTGTGGTTGCAGGGAGACGCCACTGACGTACGGCGTGGCGAGGGCGAGGGTGACGACGTCGCCGATCTCGTCATCGTTGACCCCCAGTGCGGCCGTCATCACCAGCGTCGTGAAGATCTCCCGTTCGGAGAGGCGTCTCACGGCATCGGCCTTGATCCGGCGCAGATCTCCACCGCGATGGTGTCGCGACGCCTCGGCGGACAGGCCGTCGAACTGGAGGTAGATCTCGACCCGCTCCCGATGGCGCGTCAGCACGTCGAGCAGCTCGTCGTCCTGCGCGATTCGAAGACCATTGCTGTTGATCAAGATTCGCGTGATCGGCCGGCGGACGAGTTCCTCGAGCAGGTCGGCCAGCCCGGGGTGGACGGTGGGTTCCCCGCCGCTGAGCATCACGACGTCGAGCTTGCCGTTCTCGCGCTCGAGCCTCTGGTCGACGTTGGCCAGCACGTCGGCGACGGGCGCGATCCCGTGCAGGTCGGGGCTGGACTCGGTGAAACACGTCGGGCACCGCAGGTTGCAGGATTCGGTGATGTCGGTCAGCAGGATGCACGTGTGCTGCGTCTGCATCTCGGGTAGCCCGCGCAGATACGCCGCCGGTACGGGGTCGAAGTTGCCCGCCACGTCGGGGGTGTGCGTCTTGGTCGGTGCCGTCCACTCCTCGAGGTAGGTCAAGATCTCGGGGTCCTCGTCGTACATCGTGCGCACCAGACCGTGGCTGCCGCAGGCACGTTCGAGCCACACCCGGCCCTGTCTGGCGGCCAGCCAGCCCGACAGCCGGACGACGTCGGCGAGCGGCCGGTGGGGCTCCTCGGCGTGACACTCCGGACAGAAGGCGTTGACGTAGCGCAGAATCCGATCGTCCCGCAGCGGCATGCCCATCGATCACATTCCTCCGGTGTACATCTCGGGGTTGAGTCCCGTGCAGAAGCCGACGCTGGTGATCGACAGCAGCGCCCAACCGATCATCAGCCCGATGCCCAGACCCTTGCTCCACGGCCGTCGCAGGGCGATGAACCCCCCGCCGCCACCGAAGGCGATGAGCGCCAAGATCACCGCGCCGACTCCCACGACCACGCCGTCGCTGCCCGAGGCGAGCGCCAGCACGACCAACCCCAGGACCAGGTTGATGGCGCCGAAGGCCATGACGCCGAGGACGGCGAAACCGATCACCGTGCCCGTCGTGCTCGGCGGTGGGGGAGGCGGTGGATACCAGCCCGGCGGCGGTGGCGGTGGCGGTGGCGGTGGCGGTGGACCGGTCATGACGCGACCCTCGGTTTTCGGGATAGTGCCTCGTAGTACCCGCGGTGGTGACCACTGCGGAGTCGGAACGCGACCAGCACCAGGCTGGCGAGCAGGAACCATTGCGGCCGTGTCAGATTCAGCCACACCACCTCGTTGGCGCGGGTGAACTCGACGAGGAACCGGAACACCGCGTACGCCGAGACGTACAGCACGAACAGCTCGCCGGGATGGGTGACGCGCGACCGCAGCCACAGCAGCACGCCGAACGCCGCGAGCTGAAAGACGATCTCGTAGACGAAGGACGGGTGCATCGCCTCCCCGGTGAGGCATCCCGGGCACGCCGGTGTGGTGGCGGGCGCGTGGATTCCCCACGGCAGGCTGGTGGGTCGCCCGGGCGCCTCGGTGAGTAGGCAGCCGATCCGCCCCACCGCCATCCCCAGCGCGACGGCGGGCGCGAACAGGTCGCCGGTCTTGCCGCGGTACCCGATGATCCGCTTGGCCACGAGGACGCCGACGTACGCCCCGAGGAGCCCGCCGAGGATGCTGCGCGAACCGAACGCCCAGGCCTCGGCCAGGCTGGGGTTCAGCCGTGGGTCGAGGTGCTCGGCCAGCCCCGAGAGCCGCATCCCGATCGCCCCTCCGACCAATGCTCCCGTGACCGCCACCAGCGACTGTTCTCCCAACGCACCACGGCGCCGAGCCTCGAGGAAGAAGACCACACTCGCCACCAGGACGCCGAGGCCGACGAACACGCCGTGCACGGGCAGGTCGAGCCAACCCACGCGCCACGTCAACCCCATCCGCATACGGTAGTGCGACGTTTCGACGGGTGTGGGAGTCCGGCTCGGGCAAGTCGACGGTCGCTGCGGATGCTCGACGAGTCCGCCGCGTCACTCGACGTGTCGGTGCAGGCGATTCAGCAGGTCAGCCATGACGTGCTGGTCGTGCGCGCCGGCGCGGCCGCGGGTGTAACGAATCCGCGCCCACACCGATGTCTTGGGTGGAAGACACTGTGAGGCCACTGGTCCGCAACCAGTGTCGGGGGATTGGATCGAAGGAGTCGCGCCACGATGGCTGCACCGTTGAAGTTGTGTCACAAGCGAACCGTGTGCGCCGTGTTGGCGTCCGGAATGGTCATCTCACTGACCGCGCTCACGGGCGGTGTCGCACCCGCCTTCGCCAGGCCGGGCGACGAGCCGGTCCTGCCAACCACCACAATCGCGCCGGAGCCGGTCGTCGAGGCGCCCGTGGTGACCGAGGCGCCCGTCGAGACAGCCCCGGCCGCGACGGCGCCGGCGGACATCCCGGCACCCGTTCAGACGCCGGTTCCCACGGTCGAGCCCACCGTCGCGCAGACCGCGGAGGCGCCCCCGCAGACGCGCGCGCCTGCACCCGTCGCGCCCGCCCCCGAGCCCGTCGTCACGTCGACGCGACCGGCACCGGCCAGCACACCGCCACCGGTCACCTCGACGACGACGGATCCCACGACCGACCGGGCCACGTCGAGCCCGGTGACCACGAGTCCGCTGCCCGCGAGCGGGTCGTCGACGCCGCCGCCCTCGCCGGGGCTGGTCGCTCCCACGTCGGCGACGAGCGCGCCGTCCTCCCCGAGTGAAGAGTCCCCGACGCCGTCCTCCGAGTCCTCGGAGTCGTCGTCGAAGTCCTCGTCATCGCCGTCCTCGGAGTCCGAGTCCTCCTCGGCCGCCGAGGCGACACCGCGGGTGATCGAGAAGGTCACCCCGCAGACACTGGTTGCGCCCGCAGAGGACGTGCAGATCGCCAAGGCCGCGAAGATCGTGGAGGAGAAGCCCGCCGAGGCGCCCAAGCAGGAGATCACGGAAATCGCCCGCATCATCGACGTGCAGAATCGGGACAGCGATCCGTTCGGCCAGAATGGGCAGCGCACCGACGATCAGGTCCGGCTCGCAGGCAACTGGGACCGCAATGTGCGTCAGTGGCAGCCGGATTGGGTCGAATACGACCAGTACTACCGCCCGGTGCTGAGCAACCCGTACCGCGATCCGGTGCGGATCGTCTACGTCTACGAGAACGCTCCGCGGGTGGTGTGGATCCCGCCGCTGGCACGTATCGTGCTCGAAGTGGCCCAGTTCGCCGCGTACAGCTTCACGGCGCTGGTGACCAACCCGATCAATCAGGTGCTCAACGTCGCGGTCGGCAGCTTCTTCGGAGGCGGCTACTTCCCGGGAGTGGGACTGCCCCTGCCGCCGGCTCCGCCGCCGCTGCTGAACTTCGCCAACGTGCCCGTGCAGGTGCGTTATCCCGACGCCACCTATCAACCGTTCCGCGTCAACAAGATCGTGGACGTCGGCAACGACGCACAGTTCGGCGAGCGCAAGGTGCTGCTCGACGGCGTTACGCCCGCGTGGGGTGAGTGGAAGCAAAGCCCCTCCGGTGAGCGCAGTTTCGAGGTTCACAAGACCCAGCAGTTCCCGGGCCTCGACGACCCGCGGCCGGGACCGTTGCCGGGTGACTATCAGTTGACGTTGGCGTCGGATGAGTCGCCGTCAGGGATGAACAAGCGGGACGTCTACCTGATCGCGGTGGCCGTGGCGTGCGGCGCGCTGAGCATCGGCGCGGTCGTCCTGGCGGTCTTCATGGGTCGCCGTCGGCGTCCGCTGCACTAGCACTCGGCGGGCAGGCTGACTCCAGTAGTCGAGCCAGCGTGACCTTCAGGGTCGCCAACTGGTCGTCGGACAGTCCTGCCGCGAGGTCACCTTCGACCCGGTGCGCCACCTCGTTCGCGAGGTGCAGGGTGCGGACGACACCAGCGGTGAGATCGAGCGCGTGGTTCCTCCGGTCGCCGGCAGCGACGGCGCGCTTGATCAGCCTGCGCTTGGTCAGCTCATCGATGAGTTGGCTCGTGGTGGTGCGGCCGGACCACACCGTGCCAGATCGGTCGGGCGTTCTGACGTTCGTCCTGGTCACGACGTCCGCTGGGCGGGCGATCCAGGCCGGCCACAACACCGAGATTCGAGCTGACTAGCGCGCTACGGGCCAGTCCCAGACGGACATGTCGCCGCGGGGATAGTTCATGCACACGTCGGTGGCCTTGGCGACCACGCCCTTGTTGTTGAAGAACACCTTGGCCCAGTTGCCCCAGTGCGTGGCCACGTTCTCGTAGTAGACGTTCGTGGCGGTGTTCTCGGAGTACTGGCGTCGGGCGACCGGGTCCAGCGAGAAGAACCAGTGGATGCGGTCGAACGCCTGCTGCTGGACGTCGGCGGGGCGGTTGCTCCGGTCGATCATGTACCGCTCGAAGTACACCGGGCTGGTGTCCCGCGCGGCCTGCAGGTACTGCTCGGTGTCACAGGTGGTGATGATGATCCGGTGGGGGATCGGGAAGTCGTCGGTCGCGTCGGCCGCGGCCGTGCCGGCCAAGGTCGTCGCGACGAACCCACATGCGGCCACGGCCAAGCCGCCCCGGAGCGCGATGGTGCGTAGGGACTTCATCATGAACTCTCTCCTCGGACGGGTGGAGCGGTCTCGGCGTGGACCGGGGTCGGCCACGGTTCGGGCTTGGGTCGTTGCCGGACGTGCGTCGGCCACCAGAACCACTTGCCGAGCATCGCGGCGATGGCGGGCGTCATGAACGACCGGACCACCAGGGTGTCGAACAGCAGGCCCAGGCCGATCGTCGTGCCGACCTGACCGATGACGGCCAGCTCACTCACCGCCATCGACATCATGGTGAACGCGAACACCAGTCCCGCCGACGTCACGACGGATCCGGTACCGCCCATCGACCTGATGATGCCCGTGTTGAGCCCGGCGTGGATCTCCTCCTTGAACCGCGACACCAGCAACAGGTTGTAGTCAGCGCCGACGGCCAACAGGATGATCACCGACATGGCCGCGACCATCCAGTGCAGCTCCAGGCCAAGCAGGTGCTGCCAGATGAGGACGGACAACCCGAGCGAGGCGCCGAGGGACAGGATCACCGTTCCCACGATCACCGCGGACGCGACTACGGCCCGCGTGATGAGCAGCATGATGATGAAGATCAGGGCCAGCGAGGCGATGCCGGCGATCAGCAGGTCCCAGGCGTTGCCGTCGGCCATGTCCTTGAACGTCGCCGCGGTGCCCGCGAGGTAGATCTTCGAACCCTCCAGCGGAGTGCCCTTGATGGCCTCCTTGGCCGACTGCTTGATGGCATCGATGTGCGCGATGCCTTCCTCGCTCATCGGATCGCCCTCGTGGCTGATGATGAACCGCGCCGAGTGCCCGTCGGGCGAGATGAAGTTCTTCATGCCCTTCTTGAACTCGGCGTTGTCGAAGATCTCCGGCGGCAGGTAGAACGAGTCGTCGTTCTTGGAGGCGTCGAACGCCTCACCCATCGCGGTCGAGTTCTCCTGCATCGCCGCCATCTGGTCTGACATGCCCTTTTGGGTCTGGTACATCGTCAGCATCATGGTCTTCATCGACTTCATCGTCGCGAGCATCGGCGGCAGCGAGGCACTCAGCTGAGGCATCAGCTTGTCCAGCTCGTCGAGGTTCACGACGAGGCCGCCGAGCTGATCACTCAGGGCATCGATGCCGTCGAGGGTGTCGAAGATCGATCGCGTCGCCCAGCAGAGCGGGATGTCGTAGCAGTGCGGCTCCCAGTACAGATAGGAGCGGATGGGCCGGAAGAA